>NZ_JFWP02000009.1:0-162596 GCF_000588715.1 Acinetobacter sp. 1000160 | reverse complement strand
GCACAGCCTGGTAGTGCACCTGGTTTGGGACCAGGGGGTCGTAGGTTCGAATCCTACTGCTCCGACCATCATCTTAAAGATGAGATAAAATACCGCTAATTTAGCGGTTTTTTTACGTCTGGATTTTTTCCTAACCTAAAATATGATATTTATAAATCTTATTAAAATTATTTTCTTAAACGTTTAAAAATTATAAGTAGGATCGGGGATATGTTTTTCTATTTTATTTTGATGTTTATTCTATTTATTCTGATTGCTTATTTAAAATCACCGCATTTTAAAGGTAAAGTTGGTGAGATGCAGGTTTCAGCCGATGTGAATAAGAACCTAGGTGAGGAATATATCTTATTAAATAACTGTACGCTGCCAGATCAGGAACAAGGTACCACACAAATTGATCATATTCTGATAAGCCCATACGGGATATTTATTATCGAAACCAAAAATTATACAGGCTGGATTTTTGGTAATGCACGACAAAAACAGTGGACACAGAAAATTTATAAAAAAAGCTATAAGTTTCAGAATCCTTTGCATCAGAACTATAAACATAGCAAAGTACTGGAAATGGTTTTAAATGATGTTTTGGCGCTTGAACATATCCATTCAGTTATTGTATTTACCGCACGGAGTGAATTTAAAACAGTAATGCCTGAAAATGTATGCCGTGGTAAATTCTGGTTAAACTATATAAAAGGTTTTAACCAAGAAGTGATTAGTCCGATGAAACAAAAAAGAGTTCGTTATCGTATAGAAAAAGAAGTACTGGAGCCATCTTAGAAAACAGACCGATAGCATGTTGAATATTTAAAACAGAAAAAACTGGAGAAAGACTCTGTTTCCTGATTCTGCATACTTGCGATTTATTGCATATCGACTGAAAGATTTAGCGCTTGTAGTTTGATTGCGTTCCAGTTAAGTTAATTTTGATGAAGTAAAATGGTTAGATAAATACAACAGTATTGAAATGCCATGTTCGGCATACTATTGCCGCTTTTTAAAAAGAAAAAACAGAGTATTGAGATGACACAAACAGCTTTTGATTTTGTAATTATAGGTGGTGGTTCGGCAGGTTCGGTGCTGGCTGGACGCTTAACCGAGAACCCGAATATTTCGGTATGTTTATTAGAAGCCGGTGGAGAGGGTAATAGCTGGCTGGTGAATACACCTGCCGCTGCAGTCATCAGCATTCCCACGAAAATTAATAACTGGGCATTTGAAACCATTCCGCAAAAAGGTCTCAATGGTCGTCGAGGCTATCAGCCGCGCGGTAAATGTTTAGGTGGATGTTCGGCGGTCAATGCCATGGTTTATATCCGTGGACATCGTAGTGACTATGATCACTGGGCAGCCTTGGGTAATACGGGCTGGTCATATGAAGACGTGCTGCCGTATTTTAGAAAATCAGAACATAACGAACGTATCCATAATGACTATCATGGCCAGCATGGCCCCTTAAATGTCAGTGACTTACATTCAGATAATCCTTATCAGCAAACCTTCATTGAAGCGGCAAAACAGGTCGGTTATCCACTGAATGATGATTTTAATGGTGCGGAACAAGAGGGTTTGGGTGTCTATCAGGTCACCCAGAAGAAAGGCGAGCGCTGGAGTGCGGCACGTGGCTACTTATTCCCGTATATTGGAAAACGTCCGAATCTGCATGTAGTCACCCAAGCCAAAGTTTCACGCATTGTGATTGAAAATGGCCGTGCGGTGGGCGTTGAGTATAAACATAAAGGCCAGACCACCACGATTAAGGCCGATAAAGAAGTCTTATTATCAGCGGGGGCTTTCCAGTCACCGCATATCCTGATGCTTTCTGGTATTGGCCCACGTCAGGAGCTGGAAAAGCACGGCATTCCAGTGATAAAAGAGCTTGCAGGAGTGGGTGAAAACCTACATGACCACCCAGATTTTATCTTTGCCTATAAAACCAAGCTGATGGATGGTACCTTTGGAGTCTCGATGGGGGGCAGTCTGGATCTATTTAAACAGGTGGGACGTTATCGTAAAGAACGTCGCGGTCTGCTTACCACCAACTATGCAGAATGTGGTGGTTTCTTAAAGAGCCGTCCTGAGTTAGACAAACCGAACCTGCAACTACACTTTGTGATCGCCGTAGTGGATAATCATGCCCGAACCATGCATATGGGGCACGGGATTTCATGTCATGTCTGTTTGTTAAATCCACGTGCTCGTGGTTCAGTCAAACTCAGCGGTAAGCATGTCGATGATCCATTGCTGATCGACTTTAAATTCCTTGAGGATGAACAGGATCTTCAGGATTTGGTCGATGGTTATAAAGTCACGCAAAAGTTGATGCAGGCTCCTGCTTTACAAGACAAAATCAAAGAGGATATGTTTACTGCCAATGTAAAAACCGATGATGAGATCCGTGAGGTTTTACGTCAGCGTGTCGATACGGTTTATCATCCGGTCGGCAGTTGTAAAATGGGTGTGGATGAGATGGCGGTAGTAGATCCTGAACTTAAAGTGTATGGCGTTGAAGGGCTACGTGTAATCGATGCCTCGATCATGCCAACCGTGGTCAATGGCAATACCAATGCACCGACCGTGATGATTGCTGAAAAAGCGGTGGATATGATTCGTCAGACCTGGAAATAAACGTTTAGAGCTAAGGTTCTGCCTTAGCTCTTTTCATGTTCAGTTGGGTTGCGTGGTGTTTCTAGCATCCGTGGAAACGTAAAATGATAATGCTCGAGTGCATAACGGAACAGTTGCGCAGGTCGCTTGCCGACAATTTTTTGCTGGCCTGTTTCTTCAACTGCACCAGCCTCTTGCATGCGCCGTCTAAAGGATTTTTTTTCTAAAGTATGCCCTAGAATAATTTCATAAATGTTCTGTAATTCGGTCAAGGTAAATAGTTCTGGCATCAAGCTGACCGGCAGCGTGGTATATCGGGTTTTATTGCAAAGACGCTCAAATGCCAGCTGCAGTAACTGTTTGTGATCAAAGGCCAAATCCAGCTGTAATGCCTGATCGATTGAAAGCCATTGACTGTGTTCTGCAGTGCTGGTGGCTTGAATTGCAAATTTTTCAAAATCAATCAGAGCGAAATATAAAGCAGTGATGGACCAGCCGCGTGGATCACGATATTGATTGCCAATGGTTTCAACCTGTTCTAAATAGGGTGATTGAATGCCTGTTTTTTCCAGTAGTTTACGATGTGCTGTTGCCATTAAATCCGGATCGGTTTTTAAATCAACAAAACCGCCGGGAAGGGCCCATTTACCTTTTTCAGGGAAGTTGGAGCGCTGGATCATTAATACCTGTAACTGACCTTTTGCCACAGAAAAAATTGCCATATCGACTGTAAACAGCGGGGTGTCATAGTCGGTTTTTTGATAGTGGGCAAGGTATTCTTGTTCGGAGGTATGGATAGTTTCCTTACTCATAGAAATATTAAGAAATCGGAATAAAGTAATATCATAGCGGAGTCTTATTGGGTTCTCATCATATTTTAGGATAAGCCACTACGTCTTGCACTTCACTAAAGCTTTAATCGCTTTAGTTTGTTCAGGCTCGACCCCCTTTTTTTTTTGGCAAAAGTAGGCAAAACCTGAGGTACGAGATAGCAAAGATTGATAATCTTTGCCGTACCGCAAGGCGAAAGCTTTGCTTAAGCGCTTAACTATTCATTTCATTTATCTTGCACTACGCCAAAGCTTTAGTCGCTTTGGCTTGTTCAGGTTGCGGATGACTTTTCCGAGTATCTAATCACTGGATGTGTTTTAATCATAGAGAGTTTTGCTTAGACCAATCTTTCCCGAATCTGATCAAGCGAGCATTCTCTTACCAATTGGCCATTTTCAAATACCGTTTGCAGTGCACCCATGTTCTCCTGTTCAAAGTTTTGTTGATCAAAGAGCTCAAAACCATTCTCAGTCTGTTCAACGCGTAATAAGCCCTTGGCTGATTTTTTAACACCAGAGTCGGTCACTGGGTCTTTGAACAGTTCACGACCGACACCGTTAACCTGACCCCAAGTGGCTTTGACGGCAAAACCAAAGCTATCGCGAGTCAAATAGTTATAGGTGTAGCTCCCGATCCCAAATACCAGATTATTTGAAGCAAAGCCTTTGGCTTGCAAACCTTTTAGGATATTTTGGGCACGCTCCAGGGTAATTGAGTCACCATAGATTAAGCCAACACGTTCGTTAAGGACTTTATAGCCTTGCGCTGTTTCGGTACCGCCAAAAATTTCCCATAAACATTGCACTGCACCTTTATAAGCAGGACTGTCTCGCTCTGCCTCAGGATCGCCACAGATAATCTTCACTGGATCACCTGAGTCTGGACGGAACACCACTTTGGCAAGTCCGAGCGCATTCGGTTGGCGTTTTAAAATCTCTGTTTTTAATGCCACGCTAAATTCAGTGATGACACGCCAGAAATCCCAGGTATCAGACACGATACTGACCACACCGGCAGGATAGAGCTCGCAGATCAGACGTCTAAAGGTCTCAATTTCACTTTCTTCACTGCCCATACACATCACACTGTGTTCTGTGGCCGGTACTGAAACGCCTACAATACCTGTGGCATTGTAGTACTCTTCGGCATAGTCAATCGAAGCGACAGAATCTGTCCCGATAAAACTGGTCAAGTGGCCTACACCTGACTGGGCTGCATCATAGATCCCACTCATGCCTCGGCTACTAAAATCATGGCCTTGAACCGGAACAAAGTCTAAAGGAGCGCCCGTCTTTTCTGCATATTGGGTCAACAAGCGTTTGTATTCATAGGCAATGCTGGCCGTGGTACAGCTTTTCCATAACTCGGCACTGAGCACGGTTTCAATATAATTGGTTAACCAGAAGAAATTCGGATCCGTATTGATAATGGTTAATACCGGCACTTTGATATTGACCCGGCTGCCTTCTGGCAAGGCTTTAATTTTTAATGGTAAATAACCGAGATCGTGCAAGGCTTCAATGTGCTCGACAGGCACTGCGCCTTCACCTAATGCATTGTCCATACGGCGTTGATAGGCTGCCACCACTTTGGCTTTAGGTTGATTGAAGAAGCCTTCGTTCCAGGTTTCAATCAGAAAGTGTTTGATAAAGCCTTGTAGACCAAAAAATACAATCTTGTCATCAAAATCAGGCAGCATTTTGGCTAAACGTGATGAACGTGGGGTAAAGTTGGCATAGACGTATTCAGTTCCCACTGGATACTGACGACGGTGATCTGCTTTGTAGAAATCAATTGCATTGAGCGGGTTAATTTTAATACTCATTGTTATCGGCCTCGTGCTTTAAATCTTAATTTTGAAAATTGATGATGTTGAGTTTGCTTGCTTCTGCTTGTGGCAGGCTATTGCTGGTAAAAATCTGATCGACCAAGCCATCAAAGACCGCCAGACCTTTGCTAAAAATGCCATGCGTGACATACAAAATAATGTTTTGACAATTTAAGCTGCGTAGTTGCTTGGCAATCCCGATAAAAGTGGCACCACCATCACAAATATCATCGGTGATCACGGCTGTTTTTCCTGTCAAATCAGGACTATCTACCGCCGTTGTTGTAATTTTTCCCGTACTTGGGTCGCGTTGCTTTTCACAGTGAATCACTTCAATGGCGTGTTGGCGTTGCGGATTGATACCGTTGGCAATCGCTTGAGTGCGTTGTGTTGCGCCTGCATCAGGGCAGATCAATACCGTATTGTCAGCGCTTAAAATCTGCATCAAGGCTGGGCTTTGCTGGATAATCTCAATCGGTTCGATATTGATCACCGCTTGGAAGCGGGTATTTTTGCGTAACAGCTCAAGGGTCATTGGGCTATGACAATCCCACACCACAATTTTCTGACGTTGCCCTGCAAATTTTTCGCTGTTGCTATTCAATAATCTGGTCATTAAATCCAGTGAAAAGGCCTGACCTTGTGCACAGATCCGGTCTTGGCGTGCATAGGGAAAATAAGGGATTTCCACCGAAACGCGAGTGCCTTGTTCAAGTAACACATTTTCCAGTAATAGATAATCCATCACATCTGCGCTGTTCTGTAGAGAGGCTTTGATCTGGGTATTGGCCTGTAATTGGTTTAACAACTCAGGTTGTAGTTGAATATGACGTTCACCACCTGAAAACTGCAAAAACTCGATGGGAACATTCGCTTGAGCTGTCATAAGTTGAATCGTCATTTTTAGCTTCTCTTTTATAGTGGCTTAAAGCCATTAAATATATATTGGCATAATGACACTATTAAATGCAAGGCTTAAATTTGATCGTTTTAATCAAAACAGACACATTGTTTAAAGATATCGATGCATCTATTTGAAGTTAAATGAGAATAATTTTTAAACTTTTTTTAATGCATTGGCGATCACCAGGGGGCTGACTTTGTTGCTGCGATATATTGATGTTTAGGTCATGGTTTTTGACAATTATCCTTGTCAGGATTGAGTTATGTATTGTTTGCTTGGCATTGCAACAAGTCAAAGTGCTCAAGGTAAACAAGGTGAATAAAACAAAAAAGGAAAGCATCCGATGAAATCTCTGATTTGTCATAACGCTGAATTAAAACTGGAAGACAGCCTTCAATTGGTTCCTGCAAAGGGGCAAGTCTTACTTGAAGTGGTCCGCTGCGGGATTTGTGGTTCTGATTTACACATGCAGCATCACTGTGATCACATGCATGATCTGGCTGCGCGAGTCGGTTTTAATGGGGTAGCAAAGTCCTCGGATAAACTGGTGTTTGGTCATGAGTTCTGCGGCAAGGTCTTGGATTACGGCCCAAAAACACGACGTAAATTAAAAGCAGATACGCTGGTTTGTGCCATGCCTTTATTAAATGTCGATCCGCAAGGTTATATGCCGACTGGGCTGTCACCGAGTGCTTCCGGGGGATATGCCGAGCAGGTACTGGTGCAATCCAGTTTGATGTTTGCCGTACCAAATGGTCTGGACGCGGATCGTGCTGCCTTGACTGAGCCGATGGCCGTTGCCTTACATGCGGTACGTCGCAGTCGAATCAAGAAAAATGAGCCTGCCATTGTGATCGGTTGTGGTCCTGTTGGTCTGGGGGTAATTCTTATGCTCAAGGCGGCAGGTGTTAAAACCGTGGTTGCCAGTGACTTCTCGCCGAACCGCCGTCGTCTGGCTGAGCAATGTGGCGCGGATATCTTGATTGATCCGCAACAGCAATCGCCATTTAGCAGTTGGAAAGAGCTTGGCTTATTAGGCAATGTCTCCGAAGCGATTAATATGGGCATGGGGATTTTTGATAAGGTTCAGACTTACTCACTACCTTGGGTGAATGCCATGCGCGTTGGCGATAAACTCGGCGTATTACCGAAACGTCCGGTGATATTTGAATGCGTGGGTGTGGCTGGGATCATGCAGCAGATTCTGGAGGGTGCACCGCTGTTCTCACGGATTATCGGCGTGGGTGTCTGCATGCAAAGCGACAAGATTGAACCTGCATTGGCGATTAATAAGGAACTGGAAATCCAGTATGTGCTGGGCTATACCCCGCTGGAATTCCGTGACACCCTGCATATGATTGCGGAAGGTAAGATTGATTGTTCACCGTTGATCACCGGTGTCGTAGGACTGGAAGGGGTGAGTCATGCCTTTGAAGCCTTACGTGATCCAGAACAACATGCCAAAATTCTGATTGATCCAAAACGGGCGGGCTCAGGCATTGAACTGATCAAGTCTTAACAGGGAAAATGAGAAAAGCCGCTGTCAATGTAGCGGCTTTTTTTATTGAGCTTTGATTGATACTGTCCTGATTAAAAGGTTTTGGTCAGTGAGAATGTCACGGTGGAATCAATCGGATTGGAGACTTTAGCATTGGGATTGCCATTGCTATATTGCTGATAAAAACCGTCTTTATCCCAGGCTTTGCTATAGATCAGGCTGCCGGAAAGGTTATAGGGCAATTCTTTGTTCACTGCAAAACTGGCATCCTGAAAGTTGGCTGCTGAAAAGTTTTTGATGCGCTGATTGCCGTAATGGGCATTCACTGACCAGCCTTGAGTAATGGGCTGATACCAGTTTACATCCAGATAACCTGAGCCACGTGAGTGCTTATTATTGCCGATGCCTAAGGTATCTGAATTATTGCCAAAATAGTCCTGTGTATAGGTAATCGCATATTTAACGCTGAGCGGCCCGTAACTGATTTCAGGAATGATTTCTCCATAATCAAAGCGGGTGTTGCCTGTGTCAGCCGTGGTTTTTGCGCCTGGATAATAGTAATAGGCGACTTTAGTGCCGACGGTAAAATCCCCGATCGTACGGCTATAACCCGTGTACACGTCCCATTCAACTGATGCGTCTCGAATAAAATGATCGCTTACGGTCGATGCCCAGGTACCTGCATAAAAACCGCTGTCATGGTTGTAGTCCAGCCCCCCTTGCAAGGCCGCTTTGCCCCAGGTTTGCTGGAAACCGCGTGAGACGTATTGGCTGGCAGCGGTGAGATTGGCAGAGTAAGGTGAGGTGGGTTCAGTGGCGTGGGTGCTTTGAAAATAAAAAGCCAAGGGTGCAATTACAAACAACGTTTTTTTCATCATTTCTCCCTGAATGAAGTGAAACCCGAAGCCGAAGCCCCGGGTATTCCCTAGAGGAATTTCCTTTTTATTGTATTGGACGTAATGGCGCTTGGCGTGCCGGGGTTGTACCCGCTTTGTAATAACCTGCCTCTGAACGCGGCAGTTTTTTGCCACGGATCTGATCGGCAATTTTTTCTGCGATCATGATGGTGGTGGCATTCAGGTTACCGGTAATGATCAATGGCATGATTGAGGCATCGACTACACGTAAGCCTTGTACGCCGTGAACGCGACCTTGACCATCGACCACCGCCATCTCATCTTCACCCATTTTACAGCTACATGATGGATGGAACGCGGTTTCGGCATGGGTACGCACGAACTCATCCAGCTCGGCATCGGTCTGGATATGTTTACCCGGGCTGATTTCTTCACCGCGATATGGATCAAGCGCAGGTTGCGCCATGATTTCACGGGTGATACGGATCGCATCACGGAACTCACGCCAGTCCTGTTCGGTTGACATGTAGTTGAACAGGATACTTGGATGCTCAAACGGATCTTTTGATTTCAATTTGACCCGACCACGCGAAGGTGAACGCATTGAACCAACATGCGCCTGGAAGCCGTGTTCTTTCACCGCATTACTACCGTTGTAGTTAATCGCCACAGGCAAGAAGTGGTACTGGATATTCGGCCAGTCAAATTCTTCCGAACTACGGATAAAACCACCCGCTTCGAACTGGTTGCTTGCACCAACGCCGGTACCGTTGAATAACCACTCGGCACCAATGGCAGGCTGGTTATACCATTGCAGGGCAGGGTAAAGTGAAACAGGTTGCTTACATTGATATTGCAAATACATTTCCAGATGGTCTTGCAGGTTTTCACCGACACCCGGTAGATCATGTACGACATCAATATCCATCGATTTCAGGAACGTGCTTTCACCTACACCTGAACGTTGCAGGATTTGTGGTGAAGCAATCGCACCTGCGCAAAGCAAGACTTCACGCTTGGCCTGTGCCTGTTTCATATTGGCTTGATCTGCACCAATAATATATTCCACGCCTACAGCCTGTTTTTGATTAAACAAGATTTTATTGGTGGTGGCATGGGTGATGATGGTTAAATTCGGACGACCTTTGGCCATATCCAGATAACCACGGGCAGTACTTGAGCGACGACCTTTTGGGGTCACAGTACGGTCCATTGGACCAAAGCCTTCTTGTTGATAACCATTTAAGTCATCGGTACGTGGATAACCCGCTTGAACGCCTGCTTCAACCATGGCATGGAATAGCACATTATTACCATTTTTAGGCGTTGCTACTGAAACAGGGCCATCACCGCCGTGATAATCATTGGCACCAATATCGCGAGTTTCAGCTTTTCTGTAATACGGTAAGCAGTCTGCATAAGTCCAGTCTTCCAGACCTTTCATGCTTGCCCACTGATCCAGATCCATGGCATTACCACGGATATAGCACATCCCGTTAATCAGGGAAGAACCGCCTAAACCTTTACCACGACCACATTCCATACGGCGATTGTTCATGTGTGGTTCAGGATCGGTTTCATAAGCCCAGTTATAGCGACGGCCTTGTAATGGGAAGGCCAACGCCGCTGGCATTTGAGTACGGAAATCTAAACGATAGTCTGGGCCACCGGCTTCCAAGAGTAAAACAGACACATCTTTATCTTCAGTCAGACGTGTTGCGAGCACATTTCCGGCAGATCCTGCGCCAATGATAATGTAGTCATATGCTTGAGTATTCATCGTTATCCCTTTTGTATTCTGGAGAGTGCCAGTGCCATCAGCTGATGGCAGGGCACATAGGATTAATCTTGAGGGGGAAGGGTGAGCGCATTAGAAAATGCTTTGATACTCACCTAACTCAACTTGAATCGATTTGATACGGGTGTAATGACCCAATGTGGTTAAGCCATTTTCACGGCCCACGCCTGATTGCTTATAGCCACCGACCGGCATTTCCGCAGGAGATTCACCCCAGGTATTGATCCAGCAGATGCCGGCTTCAAGCTGGTGAATAATGCGATGTGCCTTGGTAATGTCTTGAGTCACCACACCTGCTGCCAGACCGAAATCTGTGGCATTGGCACGGCGAATCACTTCTTCCTCAGTGTCATAGCTGAGAATGCTCATCACCGGACCAAAGATTTCTTCCTGCACAATTGCCATATCATCTCGGCAATCACTGAAAACGGTTGGTAATACATAGGCGCCTTTGGCCAGATCACCTTCAGTAGCACGGCCACCACCGATCAGAACTTTCGCACCTTGCTGTTTGCCAGACTCGATGAATGACAACACTTTTTCCATATGCGGGAAGCTGGTGAGTGGACCAAAATTGGTTTGCTCAGCCATTGGATCACCGATACGGATACGTTTGACTCGTTCCACAATCGCTGCTTCAAAATCAGCCAGCATGGCTTTTGGTACAAATACGCGCGTGCCGTTGGTACACACCTGACCTGAACTAAAGAAGTTTGCCATCACTGCAATATCCGCAGCGCGGTCAAGATTGGCATCCTCACAAATAACCAGCGGAGATTTACCGCCAAGCTCCATGGTCACTTCTTTCAAGGTTGAACCTGCAGCACTTGCCATGACTTTCTTGCCGGTTTCGACGCCGCCCGTAAACGAGATTTTTTCAATCACCGGATGTTCAGTCAGCCATTGGCCGATGTCACGACCTGCACCTTGCACCACGTTAAACACGCCGTCTGGCACGCCCGCTTCAGTATAGATTTCTGCAAGTTTGAATGCAGTCAGTGGTGTGGTTTCGCTTGGTTTGAAAATCATGGCATTTCCCGCAGCCAGGGCAGGGGCAGATTTCCACATGGCGATTTGAATTGGATAGTTCCAGGCACCGATCCCAGCCACGACACCGAGGGGTTCACGACGCGTATAGAAGAAGCTTGATTCACGCAGGGGAACCTGTTCGCCCTGAATGGCGGTTGCAAGGCCTGCATAGTATTCAAGTACATCGGCACCGGTTACGATATCGACAGTTGATGTTTCGCTGTAGGCTTTACCAGTATCGAGAGTTTCGAGCTGGGCAAGCTCATCATTACGTTCACGTAAGATATCAACTGCACGACGCAGGATACGGGAACGCTCCATTGCGGTCATGGCAGCCCAGATTTTCTGGCCTTGCTGTGCGCTTTGAACAGCCGCTTCAATGTCTTGTTGTGAGGCTTGTTGAAGTGTTGCGATCACTTCACCGTTGGCAGGGTTAATACTGGTAAATGTTTTACCACTGGTCGCTGCGACATAACGTCCGTGGATATACAATTGATGAACTTGTGCATCACTCATTCTGTTTCTCCTGCAAAGGCTTGTTCGCAAATTGCAATTGCGTTTTTACATAATCGTAAGCAATGGAACGGGCTAGCTGGCTGTCAAACTCATCATGACTGCTTAAACTGCCACGTAACCATAATCCGTCAATCAAAGCCGCCAGTCCGCGGGCGGCAATGCTTGCCTGCTGTTTATCATCGACCAACATGAGGAAATAATGTTTCAGGTTGGAATACAGGCGTTGATCATTAATTCGTTGTAAACGTCCAAGTTCGGGAAGGTGCATACTGGCAGACCAGAAATCTAACCAGACCCGCATGGCTTGTTTGTTGACCTGACTGATATCAAAGTTGGAATCAATAATTGCCTTGATCTGGCTTTCTGGATGTGGATCTGCTTCGGTTTTATATTGGTCAGTTTTCTGACGTAAAACGTTGAGCATTTCCTGCATACAGGTATTAATTAATCCCTGTTTGTCACCAAAATAGTGACTCACAATACCGGTTGATAGCTCGGCCTTTTTTGCAATCTGTGCAATGGTGGTATTGGATAACCCCACTTCAGAAATCACATAAAATGCGGCGTTAATGATTTCTTCACGTCGCACATGTTCCGGTTTTACTCTACGCTTTGTCATGCTTATCCATTTAAAGCCCTGCCAAGGTGCTTTTTATTCAACATTTCTCAATGTAGAGCATCATAACATTTTTTTATCATACTTTTTATTGATTGAACGTTCAATCAATAAAAAGTATAATCTGTAAAAATCAATGAATTTTTGCTAGGCAAGAATAGAACTAAAGTAATAAATGAAGGCTTCTTATGGATAAGCAGGTAAGGGTTCAATAGAACTTATCTTGTTATTTTTTAAGAAGGTACACCAATTGCAAGGAGCAAGAACATGGTGTCAAAAAGTAATGAAGGATCCGCATCCGAACCGATACGTTTAAATTTGTTTGTTTTTTGGAGCTCCGCAATCAGTATTGGCATTTTTGGCCTGTTGTTTGTGCTGTTTCCTGAGCAAAGCCAGTTCTGGCTGACCTATGTCCAAGGACAGGCCAACCAGCTATTCGGCTGGTATTACATGCTGGTCATTATTCTGTGTCTCGGTTTTGTGGCCTGGCTGGCATTTTCGCGGGTCGGACAGATTCCATTAGGGCGCGATGACGACAAACCCGAGTTCGGTTATCTGGCCTGGGTGTCGATGCTGTTTTCAGCCGGAATCGGGATTGCCTTGCTGTATTACGGCGTGGCTGAACCGGTGGACCACTTTTTGCGCCCCCCGGAAGGGACCGGCGGTACAGTACAGGCAGCACGCGATGCCATGATGTATAGCTTCCTGCATTGGGGCATACATGGCTGGGTGCTATATGCCTTGCTCGGTGTGACGCTGGGTTATTTTGCCTTCCGTCTGGATTTGCCGCTGGCCTTGCGTTCTGCACTGTATCCGATTTTTGGTGAGCGTATTTATGGACTGGTCGGTGATTTTGTCGATGGTTTCGGCATATTGGCGACTGTCATTTCTCTGGTCACCAACCTCGGTATTGGTGCCTTGGTGCTGGTATCAGGGCTGCACTATCTGCTCCCTGACATTCCCAATAACAATACAACATTGATTGCTGTGGTGTTATTGATGATGTTTGTGGCGACCATTACCACGGTGGTCGGCATTGAAAAAGGTCTGGCCTGGCTGTCTCGTATCAATCTGCGTTTGCTGTATGCCTTATTGTTATTTGTCTTCCTCACCGGCCCAACCAATCATTTACTCAATGGTCTGGTGCAGAACACCGGGGATTACCTTGATCATTTCATTGCCAAGAGTTTTGATATGTATCTCTACAATGGCAAGGCAAGTGAGTGGCAGGGTGCATGGACGGTGTTTTACTGGGCATGGTGGATTGCCTGGGCGCCATTTGTCGGCATGTTTATCGCGCGTATTTCTAAAGGCCGTACCATTCGTGAAGTGGTGCTGGGCGTGTGTCTGGTGCCGCTGGGCTTTACGCTGGCCTGGATCTCGATTTTTGGAAATACCGCCATTGACCTGATTTTAAACCAGAAGCAGCAGGCGCTCGGCGATATGGTACTGACCGATGCGGCTTTATCGCTATTCAAGCTTCTCGAATATTTACCATTCAACCCCTATATTGCTGGCATTGTTGTGGTGATTTGTTTCGTATTGTTTTTGACCCCAGTGGGTTCTGGTACACTCATGATCGCAAATCTGTCCTCGAAAGGGGGTAGCAATGAAAGTGATTCGCCAATTTGGTTAAGAGTTTTCTGGTCGGTGGTGATTACCATTGTCAGTATCGGTCTGCTTTTGGCAGGGAGTTTCCACTCCATGCAAAGCGCGGTGGTACTCTGTGGTTTGCCATTTTCCGTTATTATTTTGCTGTATATGTTTGGGTTGGCCAAAGCCCTGAAGCAGGATGCTTTTCGCCCTCAACCACCGCAAACAATAGCACCAGTAACTCCGCCATCACATTTTGCAACTGAAAAATCAGAAACATTGTAATTTGGGTAATGACTTTTATTTTTCATTTTTTATTCAGTCCAGTCTTTTCATTGAAAATGCAATGGAAAGACGAGGTTGAATATTTTCTTTTTGTTCTCTAACTCCCTGAGGATTGTATGGCAACAGATAATCCAAGAGCGGTTGATGATTCTACATTAGCGAATAAAGATCATTTGAATCGTGTGGTCTTTTATGTTTCAGCTCTACTTATTTTAACATTTGCACTGGTTACGATTTTTTTTAACGACTTCTCCAACCACTTATTGAATGTGGTACTGGCCTGGGTCAGTGATAAATTTAGCTGGTACTACCTGTTAGCAGCGACGCTTTATCTGGTCTTTGTGGTGTTTATTGCCTGTTCGCGTTATGGCGATATCAAGCTTGGCCCGAAGCATTCCAAACCTGAGTTTAGCTTATTGAGTTGGTCGGCCATGCTGTTTGCGGCCGGGATCGGCACAGACTTGATGTTCTTCTCGGTTGCAGAGCCGCTCTCCCATTATATGAATCCGCCTGTGGGCGAAGGCCAGACCTTTGAGGCGGCCCGTCAGGGTATGGTGTGGACACTGTTCCATTACGGTTTAACCGGTTGGGGCATGTATGCACTGGTCGGGATGGCATTAGGTTACTTTAGTTATCGCTATAACCTGCCACTGACCATCCGTTCAGCCTTGTACCCGATTTTCGGGAATAAAATTGATGGCCCGATTGGTCATACCGTGGATACTGCCGCCGTAATCGGTACCATTTTCGGTATCGCGACGACCTGTGGTATTGCGGTGGTACAGATCAATTATGGTCTGCATGTACTATTTGGCCTGCCTGAGAATCTGTGGATTCAGATTGCCCTGATTGGCCTTGCGGTAATCGTCACCATTATTTCAGTGACAGCAGGGGTCAATAAAGGCATCAAGATTTTATCTGAAATCAATATCTATGCTGCCATTGGCCTGATGCTGTTTGTGTTGTTCCTTGGCAATACCGAATTCCTGCTCAATGCACTGGTACAAAACTTTGGCGATTACATTAGCCGATTCCCGAGTCTAGCACTAGAAAGCTTTGCCTTTGACCGTCCAAAAGACTGGATGAATAGCTGGACCTTGTTCTTCTGGGCATGGTGGGTGGCGTGGTCTCCATTTGTGGGCCTGTTTCTGGCGCGTATTTCGCGTGGTCGTACCATCCGTGAATTTGTCTGCGGTACCTTGATCATTCCATTATTGTTCACCATTACCTGGTTATCCATTTTTGGCAATAGTGCCTTACATAGCGTGATCTTTGATGGAAATACGGCACTGGCACAAACAGTATTGACCAATCCTGCGCATGGTTTCTATGACTTACTGGCGCAATATCCGGGCTTTGCCTTTATTGCGGGCATTGCCACCATTACAGGTTTGCTGTTCTATGTGACTTCGGCAGATTCTGGCGCTTTGGTACTGGGTAACTTCACCACCAAATTCTCCAATGTCGATAATGATGCACCGCGCTGGTTACGGATTTTCTGGGCCACTGCAATTGGCTTATTGACGGTTGCCATGCTGATGGCAAACGGCATTACCGCCTTGCAAAGTGCCACTGTCATCATGGGCTTGCCATTTAGTTTTGTCATGTTGCTGGTCATGGCGGGGCTGTATAAGTCCTTGCGTTTGGAAGATTATCGTAAAGCCAGTCGCAGCCTGAATGCAGCGCCTGTGGTGGGTAATGTTGATATTCTAAACTGGAAACAACGTTTATCGCGTGTGATGCATCATCCCGGCAGTAGCGAGACCCAGCGCATGCTCGACAGCGTGTGTAAACCTGCGGTGCAGACTGTAGCAGATGAACTGGTCAAGCGCGGTATGAGTGTTGAAGTCACGCAAGGTGAAGTGGAAGACAGCGATACGCTGTATCATCTTGATCTGACCATTTACATCGAAGAAGAGCATAACTTCGTGTATCAGATCTGGCCTGTGCGTTATATCGCACCGACCTTCAGTGAGCGCGGAAAACGTGGTAAGCAACATTACTACCGTTTAGAGACCTTCCTGTATGAAGGGTCGCAGGACAATGATCTGGTCGGTTATACCAAAGAACAGGTGATTAATGACATTCTGGACAAGTATGAACGTCACATGACTTTCCTGCATATCAACCGCATTAGTCCCGGTAACCGTCCTTTGTATCCTGACTCGCAAGACTAGTCTGATCCAATAAAAAAACCTCACAGCATGTGAGGTTTTTTTATTAGCACGTTTTTATAAAGCGCCGTGTTGTTGCCAGGTTTCACCGGTTTCATAGGGTGCATATTTTTGTTTTAATTCATGCAACGACTGGCTTTGATACAGCGCAAAGATGATCATGATCAGGAATAAACCTGCCAGTTTGATCAGGCGTTTATTCTTATACTCATCGGAATATAAGTAAAAAATACAGTAGAAGGCGACAATCAGATAAGTACAGAATAATGAATTCAGCACCAGATAAATCAACAATACCGCAGTCAGTGCAGTAGCGATTCGGTTTTTTAGCACGGTTGCATGAAGGCTGAGTACATTTAAAATCAGTAGGCCCAAAGCGGTCCAGAACAGATAGGCACTGCCGCCAATAATCACGATATAGACCGATTGCAGGCACAACAGCACCAGCCATACAAAAATGGAAACAAGAATAAACCTGGATGCGCCAGAAGACGCGGGCAACGTGTGTTTCATATGACTTACATTGATTTTTTCTAAACAGCGATATAAAAGAATTTAAAAACGAAACTTAAATAACTCTTTGCTTCTGCTTCGGGTTATCGCCACGCAGAGCAAAGAAAGTGTACCGCCAATCAGCATTGCTGGGACTACGCTGAAAAAGCGTGTCATCACACTGGACTGCAAGGCGCCTAGCTCATTACTAGACGTGACAAAGATGCCATTAATGGCCGCAATACGTCCAAGCATGTCCTTGGGAGGGATAAGTTGCAGTATGGTTTGACGGATGACAATGTTGATACTGTCACAAGCCCCCATGATAATGAGAACTGCGACAGAAAAATAGAGGTGTCTGGTAACAGCGAATAACAATGTGCAACAACCAAATCCCGCAACCGCCAGCAGCATGATCTGCCAAGGTCTGTGTTTCGGGGGATAACGCACCAGAACGATCATCATGATCAGGCCACCAAACGCAGGCGCAGCGCGCAATAGACCAAAACCGTCGGCGCCGATATGCAATACATCCTGTGCAAAAATGGGAAGCAGGGCAATGATGCCACCAAAAAAGACCGA
The DNA here is from genome assembly GCF_000588715.1 of Acinetobacter sp. 1000160. Lineage (NCBI taxonomy): Bacteria > Pseudomonadati > Pseudomonadota > Gammaproteobacteria > Moraxellales > Moraxellaceae > Acinetobacter > Acinetobacter sp. 1000160. The sequence continues at coordinate 144,986 of NZ_JFWP02000009.1, read as the reverse complement.
GCCCAGATCAAGAAACATGGCCCAGAAAATAATTTTGGTTTTAAAAATAAATTGCAGTGCCTGTTGCAGGCTTCGGGAAATCGTTTCAGTCTGGAGTTGAGGAAACTCTCGTGTTTGTAAGTTCCATAACGCGATACTGCCAGCAGCAAATAATCCGACAATAACGCCAAAGCTAATATCCAGATCGAAATGCGCCAGCAAAAAACCACCGAGCACAGGGGCAAGGATGCCACTGGCCTGCCAGCACATACTGGTCCAGGTTGCAGCATTGGTATAAAGATGTTCAGGTACCACAAAAGGTCGTAACGAGTTAAAGCATGGGCTATAAATGCCGCGAATGCAGCCAAATAAAAATAAAATGCTAAAGCTGGAAATTACTAACACCGTAGTGGTGATTTTTTCAGATTGAAACAGATCAAAACACAGCCATAAAGCGATGGAAAGGGGAATGGCCATGCTAAAGCTGATCTGTAAAATACGCTGCCGGTTAAAACGGTCGGCAATATAACCGCCCCATAAAGAAAGTGCCAGAAAAGGTAAAAAATCCATGATTCCGACCAGCCCCAACAGCAGCGGATTCTTGGTGATCTGATACAGATGAAAGGCAATCAGCACTTCCTGAATCAGCACCGCAAAAGTTAGGCAGCATTGATTGATGGTCAATAACTTGAAGTCACGACAGGCAAATGCGGCAAAAGCAGATGGGCTTGTAGCAGAAGACATAGATTTAAAAAGATAGAGAGAAAATAAAAAAACAGCGAGAAAATAAAAAAAGGGAAGAGCCGAAACTCCTCCCTTTTAATATGTTCCTACACGGAATTACTGAGCAACAGCTTCAGCTTTTACCGCTTTTTTTGCAGGAACCATATTGGCTGGGGTCGTATAGTTCAAGCCAAGTGTTGAGCTTGAATAATGACGGATTTGATCAAGCAAGGCTGGATCATTGGCAAGGTCTTGACCATAAGAACGGATAATCTCATGCAACTTGTCATTCCATACACCTTTAGTTTGCTCAGGGAATGCTTTTTCAAGCAGGTTAAGCATGATGTAAGGTGAGGTCGATGCACCTGGTGAAGCACCAAGTAATGCAGTTACAGATTTATCTTTAGAGGCAAAGATTTCTGTACCGAATTGCAATTTAGCTGGTTTACCCGGCTCTTTCTTGATGATCTGAACACGTTGACCACCTTGTTGTAGATGCCAGTCTTTCGGATCAGCTTCAGGATAGTATTTTTTCAACTCGTTGAAACGGTCAGCATCCGACATCAATACCTGGCTTACAAGGTACTGAACCAGATCAGCATTTTGTAGACCAATCGCTGCCATTGGCAACACATTGTTCTTGTTGGTTGATGCAAGCAAATCAAGCTGAGAACCATTTTTCAGGAACTTGTTTGAATAGGTTGCGAATGGGCCAAACAGTACATATTTTTTACCGTCGATATAACGGGTATCAATATGTGGCACAGACATTGGCGGCGCACCAAGATCAGCACGGCCATACACTTTAGCAGTGTGTTTTGCTGTTACTGCTGGGTTGTCAGTGACAAGGAACTCACCACCTACAGGGAAGCCAGCATATTGTTGCGCTTCTGGTAAGCCGGTCATTTGCAAGAGTTTGATTGCAGCACCGCCCGCACCAATAAACACAAAACGCGTTTTCACATGATCAACTTTGCCAGATTTTACATCTTTAAAAGCCACAGACCAGGTGTTGTCATCGTTTTTGCTGATGCCCGTCACTTCAGTTGACGTGCTGAGTTTGAAGTTTGGACTCTTTTCAAGGTTGCCAATCAACTGCTTGGTGATTGCACCGTAGTTCACGTCAGAACCAACGTCCATACGGGTTGCAGCAACTTTCTGTTGAGGATCACGACCGTCCATCACCAATGGTGCCCATTGTTGAATTTCAGCTTTATCTTCACTCATTTTCATGCCAGCGAATAACGGGTTTTGAACCATAGCAGCATAACGCTTTTCCATAAAGTTCACGTTATCGCCCCAGACAAATGCAATATGCGGCACCGGGTTAATGAAGGTATTTGGCGTTTCGAGTACACCTTGCTTTACTTGATAAGCCCAGAACTGCTTTGCAATTTCGAACTGGCTTGCCACGTTGATGGCTTTAGAAATGTCCATTTTACCGTCTTTTTCTTCGGTATAGTTCATTTCCATAAAGCCAGAGTGACCAGTACCCGCATTGTTGAAACCGTTTGAACTTTCTTGTGCTACTGCATCAAGACGCTCATACATGCGGATGTTCCAGTCGGGTTGTAATTCGTTGAGGTAAGTCCCCAAGGTGGCACTCATGATCCCGCCGCCGATGAGTACAACATCGACAGTCGGTTCGTCATTTGCTGTTTTAATTGCCTTAGACGCAACTGGTCTAAAAAGAAAGGCAATTGCAATAATAATTAGTACCACGAGCAGTACTAATAAATATTTCCAAAATTTTTTCATTCAATTTACCTTAAAAATTAAATGACGCTCTATATGACAGAGCATATAGAGAGAAAGAATTTAAATGATGATACAGACGCAATTAAAGGCACATCAGTCAAGGGGTGACCTTGTCACTGACGTTAGAGGAGTTAGTTCATGAATTTTACTTTAAATTAGACAGTGTTTTGGTTAACCAATGTTTCAAAATGTAGTAATCAAGTGGCTTTTAATTATTTTATGTATTTATTTTGTATAAAATACTGGAAAATCTCTGATTTATCGTTTAGAGAAATGTGTCACATTTTGATCAAATAACAATAACTTTGTTTGCTTCACTGGTCTGAAAATTTTTAAACCTAAGCTGAGGTCATTCGTATTGCGTCATGCTCGACAGTAATGCATGGTTAAGCAGTTTGTTATTTTAACTGAATCGACCTGATTTTTGTGAATCGGGTTGCAGTATCCAGTGGAATAGTTGTCATCCATTTTGACCAAGCTGAACAAAATCCCAAAGTCGCTTGATGTTGCTGTCTGATAACGATAGTGAGACCCGCTCTTCAATCCTGCCTGTTGTATATATCGATAGCTCAACTGCTGTGATCAATACAGATGAATATCTTCTAGAATTAGAATGCTCCTGAATTAAATCAGTACTACGAAAAACTTAAAATATTGCCTATTACCTTACTTATTTTAAAGCTGTATTTTAAAGAATTTCAAAAGTATATATAAAATGAATAAAGTCTAAAAAAATATAATAGAAACTTTTATATGAGTAAAAGTTATTCGGTATGTACAAAAATCAAATCCTGTTTATCTTTATCATGATGTTGTGCTGTGGCTGTATATCCAGTTTAAATCCGGTCGGTGCCAAGCCGGTGGAAAGATTTGAAAAAGTGTTTACCGAAACGCACCTGATCAAGAGCAAAACCACAAAGACCGATGTTATTGCGTTGTATGGCACCACACGAGATAAAACCTTATATCCCGATAACACTGAAATATGGAACTATTATGCAGAACAATCCAGCCCTGCAAACGTGGCGATAGGTGAGCTAAACAGCTCGACAGGTTCTGACAAGTACAACCCGAAATCTTATCGTGAAAACCCTGCTTCAATCGCCATCTATTTTAATGCTCAGGCGGTTATGAGTGGTTATGCCATTTCGGATTAATACAGATGACCTATTTTATATATCCCAATCTTGATTAGATTTGGGATTTTAAATCCTAAGTTGTAAATGTTTTAATAAGCTTGTGAAAATCATCGCCAAAAAAATAATTATGATATGCATTTGCTCTAGTGCTTAGTAAAAGTAAATTAATTATCAAGTTGTTTAGAGGTGAATGATGAAAAATAATACCAATATTGGTGTGGTGAATGGCAATAATAATAATTTTAAGCAAACCATCTATCAAGGTGGATGTCCAGACCATTCATCAGAAGAATCAACCCTAAAGGGTATTACCTTTCTGGCTGGACTTTTCGTACTGATGCTGTTCATCATGATGTTTTATCTGATCTATTTTGAACAGATTTTCTTTTTTCTCAAACTCTTTATTGTGCTCACTGTAGTGCTATTCGTATTTAAAATCATTTATCCGTTTATGAATAAACAGCAGGATTTTCAGGAGATTACCGAATCCGTGCTGGGGCTGTTTTTTGCTGGATTATTGGTTGTCATGGTGAACATGACCGAGAAAGCCATGCCACAACAAATATTGATATTTGCTGAAGAATTTAGATCAAACGCTGGCAGTGTCTGGAAGCAGGCTTGGCAACTGTGGAAGCATTTTAAGCCATTGGGACATAAAATCATTCTTTGCAATATAGGCGCGACCTTAAGTTTAATCATCGGACTTTGCTGCAATCTGCTGTATAGCTTTAACCTGTTTAAGCCTTTTACCCCGGTGTTGGCGGTGCTAATGAGTCTGGCTGCGTATTGGATGCTGGTACTTCCTTAGTCAAAAAAATCAAACTGATAGAGCTAGCTGCCAAGTTATTTTTAAAATTTAGCTGATAGGTGTTTATCGCAACAATTTAAAATCAGGCTAAAAAAATTACCTACTATAGTAATTGCAAGCTCGTTGCTACTTCTATATGGAAGTCAGGTTGAAATGCCAGGGCTATTTATATTCTGTAGCTTTTTTTAGATCTATAAATTTATTCAATAAACAGAAGGAGGGCGTTTTGAAAGATAGAACAAAGACAAACACTGCGAAAAATAATAATCATGCTGCTCAGTATCCTCATTCATGCTACATCAAGAGCATGAGAGGTTATGTAAATACTCAATTCTCAAATACGATGGCTATCTGTTTAGGCAGTTTCATGGTAATGCTCATCGTTGTGATGAACTATCTGATCTATTTTGATCAATTTCATTTTTTTCTTTTGATGATTGCGATTATCGGTGCACTGCTACACTTTTTAAAACTGGTCTACCAAATATTTGATATTTTAGATAATACTTATCATTATCGGGATTCAATTGATCCTTTATTGGGATTGATGCTTTCAGCTGTGCTGGGATGGTTGGTGAGCAGTATTGTAAATGCCATGCCTTTATCGATTCTGGTATTTGCAGAGCAATTTGTTACTGGCTCAAAGCATTATCAGAACTTAAAGCTTTGGCAGCATTATAACGGCACGGAACACCGAATCATTTTACAAAGTATGTGCGCCACGTTATTTGTGCTGATCGGGCTGGTCTCTAATTTACTCTATGGATTGATGAAGGTTAAACGTTTGAGTTCATTGATCAGTGCCATCGCAATTTTCTCAGCTTATCTGCTGGTGTGTTTGTATACATAAGTAGGGTTAAAGCCATGCTGATCAAGTAATGGTTATTGATAGTGCTTTGATCTGCGGGCCACCTCATTTGAAAAGAAGGGTGCGAATTATAAGGTAGGCTTTTATTATAAAGGGATCATAAAAACCCAAATAGGATTAATAAAATATACTTACATCATAAATTAAAAATATTAAATAATAAAAATAATTAAGTTGTTGAATATTAATAATAAACCTGTTTTTTACGATAAATCCGAACATTGACACCCATCAATACTCCGATTATTCTTTAAACGCTGGCCTACATGCCAGCCGGTTTTGACAGACCGTATCCTAAGTACATTGAAAAAACTTGTTTTTTTGATGTAGACTCGTTCGTCCCCCTTTTGTAGCGGTAGGGCGAAAGGGGGACGCCTCCGGGCGTGCTGATTCTTAGGTTCAGTCTGTCAACCCTCTTTCACCCTGCCACCATAACTCTTTATGCCTTGGCAGCGTTCCGAATTTTGTAGGAGTTGGCCATGTATCGTATTCTTATTTATCCTAAATAATGCTTGGTTGCGTTTAAATGCTTTTAGGCATTAGGTCATCATGACTTAAAAATCCAAATCAACAATAAAATCAGAGATGTGCTTGAGCCGTCTTTTCGGGCTTTTGTATGCCTTTTTTACCGCTAACACGTTGGCGGATACAGTGAGAACAAAAAAATTATAGGGACACTATATGTCGCATTTAGAAATTTCATTTCGCGCTTTAAAGGTGCTGGAGACTTCTCGAAAGTTGTTTAATGCTCATGGTTTTCATGGCGTCGGGGTTGATCTAATTATTGAGTCATCTCAAATCGCCAAAGCAACCTTTTATAAATATTTTCAATCGAAAGAACAGCTGATTGAAATGAGTCTGGGTTTTCAAACCGAAGCGCTTAAAGAAGACGTATTTGCGCTGATTTATCGGCAAAAACAGCTTACGCTGCATGAAAAACTGAAGCGGATATTCTTTTTACATGCGCATCTGGACGGGCCTTATCATTTGCCGTTTAAAGCGATTTTTGAGATTGAAAAGTGTTATCCGGCGGCTTATCAGATTGTAGTGAATTATCGGAAATGGCTGATTAATGAAATTTTTAAGCTGCTTTCAGCCAATTCGGCACATGCCTCTAAAAAGGATGCGCATATGTTTTTATTTGTGGTCGATGGGGCAATGATTTTGCTTTTGGGTGGCAGGAATGGAGTGGACGATCCAGAGCGGTTGATTGAGGGGTTTTTGGTAGGGTTGGGGAGGTGAATTTATCAATTCTGAATATGAGAGAGTTCTCAAGCCGGGATATCTCTAAAAATATTATTTCATAAATGTTAGATAGGCAGTACGGTGACTGCCTTAAATCCAACAAATCCTGTTTATTTTAGTTGATGACTATAAATATGGGTGTCTTTTTTATTTTCATACACTGAACCTTCTACCCAAAAAACTTGGTCAGAGTTTGCTTCAACGCCCAATACTTTGAGATAACCCTGAATTGCTAATTTTTGCCAAGATGTTCCCCAGTCTTTTGAGTAAAAGACTGCAGTTGCAGAAACTGTTCCGCCAGAACCTGCTGGTTTACGCCAGGTACTTGGCTGCAAAATACGCGCTGCAATGTGTTCACTCATTGTAGTAATCAAAAGTGCATCATGGGTTATCCAGATATCATAAACATATGAAGAACCGTTAAAAGGTGAAAAAGGGTGGGGTAAAGTTCCATGTATTTTCCAACTTAAATTTTCTGGGACTAACTCTGCAATTACATCCTGATCTTGATCCATTTGGTTCTGAATGGTAATAATTTTACCCTGAGTATTCTGTGCTAACTTCTTGATTGCTAAACCCTGAATACGTTTAACTTCCCCCATGATCCACTTGCCATTGACCCGATCAAGCTTGGCTCGGGTAGTCACTTGAAATGGGCCTGTGGTCAGAGCCTGACTGAAAATCTGTGTAACCCATAAGATTGCATGATCATCATGTGTCTGAGTAATAAAGGCTTTTATTTCTCCAAGATCATCGGCCTTCCAGTCAGGGTTTAAATTGGCTTTATCTGGAAGAGAAGTGATATCTAATAAAAGAGGGGCGGAAGCCATAATGGTTTCTATACTTTTACCTTGGTCTTTAGAAAAATAAAGTCCACTTGGCTGATTGGCTGCCAGTCCCTCTGTTGGTTGTTCAAAAGGAAAGTCTTTCCATGCCCAAAGAGCATTGTCTTTATATGCTGTAGGGCGGATTGTCCATGCCTGTTGTTGAACTGGGGCAAAAAAGCCCTCACTTTGAATTTTCCAATGACGACCTTGATCATCGCTACGGAATACGGCAGTTTGTTTTGAATAACCCTGTTGACCTTGATTAACATCTGTTAAGAGTAGGACGCTATTTAATATCGGTACCAAGCATCCAATACCTTGAAGGCGTGCAACTTCTTCAAAATATCCTTGATTATTGAGTTTTGAGACGTAAGTAATGGGTTCTTCCCGATTCATTCCCATAAAATTACTATACTCATCAGCTTCTTTGGCAGGGAGTAATGAATTTAGATTGAAAGACTTACTCGTTTCATCATCACTTAAATTTGGAGAATCATCTCGGGCAACTAACCATGTACCGCTAGGTGTTACTTTTATGCCAGTACAAAACTGTTGCATTTCTCTTTGAAAAGGAGTGTCTACGCTGGCAAATATTTGTTTTTGGGGTTTTTCACCAAACCACTCGTATTTTGCTGCGGTTATTATCGTAAGATAAAACCCTAGTATTATAAGAATTAAGAGGATAACAAACCATTTAAGGCGAAAGTAAGACATTGGATTCAAAAGCTCGTTATTTGTTATTGATAATCTAAGCGTCAGGTAAATGGATATTAAAATTTAAAAATATTTTTGCTATGGCAATGATGATATGCAAGATAAAAGATTTACAAACCCGCTTTTTATAGTGTTATGCCACGCTATTATTTTATAACAACGTGGCATAATTCAACTTACCAGCTTAACGCACCACCAGTTTGGTAATCCGTTACACGCGTTTCAAAGAAGTTCTTCTCTTTACGCAAGTCCATCATCTCAGACATCCAGCCAAACGGGTTGGTAACACCGGCAAACTGCTCTGGTAAACCAAGCTGCGCTAAACGACGGTTACAGATGAACTTCAGGTACTCTTCCATCATGCTTGCATTCATACCCAATACACCACGTGGCATAGTGTCACGCGCATATTCGATTTCAAGCATGGTGCCTTCAAGAATCATTTGAATCACTTCTTCCTGGAACTCGGCCGTCCACAAGTGCGGGTTCTCGATCTTGATCTGGTTGATCATGTCGATACCGAAGTTCAGGTGCATAGACTCATCACGCAGGATGTACTGGAACTGCTCGGCAACACCGTTCATCTTGTTACGACGGCCCATACTCAAGATTTGAGTAAAGCCACAGTAGAAGAAGATCCCTTCAAGTACACAGTAGAATGCGATCAGGTTACGAAGTAAACGCTGGTCGTTTTCAGGTGTACCAGTGTTAAACGTCGGATCACTTAAAGACTGCGTATACTTCAAGCCCCAAGATGCTTTACGCGCAACAGATGGAATCTCGCGGTACATGTTGAAGACTTCGCCTTCGTCCATGCCCAAAGATTCGATACAGTACTGGTAAGCATGGGTATGAATCGCTTCTTCAAATGCCTGACGCAAGATGTACTGGCGGCATTCAGGGTTGGTAATGTGACGGTAAATCGCCAATACCAGGTTGTTTGCAACCAGTGAGTCTGCAGTCGAGAAGAAACCTAAAGAACGCATGATGATGGTACGCTCATCTTCGGTTAAGCCATTTTCAGATTTCCAAAGCGCGATGTCATGGTTCATGTTGACTTCTTGCGGCATCCAGTGGTTTGCACACCCGTCAAGGTACTTCTGCCAAGCCCACTCGTATTTGAATGGAACAAGCTGGTTCAAGTCTGCACGACAGTTGATCATGGCTTTATCATCAACCTGAACGCGCTGAGCGCCCATTTCAAGTTCTTCCAGGCCAGGGGCAACGTCTAGGTGTTCTAGGGCTGCAGATGCTCGAGCCAGCGAATCGGCTGAATCTGTTGATCGCACGGTACTGGTTCCAGCGGGTTGTGCAGCTGCCACGCGCGGCGATGATTGCTCTGAATCAGATACCACTTGCGTATTAACCGTTTTTTGCGTGTCGATGGGCGCAGACTTGTGTTCAGGTGCAGTCGGTTTTTGCGAATCATCTTCAAAATCGTCCCAACTAAGGATAGACATATCAATTCTCTCTTCGTTGCTTTATATCTTTTATGAAGACATCTCAATCAAGAAGATGTCCTTACTATACGCTCAATTTGTGTAAGCAAAATTAAGTTTTATTGATTGATTTTTTAAAAGTGACTAGTCGTCACTCGCAATCCCTAAGACTTATTTTGATTACGCTGTTGTCTACGTATTTTAAAAAACGCGTAAACGAGGGGGATATAAAACACTAGAAAGGCACAAATCAGCACTATCACACCAAATTGATAATTATGACTGAGATGGAACATGATCTATGCCTCTATAGATTTAAATCTTGCAAGGCCCTTCCAGAGAGAGAAGGGCGTATGCGGATTTAATTACTGACAAGCTTCACAGTCTGGATTGTCGATCGAACAAGCCATTGGCACTGGTGCTGCTGTCGTAAAACCATCTTCTTCAACTGGAGTTTCTGGTTTTTTCTCTGCAACCGCCGCAGGTGCTGCTGCAACAACCGGAGCTTCAACCGATGCCGGTTTTACTGCATTGAGTGCACCGGTATTGATGGTTGATTTCTCGGCAGAGGTTGCACCTAAAGCTCGGAGGTAATAAGTGGTTTTAAGACCACGTAACCATGCCATCTTATAAGTGATGTCAAGTTTCTTACCGTTCGCGCCAGCGATGTACAGGTTCAATGACTGCGCCTGGTCGATCCATTTTTGACGACGAGAAGCAGCATCAACGATCCAGCGGGTATCCACTTCGAATGCAGTTGCGAAGATGGCTTTTAATTCCTCAGGAATACGCGCAATCTTTTGCACCGAACCTTCAAAGTGTTTCAGGTCATTCACCATCACGCTATCCCAAAGACCGCGCTCTTTTAATGCACGAACTAGGTAAGGGTTGATTACGGTGAATTCACCAGATAGGTTCGACTTCACATACAAGTTCTGGAAAGTCGGCTCAATCGATTGAGACACGCCACAAATGTTTGAAATGGTTGCAGTCGGTGCAATTGCCATCACATTCGAGTTACGCATACCGTCTTTTTGAACTTTGGCACGTAATGTGTCCCAGTCTAAACGTTGGGTACGATCCACTTCGAACATGCGTTCCGGACGTGATTTGGCAACGATTTCCAAAGAGTCGATTGGCAAGATACCTTGATCCCACAATGAACCTTTGAATGTCGAATAAGCACCACGTTCGATTGCAAGATCACTTGACGTTTGAATTGCGTAGTAGCTGATTACTTCCATTGATTCGTCAGCAAAATCAACTGCTGCGTCAGAACCGTAAGCAAGATTCATTTCATACAATGCATCTTGGAAGCCCATGATCCCCATACCCACTGGGCGGTGTTTCATGTTTGAGTTTTTCGCTTGTGGTACCGCGTAGTAGTTAATGTCGATGACGTTATCGAGCATACGTACCGCTGTTTTAATGGTACGAGCAAGCTTCTCACGGTCTAACACACCACCTTGAACGTGTTGCACAAGGTTGATCGAACCAAGGTTACATACCGCGATTTCGTCTTGGTTGGTGTTTAAGGTGATTTCTGTACACAAGTTCGATGAATGTACCACGCCCACGTGTTGTTGTGGTGAACGCAAGTTACATACATCTTTGAACGTGATCCATGGATGACCTGTTTCGAACAACATCGAAAGCATTTTGCGCCATAAGTCTTTGGCACGTACTTTCTTGTGTAGCATGTTTTGTTCTTTTGCGACTGCTTCGTAGTGTGCATAACGCTCAGCAAATTCAGCACCGGTCAAGTCATGCAGGTCTGGTGTTTCAGAAGGGGTGAACAGGGTCCATTCCGCATCTTCAAATACACGTTGCATGAACAGGTCAGGAACCCAGTTTGCAGTGTTCATGTCATGGGTACGACGACGGTCATCACCGGTGTTTTTACGTAGCTCCAGGAATTCTTCAACATCCAAGTGCCAGGTTTCAAGGTATGCACAGACTGCACCTTTACGCTTACCACCCTGGTTAACCGCAACCGCTGTATCATTCGCAACTTTCAGGAATGGTACAACACCTTGAGATTTACCGTTGGTGCCTTTGATATAAGAGTTCAAGGCACGTACAGGGGTCCAGTCATTACCTAAACCACCTGCCCATTTTGAGAGCATGGCGTTGTCACGCATTGCACCATAAATGTCATATAGGTCATCACCGATGGTGGTTAAGTAACAGCTTGATAACTGTGGACGTAATGTCCCTGAGTTAAACAGGGTCGGTGTAGACGCCATGTAATCGAAGCTCGACAATAAGTCGTAGAATTCGATCGCACGGTCTTCTTTATGTTCTTCGTTGAGTGCAAGACCCATCGACACACGCATAAAGAATAATTGTGGTAATTCGAAACGTACGCCATTCGAGTGAATGAAGTAACGGTCAAATAAGGTTTGTAGACCTAAATAAGTAAACTGGTTTGAGCGCTCTGGCTTGATTGCTGCGGCCAATTTTTCAAGGTCAAAGTCAAGCAGGTCAGCAGAAAGCAGATCAAGCTCAATACCTTTCTTGAGGAAGGTTTCTAAAGCATTGCCTTCTGGTGTATCTGAAGGTAGACCTAAGAATTCAAGACCTGTGCTGACCAATTCATTTGATAATAAACGTGCAGTCACATAAGTATAGTTTGGCTCTTGTTCGATACGGGTACGAGTCGCCATCATCATCGTGGTGGCGATGTCGCTTTCTTTTACGCCGTTATAGAGATTCTTTACGGTCTCATCCACGATCGCCTGAACATCGATCCCTTCCAGGCCTTCACTTGCCGTCTGGATGGTTGCAGTCAACGCATCAAGATCCAATGGCTGGAGCTGGCCATTGTTATCAGTAATCTGAAGGGTAGGGTGATGGTTCGCACCAGTTTGCTGACGGGCACTTGCGCGTTGGTCACGATAGATCACATAGGCACGGGCAACTTTTTGCTCGCCAGTACGCATCAGGGCCAGTTCAACCTGATCCTGAATTTCTTCGATATGAATCGTGCCACCCGAAGGTAAACGACGGTTAAATGTGTTCATAACCATTTCTGTCAATTGGGTGATGCGGTCATGGATACGACTAGAGTCGGTACCTTGTTGACCTTCAACAGCCAGAAATGCTTTCCCAATCGCAACAGAAATTTTCTCGGCATTAAATGGCGCAATCTCACCGGTGCGCTTAATGACCTGAAGTTGGCCAGGAGTAGAAGTGATGATGCTCATGTCAGCATAGCTCCATTATCATCTATTTTTATGTTCATGGACCGTTTGAATCGAGCAAAAAGTATGCCACGATGTTTGAGGGATAAACACAATACTTAGTGGTTAAAGTTTATTTTCAACACAAGATACGGGATTTTTAGCAGTAGATCAATCCTTGACATTTTAGTAAATTTTTTTTCATGTCTTAACTGCTGAATTCACAGGGACATAGCATAACAAAGCCGTTAAAAAAGGCTTATAGATAACTCTGTGGATAACTCAAAAAACAGACACTTAAATTGTTATAGGCGAAGAAAGAAACAAATTGTTTAAGATTGGCACAAAATCTATACTAAATATCCATCCTGAAGAAAAAACGCTTACAATTCTGAAAAATATATTAAAATTCATAATTTTAATAAAAAGATAACAAAACAGGGTAAGCGTGTATCAGTTTGGTGAACGGCTACTTGTTTACAATGTAAACGTGTGTATATTGCAATTCATAAACCAATGTATCTGTCAGATTTATATAGATAGACTCACTCAGATTTTAGGGGCAACAAATGAGCCAAGAAGAAAAGTTACCGAAGATTTTGATTGTAGAAGATGACGAGCGTTTAGCACGTTTAACGCAAGAATATTTGATTCGTAACGGTTTAGAAGTTGGTGTTGAAACTGATGGTAATCGTGCCATTCGTCGCATTATCAGCGAGCAGCCAGATTTAGTGGTGCTTGATGTGATGTTACCGGGTGCAGATGGCTTAACCGTTTGTCGTGAAGTACGTCCGCATTATCATCAACCGATCTTGATGTTAACAGCTCGTACCGAAGATATGGATCAGGTACTGGGTCTGGAAATGGGTGCAGATGACTATGTTGCCAAGCCTGTTCAGCCACGCGTATTGTTAGCGCGTATTCGTGCCTTATTACGTCGTACCGACAAGACAGTTGAAGACGAAGTCGCACAACGTATCGAGTTTGATGATCTGGTGATTGATAATGGCGGTCGTTCAGTGACTTTAAATGGTGATCTGGTTGACTTCACCAGCGCTGAATATGACCTGTTATGGTTACTTGCTTCAAATGCCGGTCGCATCCTGTCTCGTGAAGATATCTTCGAGCGTTTACGCGGTATTGAATATGATGGTCAGGACCGTTCGATCGATGTGCGTATTTCCCGTATCCGTCCAAAAATCGGTGATGATCCGGAAAATCCAAAACGTATTAAAACCGTCCGCAGTAAAGGTTATTTATTCGTTAAAGAAACCAACGGGATCTAAATCCCTGGAATCCCCCTGCATTCAGGGGGATTTTTTCCTTTCCACAAAGGACTTGCGTAGTAGCGCTGCTCAAGTGGGGTTTTAATGAGCTTGGAATTATTTAGCTTATGGTAAGTCGAGTACTGAAAAACAGCATATTCTTGCGTATTTATGCTGGCTTGGTGGTTTTGGTGGTTGTGGTTGCCGCATTTTGTTATTTGCTGGTCCAGATTATCAACTACCAACGGGCGCAGGAATATCGTGAATCTCTGACCGATGGCATTTCCTATGTCATTAGTGAGGGGGTATCTCGCCAGCCAGAAAAACAGCAGAAACTCGACTGGATTTCCGATGCTTCTGATTTACTGGAATTGCCGATCTACTATGTGGATGCAGAGCGGGTCGAGTTATCGCGTACCGAGAAAAAACGCATTGCCGAGCAAAAGTCAGTAGTTCGTTACGATGCCAATAACGGCATTGGCTATATCATTATCGGTCTGAAAGACGATCCTAAGCATTTCCTGTATATTAAGGTCGATAAGATTGGCGAACGCCAGATGAAAGCGTTGCCGATCTTTGTGCTGGATTATCTGATTTTCTATCCGGGGCAGGAACGCGAATATCTAGAGCGAATCAAAAACCATTTCTATTACCCGATTGAAATTGCAGATATTAAAGATATCAATCTGGATTCGGAGCAAATTGGTCGTTTACGTCAGGATCAAAGCATCCTGCTGTATAAAGACAGCGCAACCGTTCGTGGCACCACCATTTCAATTGTGTCTCCAATGCCTAATCATCCTGCGCAAGTATTGATTCTGGGTCCGGTACCGATGTTTAACTGGATGCCATTCCAGCTTTCCGCAGGCATTACCTTGTTCAGCCTGTTCTTGCTGAGTCTGGGCGTTTATGGTCTGATTTTGCCGCTGGAGCGTAAAATCCGTCAGGTGCGCCATGCCTTGAACAAGATGAAGTCAGGTGATTTGTCATTACGTGTTCCGATCGAGGGAAGCGATGAGATGGCCAATCTGGCTTCCAGTTATAACAACATGTCGGATCATATTCAGCGTCTGATTGAGGCGCAGCGTGAGTTGATGCGTGCGGTATCACATGAGCTCAGAACCCCTGTCGCGCGGATTCGTTTTGGTATGGAAATGCTGGCAGAGGAAGATGACTATAATTACCGTATCCAGCAAGTCGACATGATCGATAAGGATATTGAAGCACTCAATACCCTGATTGATGAAATCATGACCTATGCCAAACTGGAGCAGGGCACTCCTTCGCTGGATTTCGAAGAAATTGTACTGGTTGAAGTTCTGGATCAGGTGGCAATGGAAACCGAAGCGTTGAAGACGCAAAAGGAAATCGAGCTGATTGCACCGCCATTGGCCTTGCAGGTTGACGCAGAGCGTCGTTATCTACACCGTGTGGTGCAGAACCTGGTCGGAAATGCGGTACGCTACTGTGATCATAAGGTGCGCATTAGTGGTGGTATCCGTGCCGATGGTAATGCCTATGTCTGTGTTGAAGATGATGGGCCGGGGATTCCTGAGCAAGAGCGTGCCCGTATCTTTGAAGCCTTTGCGCGTCTGGATGATAGCCGTACCCGTGCTTCGGGTGGTTATGGCCTGGGCTTGTCGATTGTCAGTCGTATTGCGTACTGGTTTGGTGGTACGATTCAGGTGGATCAGAGTCCAAATCTGGGCGGTGCACGGTTTATCATGACCTGGCCGGCAAAACGTTATAAGCAAGGCTTGAAGAAATAATTAAAAAAGGAATGGCAAGTACCATTCCTTTTTTTATTTTAGCTCCATAAAAAAGCCAAGGCGTTAAATGCCTTGGCTCAATTGATCAGAACAGTACTGATCCATCTACCTGTATTTATTCATGTACCGAAGGGTCGGGTTCGATCAAGGATTTGCCTGAGCGAAGCGCCTGTAATGCATCGGCATTGAAATCAATCAGGAGTGAATTATTCTTGATGTCGATTTTATAGCCCTGAATCAGTGCCTGATCTCCATTTAAGGTTTCGACTTTATAACTGTCGGCAATATTGAGAATGCTGTCTAAATTGGTGGTGGTAGCGGCAAAATCCTCTCTGAAAACCTGGTAGATGTCTCTTAAATCAAAAATCGCATTATCAGCATCTGGATGTTTTCGAACATAACTTTCTATATGACGCATCAGTAGTTGTGAAAAAAAGAAATAATCCGAGTCGTGTGTGTATTCTAGATGCATGTTTTTCTCCTTCTTTGCTTCTATTAGAATAACGATCTATTGCTAGAGCTGTGTATAAAGATAATTAAAGTATTTAGCTGAATTGCAACATATTATGTCGAAATGGCAACCCGGTTTCGATATTGTTATCTGGCTGGATCAATCGTCTGATCTGCTAGTTGAAATTATGATTCATTAAAATACTACTTTCTGGCCAGATAAAAATAATCCGTCGCTGGATATATACAGCTTGCGGTTAAATTTTCAACATAGATTTGCAGCAATGCAATCATAGGGTTCATGCTGCCATATTTTTGTGCATTGAGCAGAAATGCTGAATGTCTTTGATGCGTTGATAAAGAAAAAAATGATCAATATAGGGTGTTTGATTAGATAATTCGATTTCTAGGGGTGAATTAAGCATGATCCCGTCTATATCCGTAACTTTATGGACAAAATCATCCGAAAGACTAAAGCGCTTCAACTAGCATGAGAAATTAGAAATCAGGTACAATTGGCGGGATTAATTTTGTGTTTGGTGTATTTGAAGGCCAATACATACATTCTTTGTTAAAAATAGGCCTGCCAGGAGTTATCCCCGCATGAGTGCCATTACTCCATACGATTGGGCAATTATTGCCTTCGTGATCGGCGTTACATTTCTTTGCGTTTTTATGCTCACTGTTCCCTTACTCCTAGGGGGTAAAGCATGGGGACGTGCGAAGCAAGAGCAGTTTGAGTCAGGTGTAGTTGGTGCGGGCGGTGCTCGTATCCGCTTGTCTGCCAAGTTCTATTTAGTTGCAATTTTCTTTGTGGTCTTCGATCTGGAAGCCCTCTATCTCTACGCTTGGTCAACTTCAGTCCGTGAAGTGGGTTGGGTGGGTTTTGCAACGGCTGCCGTGTTTATTCTGGTTTTATTAATTGGTTTGATTTACGAACTTTCAACAGGCGCGCTGAACTGGGCACCTTCTGATCGCCGTAAAGCTGCTGGTATCAAGACCAACATCGGTTCGCCAAATATGAACATTGCTGACATTACCCGATTCAATAACATTGAAGAGTTGGTTGTCGATCCTACTGGTCATATTCCAGCACAGTCTTCTGGTCGTGTTAAATCTAAAACACCGACTACCTCAACATCTGAACAGGAGTAAGTCGGGATGAAATATACTTTAACCCGTGCGAATCCGGATGCCGATCAATATCCATTACAAGATCGTCAAATCGTCACTGATCCACTTGAGGAAGAAGTGAATAAAAGTGTGATGATGACGCGTCTAGAAGATGTGTTGCATACCGCAGTGAACTGGGGGCGTAAAAACTCTTTGTGGCCATTTAACTTTGGTACTTCATGCTGCTACGTTGAATATGCAACTACATTAACAGGCGTTCATGACTTGTCACGCTTTGGTGCCGAAGTAATTCGTGCTTCACCGCGTCAGGCAGACTTGATGATTGTTGCAGGAACCTGCTTTGTCAAAATGGCACCTGTCATTCAACGTTTGTATGAACAGATGCTTGAGCCTAAATGGGTCATTTCAATGGGTGCTTGTGCTAACTCAGGTGGTATGTACGACATCTATTCCGTGGTTCAGGGTGTAGACAAAATTATTCCTGTTGATGTGTACATCCCAGGTTGTCCGCCTCGTCCAGAAGCATTGATCCAAGCATTGATGTTACTTCAAGACCAAATTCAACTAGAGCGCCGTCCACTTTCAGCGGTTATTGGTGATGATCTTCAGCCTGTGTATAAGCCAAAGATGATGCCAGAACGTGACCGTAAAAATGCTGAACGTATTGCGGTGAAAAACTTACGCTCTATGGATGAAATTAAATAATTTTAACGATGAGTTTTTGACATGTCCCGTGATGGGTATGGTCATCGGAAAAATTTCCAGAATTTGTATTAAATAGGAAGCCAAGCCAATGGCTGAAACTGACATTGCTATGCCAGAATCAACGCCAGTTGATTCACGCCCAGCATTTGCAATCGTAGAAGAGCTCAAAACCAAATTTGGTGAGAACTTTTACGTGCAGGCAACTTTTGAAGAGTTTCCAACAGTCTGGGTTGAGCGCGCACGCGTGCAAGAAGTCCTCATGTTCCTCCGTAAAGTGGAACGTCCTTATGTCATGCTGTTTGACTTGTCTGCGGTAGATGAGCGTTTACGTGTTCACCGTGATGGTTTGCCAGCATCTGACTTTACTGTGTTCTATCATTTGTTATCGCTTGAGCGTAACAGTGACATCCGTATCAAAGTTGCGTTGAATGAAAATGATTTAAGCATTCCAACCGCAACTAATATCTGGCCAAATGCCAACTGGTACGAGCGTGAAGCTTACGATATGTTTGGTATCGATTTCGCCGGGCATCCAATGCTTCGTCGTATCTTGTTGCCAACCTATTGGGAAGGTCATCCGTTACGTAAAGAATATTCTGCCCGTGCGACAGAATATACGCCGTATATGCAAGACCAGGCAAAGCAGGATTTCGAACAAGAACACTTACGCTTTGTGCCTGAAGACTGGGGTCTAAAACGCGGTAATGATGACGAAGACTTCATGTTCCTGAACTTGGGTCCTAACCATCCATCTGCACACGGTGCGTTCCGTGTGGTGTTACAGCTGGACGGTGAAGAAGTCAAAGACTGTGTGCCGGATATCGGTTATCACCACCGTGGTGTGGAAAAGATGGCTGAACGTCAAACCTGGCATTCATTCATTCCGTATACCGATCGTGTTGACTACCTTGGTGGTTGTGCGCAAAACATGCCATACGTGATGGCAGTTGAGCAAATGGCAGGAATTAAAGTCCCTGAACGTGCACAAGTCATTCGTGTGTTGTTGAACGAATTATTCCGTATCAATAACCACTTGTTGTTCTGTGGTACCGCGATTCAGGATGCCGGTGGTATGACACCAGTATTCTATATGTTCGCAGACCGTCAAAAAGTCTATGACATCGTTGAGGCGATTACCGGTTACCGTATGCACCCAGCATGGTTCCGTATCGGTGGTACAGCACACGACCTTCCAAACAACTGGCAAAAACTGGTGAAAGATTTGCTGGATTGGATGCCGAAGCGTTTGAACGAGTACTACACGGCTGCACTTAAAAACTCGGTATTTATTGGTCGTACGCGTAATGTTGCGCAATACGATGCTAAATCTGCGTTGGCTTGGGGTGTGACCGGTACAGGTTTACGTGCGACAGGTATTGATTTTGACGTTCGTAAATATCGTCCATACAGTGGTTATGAAAACTTCGACTTTGATATTCCAGTGGAATATGAAGGCGATGCATACGCACGTGTCCTGGTTCACTTCCGTGAAATCACTGAATCATTGAAAATTATTCAACAGTGCTTGGATAACATGCCATCTGGTCCATATAAAGCGGATCATCCATTGGCTGTTCCACCACCAAAAGACAAGACATTACAAGATATTGAAACCTTGATTACGCACTTCTTGAGCGTATCTTGGGGTCCTGTAATGCCGGCAGGCGAGTCTTCATTCATGACTGAAGTGGTGAAGGGTGCGAGTACCTATTACCTCACTTCGGATAAGTCAACCATGAGCTACCGTACCCGTATTCGTACGCCAACGTTCACGCATTTACAGCAAATGCCATCGGTGATTAACGGCAGTCTGGTGTCTGACTTGATCATTTATTTGGCGACCATTGACGTGGTTATGGCTGACGTGGATCGCTAGGGGTAAACGATTATGATGATTTTGACTGATAAAAAACCACGTGTGAATGTTGAAGGGATTTTGACTGCGGACGAAATCCATGAGATTGAACATCACATTGGTCACTATCCATACCCACGTGCAGCCTCTCTGGATGCTTTGAAGTGTGTACAGCGCCGTAATGGCTGGGTAGATGACGCACAAATGAATGCGATTGCACAATTGCTCAGCATGAGTGTGGCGGATCTGGAAGGCGTAGCAACGTTCTATAACCGTATCTACCGTCAACCTGTGGGTCGTCACGTGATTTTATTGTGTGACTCGATTGCATGCTTCTTGATGGGTGCAGAAACTTTGGCAGAAGCGTTCCAGCGCGAGTTGGGAATCCAGTATGGACAAACCACAGCAGATGGTCGTTTTACCTTGCTCCCGATTTGCTGTCTAGGCAACTGCGACAAAGGGCCAACCTTAATGATTGATGAAGATACCCATGGTTTAGTGGATGTGTCATCAGTTAAACAGTTATTGGAGAAGTATGTATGAATACTGAACCAAAACCAATTTATGGCGACGGTAATCCAGAAACTCATCCGCTGACCTGGCGTTTGAGCAAACAGGATGCAGTACGTAATGCTGACGAGTACGAAACACTAGAAGGCTATGCTGGCTTTAAAAAAGCGCTCGGCATGCCACCAAAAGATGTACTTGAAGTGATTAAAGCTGCGACGGTAAAAGGTCGTGGTGGTGCAGGTTTCCCGGCAGGGATCAAATGGTCATTGATGGCGCCAAACGATGGTGGTCCTCGCTATTTGATCTGTAATGCCGATGAAATGGAACCGGGTACCTTTAAAGACCGGTTGTTGATGGAAAAACTTCCACATCAATTGATCGAAGGGATGCTGATTGCAGGTTATACCCTAGAGGCAACTCAAGGTTATATCTTCATCCGTGGCGAATATATCGAAGCAGCTCAATACTTAAATGAAGCATTAGAGCAAATCCGTGCTAAAGGTTACCTAGGTGAAAACATCCTCGGAACGGGCTGGAACTTTGATCTACACGTTCATACCGGTGCAGGCCGTTATATTTGCGGTGAAGAAACTGCATTGATTAACTCGCTTGAAGGCCGTCGTGCCAATCCACGTACCAAGCCACCATTCCCGCAAGTTGCAGGTGCATGGGGCCGTCCAACGATTGTCAACAACGTTGAAACCTACAATAACTTGCCAGCCATCATGTTGCGTGGTCCTGAGTGGTATATCAACCTTTCAGCAGGTAAGTCGAAAGATCCAGGCACCAAGATTTATGGTGCATCAGGTAAAGTCAAATTCCCGGGTCTCTGGGAACTGCCATTCGGTACCACTGCGCGTGAAGTGATTGAAGAACATGCGGGCGGTATGCGTGACGGTTTGACCTTGAAAGCCTGGTTACCGGGTGGTGCATCGACGGACTTCCTGGCCGCTGAACACATTGATCTACCAATGGATTCTGAAAGCATCATGAAAGCAGGTTCACGTTTAGGTACCTGTCTGTTGATGGTGGTGGATGAAACTCAATGTATGGTTTCTGCGACACGTAATTTAGAAGAATTCTTTGCGCGTGAATCATGTGGTTTCTGTACACCATGCCGTGATGGTTTACCTTGGGCAGTGAAAGCGCTTAAAGCACTGGAAACAGGCGAAGGTAAGAAAGAAGATATCGACCATTTACAAGAACTGACGCGTAAATTGTGGATCGGTAAAACTTTCTGTGCTCACGCACCAGGTGCGATGGAGCCGCTTATGGGCGCACTTAAATATTTCCGTAGCGAGTTTGAAGCAAAGGTTAAAACCCATGCTCCAGCTCTAGACGTAGAACAAGCTTAAGGAATTCGACTATGGCTACAATTCATGTCGATGGAAAATCGTATGAAGTTAACGGCTCAGAAAACTTGCTACAAGCATGTCTCAGCCTTGGCATCGACATCCCGTATTTTTGTTGGCACCCATCCTTAGGTTCTGTTGGTTCTTGTCGTCAATGTGCGGTGACTCAGTATGCGAATCCTGAGGACACACGTGGACGCTTGGTGATGTCATGTATGACACCTGCTGCCGACAATACCTATATTTCGATTGAAGACAAAGAAGCAACGGATTTCCGTGCATCGATCGTTGAATTCTTGATGACCAATCACCCGCACGACTGTCCAGTCTGTGAAGAGGGTGGTCACTGTCATTTACAAGATATGACGGTGATGACCCAGCACGATCGTCGTCGCTACCGCTTTACCAAACGTACCCACTATAACCAAGAGTTAGGTTCGTTTATTGCGCATGAGATGAACCGTTGTATCGCGTGCTACCGTTGTGTGCGTTACTACAAAGACTATGCTGGCGGTACCGACTTTGGTGTTTATGCCAATGCTTCACGTGTGTATTTCGGTCGCCCAGAATCAGGCACTTTAGAATCTGAATTCTCGGGTAACCTGACTGAGGTGTGTCCAACCGGTGTATTCACCGATAAAACCCACTCAGCACGCTATAACCGTAAATGGGACATGCAGTATGCGCCAAGCGTATGTCATGGCTGTTCTTCAGGTTGTAACATCTCTCCGGGTGAGCGTTATGGCGAAATCCGTCGTGTTGAAAACCGTTTCAACGGCTCAGTTAACCAATACTTCCTTTGCGATAAAGGCCGTTTCGGTGTGGGCTATGTGAACCGTGCAGACCGTCCACGTCAACCGCAATTCCGCAATGCTGAAACAGTTGCAACTGTGAGTGTGGATCAGGCACTGGATCAGGTGATTGCCCAATTGCAAGGCAAGAAAGTGTTAGGTATTGGTTCACCACGCGCAAGCCTGGAATCAAACTACGCACTTCGCGAACTGGTTGGCCAAGACAACTATTCAACCGGTATGTCGCAAAAAGACCAGAATCTGGTGGAGTTAGCAGCATCAATCATGCAAACACAGGGGATCTATAACCCGAACATGCGTGAAATTGAAAGCTATGATGCCGTGTTGATCTTGGGTGAAGACTTAACCCAAACTGCGCCACGTATGGCTTTATCGGTTCGTCAAGCTGCGAAAAACAAAGCCAAAGAAATGGCTGCTGCAACACGTACCCCAGACTGGCTGGCTGAACCAGTACAACGTATCGGTCAAGATGCAAAATCACCAATCTATATCCTTGCTGCAACACAAACCCGTTTAGCGGATGTGGCAACAGGGGAAGTGGTTGCATCTCCAAATGACATCGCACGTTTAGGTTTCGCGGTTGCTGCGGCGGTTAAAGGTGAAGCGCTTTCTGGTTTGGCGGATGATGCCAAAGCATTTGCGCAAACCATTGCAGATACCTTGAAAGCGGCGAAAAAGCCATTGATTATCTCGGGTACCAGCTTACAAGATCCTGCCATCATGGAAGCTGCGGCTCAAGTTGCGCAAAACCTTGGTGAACATGCAGGCTTGTCATTGACCGTTCCTGAAGTGAACTCAATGGGCTTGGCACTATTTGGCGGATTGAGTTTAGAACAAGCATTTGCACAAGATTATGATGCAGTGGTTGTCATTGAAAATGACTTGACTCGTCGTTTACCTGTAGCGCAAGTGAAAGCTGCATTTGACAAGGCTGAAACTGTGATCGTACTCGATCATAGTGAAACTGAAACCTTGAAACTTGCAGATATCGTACTGTCAGCAGCAAGCTTTGCTGAGGGTGATGGTACTGTCGTGAGCCAAGAAGGCCGTGCACAACGTTTCTATCAAGTGTATGACCCAAGCTACTACAAGCCTGAATATGCGATCAAAGAATCTTGGCGCTGGTTACATGCCATTGAGACGGGTCTTAAAGGCAAAGCGGTAGACTGGACACTCCTTGATGATGTAATTGATGACATCGTGAAGAATGTTCCTGTGCTTGAAGCGATTCAAGATGTTGCACCGGATGCGGGCTATCGTATTCATGGTTTGAAGATTGCACGTGAACCACGTCGTTATTCTGGCCGTACTGCAATGCGTGCGCCATTATCGGTTCACGAACCGAAACAACCGACTGATCCTGATTCGGCATTAACCTTCTCAATGGAAGGTTATGTAGGGAATCAGACAGCATCGTCACTGGTACCTTTCGCATGGTCTGCGGGCTGGAACTCACCACAAGCCTGGAACAAATACCAGGATGAAGTGGGCGGTCACTTAAAAGGTGGTGATTCAGGTGTGCGTTTATTCGATCGTTTGGCAAAACGTCCTGCACGTAGCTATGTGGCGCCGTCAGCAGTTGTTGTGAATCCTGAAAGCTTCCGTCTTGTGCCAATGCACCATATTTTTGGTTCTGGCGAATTCACCATTAAAACACCTGCAATGGAATCTCGTATTCCTGAAGCGATGTTTGCGGTGGGCGAGCAAGATGCGACCCGTTTAAATGTTCAGGATGGTCAACGTATTACCGTGCAAGCGGGCGAGACCAGCATCAGCTTACCTGTACAAGTGATCGAATATTTACCAACAGGTTATATCGGTTATCCAATTGGTCTGGCACCAACAGTTTCATTGGCAGAGCCAGTGTCTGTGGCGGTAGGAGTGTAATTCATGAATCAAGAAATTATACGTCAAACGCCACTTTGGGCTGAGAACTGGCCAATCGCTTATTCAGTGATTCAAGCCATTGTGATCTTGCTGGTGGTGGTTTTGGTTGCTGCGTTAATGTCATTTATTGAGCGTCGTCTCTTGGCATTATGGCAAGACCGTTATGGTCCAAACCGTGTTGGTCCGGGTGGTATGTTCCAGATCGTTGCCGATATGCTCAAGATCATGTTCAAAGAAGACTGGACACCAAAGTTTGCGGATAAGCTGACTTTCCGTTTAGCACCAGCAGTTGCAATGGCAACTGCGGTACTTTCGTTCATGGTGATTCCAGTAAGTCCTACACTGGGCGTTGCGGATATGAGTATCGGCCTATTGTTCTTTATGGCAATGGCGGGTATCGCAGTTTATGCAGTGCTATTTGGTGGTTGGGCGTCTAACAACAAATACTCATTACTCGGTGGTCTGCGTTCTGCTGCTCAAACCATTTCTTATGAAGTGTTCTTGGGTATCTCGTTGATGGGTGTGGTTGCGATTGCAGGCTCATTCAACATGCGTGAGATTGTTGAAGCACAACGTGATATGTGGTTCATCATTCCGCAATTCTTAGGCTTCCTGATCTTTGTGGTTGCGGGTGTTGCGGTTACGCATCGTCATCCATTTGACCAACCGGAAGCTGAGCAAGAATTGGCCGAAGGTTATCACGTAGAATATGGTGGGATGAAGTGGGGGATGTTCTTCGTTGCGGAATATGTCAACGTGGTCTTGATCTCTGCCTTGATCGTAACTTTATTCTTCGGCGGATGGCTTGCACCATTTAACCTGGAAATTCCATTTGTTCCACCATTATTCTGGTTCGTGATTAAAACAGCATTCTTTGTAATGATGTTTGTCTTGGCACGTGGTTCGTTAATGCGTCCGCGTTATGACCAAGTGATGAACTTTGGTTGGAAAGTTTGTTTGCCATTGGCGTTGGTCAACTTGTTAGTGACTGGTGCTGTGATTCTGATGAATCAGGCCTAGGACAGCAGGGAGTACAAAATGTATAAAATTCTAGCTGGCTTCGGATCGATTGTACGTTCGTTATGGATGGTGTTCAGCCATGTAACACGTAAACGTGACACGATCTTGTATCCAGAAGTACCAGGTGAACAAATTGCACCTCCACGCTATCGTGGTCGTATCGTGTTAACACGTGATCCGGATGGTGAAGAGCGTTGTGTGGCATGTAACCTTTGTGCGGTGGCTTGCCCGGTTGGCTGTATTTCATTACAGAAAGCGGAAAAAGAAGATGGACGTTGGTATCCGGAATTTTTCCGTATCAACTTCTCGCGCTGCATTTTCTGCGGTATGTGTGAAGAAGCTTGTCCGACCACTGCGATTCAAATGACACCAGATTTCGAACTCGGCGAATATGTACGTCAAGACTTGGTCTATGAGAAAGAAAACTTACTCATCTCTGGACCGGGTAAATATCCTGACTACAACTTCTACCGTGTTACCGGTATGGCTGTGAGCGGTAAAGACAAAGGTCAGGCACAAAAAGAAAGTGCACCAGTTGATGTACGGAGCTTATTACCATGATGTGGCCATTTTATTTGATGGCACTCGTGGCCATTGTTTCGACAGTACGTGTTGTGACCAACACCAATCCTGTGCATGCATTATTAAGTTTGATCGTTTCTCTTCTTGCTGTTGCAGGCATTTTCATGATCGTAGGCGCGCCGTTTGCTGGTGCGCTTGAGATCATCGTGTATGCAGGTGCCATCATGGTCTTGTTCGTCTTCGTTGTCATGATGCTGAATCTTGGCCAGGATACGATTGAACAGGAAAGCAAATGGTTGACCTCAGATGCCTGGGCCTACCCTGCACTGATGAGCTTCTTGTTAGGCTTGATTCTGGTATGGATGCTAGGCGGTGAATACACCACAATTTCTGCGCCAATGGGTACAGAAGTTGTTGGCCCGAAAGCAGTCGGTCAAGCCCTATTTACTCACTATCTATTATTGGTAGAAGTTGCCGCGATGTTATTGCTTGCAGCACTGGTTGCAGCATTCCACTTAGGCAAACGTGAACCAGGTGCAGAAGAGGATAAAGAATAATGGGACACATCCCTTTAGAACATGGTTTGATCGTTGCAACCATCCTTTTTGCACTGGGTTTTTACGGTGTGATGGTGCGACGCAACCTATTATTTATGCTAATGAGCCTTGAAATCATGATGAATGCTGCTGCGTTGGCATTCGTTTTGGCAGGTAGTGTTTGGGCACAGCCAGATGGACAAGTCATGTTCATCCTGATTCTGACCCTTGCTGCAGCAGAGGCATGTATCGGTCTTGCGATCGTCCTTCAGTTTTATCATCGCTTCCATCATCTGGATGTGGATGCTGCTAGTGAGATGCGCGGATGAGTACATTATATTTAACCGTTTTATTCCCGCTCATTGGTTTTATCCTTTTAGCGGCAGGGCGTGACAAACTTTCTGAAAATGTCGCTGCCATTATTGGTGTCGGTTCAGTTGGTTTATCTGCGTTATTTGCTTTAATTGCCGGTCTTGCATTTACCAGTAGCGGTCAAACCGTTTTTGTTCAGCATTTATGGACCTGGTTCAGTGTTGGCGGTTTTGAGCCAGGCATTAGCTTACATTTAGACGGCTTGTCATTATTGATGACCGGCATGATCACAGGTGTTGGTTTCCTGATTCACATCTTCGCATCATGGTATATGCGTGGTGAAGAAGGTTATGCACGTTTCTTCTCTTATTTCAACCTGTTCGTTGCCAGCATGTTGTTGTTGGTACTCGGTGATAACCTGGCGTTATTATTCCTGGGGTGGGAAGGCGTAGGTCTGTGTTCATACCTGTTGATTGGTTTCTACTACTCAAATCCTGCAAATGGCTGGGCAGCAATCAAGGCATTCACCGTAACACGTGTGGGTGACGTATTCTTACTGATTGCATTGTTCTTGCTTTATCAACAGTTTGGTACTTTGAATACACAGTACATTGTTGAAAATGCAGCAACCGTGATGACGCAAAGCTCATCATTGTCGATCTGGACCGCATTGATGTTGTTCTTGGGTGCAGCAGGTAAATCTGCGCAAATCCCATTGCAAACCTGGTTAGCCGATGCGATGGCGGGTCCTACACCAGTATCTGCATTGATCCACGCTGCGACCATGGTCACAGCAGGTGTGTACTTATGCTGCCGTATGTTCTCTGTGATGGAAATGGCACCAGAAGTAATGCAGTTCATCTCGATTACGGGTGCAGTAACTTTGCTTGTGGCTGGGTTTGCCGCATTGGTTCAAACCGATATCAAACGTATTCTGGCTTACTCAACCATGAGTCAGCTCGGTTATATGTTCATGGCAGTGGGTGCTGAAGCATACCAGGCAGGTTTATTCCACATGCTGGCTCACGCCTTCTTCAAAGCATTATTGTTCCTTTCTTCAGGTGCAGTGATTCTTGCATGTCATCACGAACAGAACATTTTCAAAATGGGTGGTTTGCGTCACAAGATCCCATTCGTATTCTGGTGTTTCGTGATCGGTGGTGGCGCATTGGCAGCACTTCCAATCGTAACCGTGGGCTTCTTCTCTAAAGATGCGATCTTGGGTGCGGTATATGCTCAGTCGACCATTGCTAACCTTCCACTTTACAATACCTTGTACTGGGTGGGGGTTGCAGGCGCATTCTTAACGTCGATCTATACCTTCCGCTTAATCTGGGTGGTGTTCTTCGGCGAAGAGAAAACCCATGCACATGCCATTCATGGTGTCACTTACTGGGGTCCGCTTGCGATTCTTGCTGCATTGTCAACAGGGATTGGTTACTTCCTTCAGGCACCCGTTGCCAAGTTATTGACGACTGCAAATATTCCAAGTTTTGTGATTCCTGAAAGCTTAGAAGCTGCTGTTTCTCATGCTGAACACTTAGCAAGTGGTGTTGCACTTGTGGGTCTGGCTGTAGGTATCTTCTTGTTTGCCTTTGCGTATGGTGCAGTTAAATCATTTGCTCAAAGTTCTTTGGGTTCAGGTTTAGCGCATATCTGCCGTACTGCATTCGGTTTCGATGCCTTGTATGACATCGTCTTTGTAAAACCTTATTTATTGATTGCGAAAATTTTAGGTCGTGATCCGGTTGACGGTTTATGGTTAGTGCTCCCTGCCATTGTGAAGGGCGGTAATAGCTTTACAAGTTCGCGTCAAACAGGTTCATTACGTGAATACGCATCAAGCATGTCACTCGGTGTAGTGGTGTTATTGATGATCTTGATCGTGATTCAGGTTGTGGGGAAATAAAATGGAAAACAATTTAATTTTACCCGCACTGATTTTAGTTCCTTTCATTGCTGGTTTTATTTGCTGGTTGGTTGATAAATTCGACCAGCACTTACCGCGCTGGATTGCCTTAATTGGTATGCTCATTACCTTTGGTTTGGGCATTGCACTTTGGCAAAGTGGTACATATAGCTACGAGTTGGGCGGTAAAGTCCCGACTTGGGCAGCTGAATTCCATCTTCCATGGATTCAGACTTTAGGTATTAGCATTCACTTGGCGGTGGATGGTTTATCTCTTCTTATGGTGCTGTTGACTGCATTACTCGGTGTACTTGCAGTTGGCTGTTCATGGGGTGAGATTCAGAAGAATGTTGGTTTCTTCCATTTAAACTTACTTTGGAGTTTAGGTGGGGTCATCGGTGTATTCTTGGCGATTGACTTGTTCCTGTTCTTCTTCTTCTGGGAGATGATGCTGGTACCAATCTACTTCCTGATCGCATTATGGGGTCATAAAGGTTCGAATGGTCGTTCACGTGTTTACGCTGCCACCAAATTCTTCCTCTATACCCAAATCGCTGGTTTGATCATGTTGATCGGTATCTTGGGCCTCGTGGTCTATGGCTACATGATGACAGGCATGATCGGTTTCGATTACAACTACCTCTTGGCGGTTGCGAACCACTTACCACCTGAAGTTGCTTATGCATTCATGCTGTGTTTCTTCATCGGCTTTGCGGTGAAATTACCAGTATTCCCATTACACGGCTGGTTGCCTGATGCGCATGCGCAAGCACCAACAGCGGGTTCTGTGGATTTAGCGGGTATCTTGATTAAGACAGCTGCCTACGGTTTACTTCGTTTCGTTATTCCATTCTTCCCGGCAGCGTCAGCACAATTCGCTGATATCGCCATTATTCTGGGCTTGATTGGTATTTTCTACGGCGCATTCCTTGCTTACCAGCAAACCGATATGAAGCGCTTACTTGCGTATACGTCTATTTCGCACATGGGTTTCATCTTACTTGCAATCTATGCAGGTAATATCCTGACATTCCAGGGCCTCATGATCATGATGTTGGCACATGGCTTGTCATCTGCTGCATTGTTCATTATGTCGGGTCAGGTGTATGAGCGTTTACACACACGTGATTTACGTTTAATGGGCGGTCTGCGTGGTCAGCTGCAATACTTGCCATTCTTCCTGATGTTCTTTGTAGCAGCATTGGTTGGTGTACCAGGTCTAGGTAACTTTATTGGTGAATTCCTGATCTTGATGGGTTCATTCAAAGCTTATCCAGCTTTCACCATCATTGCAGCAGTGAGCCTGGTATTTGCTGGTCTTTACGGTCTGATCCTGATTCACAAAGCATTGTTTGGTGAGCCAAACCCAGAGCAAAAGCAACACTACAAAACTCCTCTGAAAGATTTATCAGTGCGTGAAGTTAGCATTTTGATGATCTGTGTGATTGGTCTGGTTTGGTTAGGTATTTACCCGCAAACATTCCTGGATATGTCACATTCAAGCATGCAGTGGTTAGTAAATAGTTATATGCCAGTACAAGAAGTTGTTGAAACTGTTCAACAGGCTGCAACTCAACTTGAACATGTGGAGATGCAATAAACCATGAACTTCACAATTTC
The DNA here is from genome assembly GCF_000588715.1 of Acinetobacter sp. 1000160. Lineage (NCBI taxonomy): Bacteria > Pseudomonadati > Pseudomonadota > Gammaproteobacteria > Moraxellales > Moraxellaceae > Acinetobacter > Acinetobacter sp. 1000160. The sequence goes on along the minus strand of NZ_JFWP02000009.1, from coordinate 114,646 downwards.
TTTTTCTGAGCTGATGCCTTTAGCTCCCGTGATGATTGTGGCACTGACCGCAATCGTCGTGATGTTGTTGACTGCGATTAAACGTAATCACAACCTCATTGCGACCACTTCGGTTGTCGGTTTAAACCTTGCTGCAATCTTTATTGCATACACCATGTTTACTGGGCATTTTGCCCCAGTCAACGTGATGGGCATGTTTATGGTTGATCCATTTACCATGCTCTATCAATTCCTGATTCTGATTGCTGCCTTGGCGTGCTGTACTTTGTCTCATGCGTATATCGAGACCTATAAGGAAAACCGCGAAGAACTTTACATCTTGCTGCTATCTTCAGTGGCAGGGGCAATGTTACTGGTGGCAAGTTCGCACTATGCAGCATTCTTCATCAGCCTGGAGTTGATGTCGATTCCTGTATACGGCATGTTGGCATATACCTATCAGCGTAGCCAGTCTTTGGAAGCGGGGATTAAATACCTGGTACTTTCAGCGACTGCGTCTGCAATGTTGTTGATGGGTATGGCGTATATCTATGCTTATACCGGTTCATTGTCATTCTATGACTCTGTTCAGGCATTGTTTACTGCAATCAAACAACCCATGGTGTTATTGGGCTTAGGCTTAATTATCTTTGCTGTTGCATTCAAACTTTCACTTGCGCCATTCCATAAATGGACGCCAGATGTATATGCCGGTGCACCAGCGCCAATGGCTACCTTTTTGGCTACGGCTGCGAAAGTGGCAACGATCGGTTTATTTGTGCGTTACTTACTCACTTCGGGTGCGATCCTGATTGAGTCGATTGTGACAGTGATTACCATCATTGCAGTCTTGTCGATTGTGGTGGGTAACTTACTTGCAGTACGTCAAGTCAACTTGAAGCGTATCCTCGGTTATTCATCAATTGCACACTTTGGTTATTTGCTGATTGCTTTGATCAGCATGACTTATGCAAGCCTCGGTAGCGTAACGGTTTACGTGATTACCTATGTACTCACTACTATCGGTGCGTTCGGTGCAGTTGCATTAATGTCGAGCCCGTACAACAACGTGGATGAAGCACAAAGTCTTGCCGACTACCGGGGTTTGTTCTGGCGCCGTCCGATCTTGACTGCAACATTAACGGTAATGATGCTGTCTTTAGCGGGTATTCCATTAACTGCAGGCTTTATTGGTAAGTTCCTTGTAGTGATGGCTGCGGTCACCACTCAGCACTGGTTCCTGGCTGCCATGATCGTGGTAGGTAGTGGTATCGGTTTGTATTACTACTTACGTGTGATGGTGGTGATGTACATGACACCACCAGATGTACCACGTATTGATGCCGATGCACACTGGGGAACTAAAGTAGGTGGCTTGATGGTGCTTGCTGCTGCATTACTGGTGTTCGTGATGGGTGTCTATCCAGATCCGATGATTAATCTGGCTTTGAAGGCTGAGATATTGTCTCCATTGCACTTTATGTTGTCTCAACAACAGTAATCGTCTGATTTGTACAAAAAAGCCTCCAAAATTGGGGGCTTTTTTATTGCCGAGTAAAAAAACGCTTTATAATAGGCAAAGATTAACATTACCTAGGTACTCACTCGTGTCGATTCAAGAAATTCGTCATCCGCTAATTCGCCATAAACTTGGTTTACTACGTCGTTCTGACATCAGTACCAAGAACTTTCGTGAATTAGCGCAAGAAGTCACGATGTTACTGACTTATGAAGCAACAAAGGATCTTCCTGTTGTTGAGCATGAAATTGATGGGTGGGCAGGGAAAGTCTCAACTCAGCGTATCGCAGGGAAGAAAATCACCATTGTACCGATCTTGCGTGCGGGTATTGGGATGCTGGAAGGCGTATTGAGCCTGATCCCAAGTGCCAAAGTGAGTGTTTTGGGTTTAGAACGTGATGAAGCAACTTTAGAAGTTCGTACTTACTATAAAAAGTTAGTACCAGATGTTGCCAATCGCCTGGCCATGATTATTGATCCAATGCTGGCGACGGGTAATTCACTCATCGCTGCGATTGATGTATTGAAAGCCAGTGGCTGTAAAGATATTCGTGTTATGGTGCTGGTGGCTGCACCAGAGGGCGTAGCTAAAGTAGAAGCGGCACATCCGGATGTTCGTATTTATACCGCCTCGATTGACCAAGGTTTAAATGAAGAAGGTTATATCGTTCCTGGTCTGGGTGATGCAGGCGATAAAATCTTTGGTAGTGTTCAAAAAGACTAATTTTTGACACATTCATAAAAAGAGACTTGATCTCATCCTGAAGCTGTTTTGGGGATCGATTGAAAGTCTCTTTTTTATTTTTATATACTGTCATCATCGCATTGAGAAAATAGGATAAATGTCATGAAGCAAGAATTCTATCAAGGCAAAATTAAACAATATAATCCAGACAAAGGCTTTGGTTTTATTGGCACTTCTGAAGGGGATGTATTTTTTCATATTTCTGAATATCCAGCGGATGCTGAACCGAAAAGAAATGAAAAAGTAAAATTTATCGTGGTTGAAAATGACGGGAAGTACAAAGCGACCAAGATTGAACGTCTTGATCCGAATCCTGCCAAAACCAAGAAGACCAAAATTGCTGAGCACAATAATTCGATTACATCGGCATTATTGTCAAACTTCCGCCGTTAACTGCGTTTTATTTATTATTTCTTTGTTTAGTTATCCATTTAGACATGATGAGAAAAAGAGGCTTTAGCGCCTCTTTTTTATTAGAATAGAGCCTATATAAAAATAGAGTATAGAGCATGATTCTTGAGGGGAAAATTAAAAAATATAATACTGAGCGTGGTTTCGGTTTTATACATGTAGAAAGAAGAGCATCAGATATTTTCTTTCATATTTCTGATTTTCCGAAGAAGACGGGTGAGCCGAAACTTGGGGAAAGACTCAAATTTCTAGTGGTTGAAGAAAGTGGAAAATTTAAAGCAGTCAATATTGTCAGGCTGGACTTAAAAGAATCACGCTCTATTTCTGAAGTCACGGCAAATGAAAAATTGTCCGTATCCTCGTTATCTGGCCGTAGTCGATCTCAGTCGAACAGAGGGCTAATCTTTACCCTTGTAGGCTTGATTGTAATTGCAATCTTAAGTGCTTTGGTTTTTCAAAAATATCAATCCTACCAGCAATCAAAACAACTTAAAGCCGCGCGATTGGCAGAGGAACAAAGCAGAATTATAGAACAACAGCGCAAAGCAATTGGTGAATTACCTAAGCTGAAGTTCTCAGAAAAGACCGAGCGGGCTTTACAGCATCAACAGGTGCAGCCGATGCAAGCAACGCGTTCGACCAGTGCTACCAACACTCAGTTTCGCTGTGATGGAAGGCAACATTGTTCTCAGATGAATTCTCGTGCGGAAGCTGAATTCTTTATTAAAAATTGTCCTGATACCAAAATGGACGGTGATAATGATGGTATACCTTGTGAAAATGATTCCCGTTGGTAAGGCATTCATTGATCTATGAGGCTGCATTGGCGCTTAGAGCTATATTTTTAGAGATGAGGAGAAATAATTTAACGTCTTATTAGAGAATGTAAAAGAAGTAATAAATAATAGTTATGATATTGTTAATGATTTTTATTATCATTTGTTAATTTGTCTTATATAATGTGATCAAATTTTTATCGGGGTCTGATTACATGAAAAAGAATCTATTATTTTTATCTCTCATTGCATTACCGATGTTTGCCGTTGCTGAAGACAATACGGTTTTACCAACGATTAAGGTGAAAGCCGGTCAGCAAGACAGTTATGCGAATGGCAAGCTTAAGAAAAATTCAAACCTAGGTAGTTTAGGCAATAAATCCCTTATTGATACTCCGTTTTCTGTTACAACTTATTCGGATCAGCTGATTCAGGACCAACAAGCTGCCACTGTTTCAGAAGTATTAAGAAATGATCCAAGTATTCGTGAAACGACCAATGCAGGACATTTAAATGAAAATGTCCAGATTCGTGGTTTTAGTGTGGGCTTTGAAGACTACAATCTAAATGGGCTGTTCGGGATGGCACCGACTGGCCGTATTCCAACAGATATTCTTGAATCTGTGACTGTATTAAAAGGTCCCAATGCTTTAGTGGCAGGGATGGCACCAGCAGGGGGGGTTGGGGGGGGGGGCATGGCACAGACTAAACGTGCCAATCGAGATCTGACGCAAGTATCTGCCAGTTACGAAGATGGAGGATATTATAAATCTGGTGTTGATATCTCTCGCCGTCTAGGAACAGATCAGGAGTTTGGTATTCGAGCCAGCGGAACTTATGGTAGCGGAGAACATCTGATTGAGGGAATGGATGATCGCAATGCGGCAGGTGTGCTTGCACTGGACTATACGACAGAGCAATTAAAACTGAATTTTGATGCCTATGCGATGCGAGATCATCGGGAAGGTGGTTCTCCAGCCATGGTTTCAATGGGCACGATCAAACAGGTGATTGCAGCGCCAGACGGCAACAATAACTATTTCCCAAAAATTGAAGGAAAGCAAAATAGCCAATATGCTGGATTGTCTGGAGAATATAAATTTAATCCAGATTTAAAAATGTTCGCAGCGGTGGGATATACGGAAAAAGAATATTCCGGTCATCTCTTCGGTACACGTATGATTGTACAAAATGCTGAAACAGGGGCAGCAAAGTCCCAATATTATCGAGTGGGGACACAGGAGCACAATGTTGCTGCAAATACGGGGCTGGAAGCAAAGTTCGATACGGAAAGCATCAAGCATACTGTCGGGTTAAGGGCAGATTATTTAACACGTAAATATTGGCAGCATGCGGCTGCAACGGTATCGGCTTTTGATACCAACCTGTATCACCCAGCAGACAATGGCGCAATGCCGATCAATTATCCTGACATCGTTCCTTATGCAGATAACCGCTATGTGAGTTATACCCTGACTGACCAGCTTTCCATGCTAGATGACAAGTTGCAATTGATTCTCGGAGCACGTTATCAGGATATTGATACCAAAAATTTGTTTAAAAAAACCGATTACTCAGCAGATAAGATTTCACCAAGCCTGGGTATTGTGATTAAACCTTTCGGTGACAACCTTTCATTGTATGCAAGTTATGTTGAGGGCTTATCTGAAGGCGTTGAAGTATCCAGCATCACTTATCCAGATGCAAAAAACAAAGGTGAAACTTTTGCTCCCTATCAAACCAAGCAATATGAAATAGGGGCAAAATACCAGACAGGTTCATGGTTCAATACATTTGCCCTATACCAAATTGAAAAACCAGATATCTATCTGGACAAGGCTTCCTCGACCGTAAAAGATGATGCTGAGACCCGTTCGCGAGGGATTGAATGGTCTTTCTCCGGTAATGTGACAGAGGATTTAAGCTTATTGGGTCATCTGGCTTATATAGATGCGGAATATGTAAAGTCTGGTACGCCTGCGCTGGAGGGAAAAACCGTTTATGGCATACCTGATTTCACTGCGGGACTGAGCTTAGACTATAAGATCCCCGGTATTGATGGCTTGAGTGTAAATACACGGGCAACCTATGTGAGCACACAGTATTTAAATAACTCAAATAGTTTAGAGTTGCCTGATTATACGATTGTTGATTTAGGGGCGAAGTATGCAACTCAACTGGGAGGCGTAAATACAACGCTTAGAGCCAATGTAGATAATGTCGCTGATAAAAAGCATTGGGCAGGGGTATTTAATAATGATTATGCCATTATTGGCGCAGGTCGTACTTATAAACTCGGGGTGAGCTTCGATTTCTAAATTGAAGGGTATAAAAAATGCTTCCAGCTGGAAGCATTTTTTATTTTAAAAAGCTAAACCTGAGCTTCGCAGAATTGCAAAAAGGCTTTTAAACCGGGACCTTGATATTTCTGACGATGTACCAGCATATACAGCGGACGGGTTAATTCCCAATAAGGGGTATCCAGAATCACCAACTGGCCTTTTTCCTGAAGCGGCTCAATTGCCAGTTTGGAGATACAGGACATGCCTAAACCACCGGCGACAATTTTTAAAATTGCTTCGTTATGGCCCAGGGTTAAACGGATATTGGCATCTGGTAAATCTTGTAAAATGGCATTATCAAATACTTCACGTGTGCCTGATCCTTCTTCACGCAAGATCCATTCTACTTCATGAAAATCTGCCGGGGTAATCGGGCGGTTGAGTTGTGCCAACGGATGCTCCGGCGCACAACACACGGCCAGTTCATCATTGCGCCAATGAATACATTGCAGTTGCGGTAAATGACAGGAACCTTCAATTAAGGCCAGATCAAGCTGGAACTGATTCACTGCTTCGATCATTTGACGGGTATTACCCACTTGCAATTGCAAATGTGCTTGTGGATGACGTTGTAAGAAATCAGCCATTAAGTCAGGCATTAAATAATCACTGATAGTGAGTGTCGCCCCGAGACGTAAATCAATGCTCTGCAACTCACCTTTGGCTGCCTGCTCAAAAGCATCGCAACGACCTAAAATTTCAAGGGCTTGAGGAAGTAGAAAGCGGCCTAAATCATTGAGTTGTAGGCGTTTCCCGAGACGGTCAAACAGTGGTGCACCCAGACCATCTTCTAAATCTGCTAAGGCCATACTTGCCGCACTTTGTGTGAGACGAACAGCATCACTCGCTTTGGTTACAGTTCCTTCTTGAGCGACCGCCACGAAAACAGCCAACTGGCGTAAAGTCATGCGCATGTTAAATAGCCTTAATGTTTTGAGTATCCATCATTTATTCGATCATGCTAACATGAGCCTACTGTTTCGTGCCACGTTCAAATCATGTCAATTGAAAAATTTAGCGTAGAAAAGGTTTTATCTGTACAGCGTTGGACTGACAATCTTTTTAGTTTTACCATGACCCGCCCAGCCCATTTTAAATTTACTGCAGGGCAGTTTGCCCGAATTGGTTTAATGGTGGATGGCGAACTGGTGGTCCGTGCTTATTCTGTGGTGTCTTCCCCCTTTGATGAAACGCTAGAATTCTTTTCGATTGTGGTCCCCGATGGCGCATTTACCTCTAATCTGCAACATCTGAAAGTGGGTGATGAGCTGTATCTGGAAAAGATCTCCTATGGTTATTTAACCCTTGCTCGTTATCAGCAACCTTTGCCACAGGATTTATGGTTGTTGGGGACCGGGACGGGTCTGGCGCCGTTCTTATCGATGTTGCAAGATTTTGAAACATGGAATAAATATCAGCAGATCAATCTGGTTTACAGCGTTCGTACTGAATCTGAGTTGGCTTATGTCGAGCGTATTCAGGAGATTGCAGCACTCTTTGGTGAAGGGCATACCGGCTTTAAGTTTATTCCGATTATTACCCGTGATCCGAATGCAGCCTTGCATGATCGCTTACCGGTTCTGATTGGCAATGGTGAATTGGAAAAAGCAGCAGGACTTTCTTTTAATCGAGACAGTAGTCATGTGATGTTATGTGGTAATCCGCAGATGGTGGAGGATACCAAGGAAGCCTTGAAGCAACGTGGTCTGATTATGAACCGCCGTGGTGAAGGCAATATTGCCGTGGAGAATTATTGGTAAAGTAAGGATTGAGTGATTCCAGCTTACTCAATAATAAGGAAAACAATGGCATGGAAGAACAAGATAAAAAAAAGAGAATAGGCAAAGTACCTTATATGGCTTTTTTTGTCGGTCTGCTGTTGATGCTTGTGCTGATCATTTATAGCTACACGACGGTTTATGCAGGAGGCTGGGGCGATTTAAGCCGGAATATCATGCTAGGGCTAACTTTATTGGCATTTGCTGTGTATTGCTTATTCTTTTTTATTTGTTCGCTGTATCTTTGGATGGTTTATCAGAAACAGCCCAACTTGGATTTGTCTCTCACAAATTGGGCTATGGGACTACATGGCTTGGCAGTTGGGTTGATATTATTGTTTTTTGCAGGCAGCTAAAGCCATAAGAGCATAAATTAAATACCAAATTAATGGACGAACATATCCATAAATTCACGAATTTCTTGAATCGCGGTGTCTACATCTGTAGTTAACCAGGTCGGTTCAAATAACCCGATATAGTGCTCCAGGCGTTCTTGGGGAACGACCAAACGGACTGGACAATCTTCTTCAAGCAGGCGCCAAGGTAAAATGGGTACTTCATTGTCGAGGAAAGGCTGTACATTACGAATATCAATGATCATGGCATTGATACAGTCAGGCAGGGGCATCACCGAAAACTCTTCTGTACGGCGACGAAAATATTCCAGATCTCCCCATTTCAAGATATAGCTTGGCTTATTAAATTCAATAATGCCAATCAAATGTTCATCGCGCGTGTGATGTAAAAAACATTGATGCGTAACATCAGTGTCCAAATCAAGAGAAACGCTTTGTTGGCTATAGGACATAAAGCAAAACATTTAAAAAACGGGACTGCATAGTATAGCTTATTTTTGTTGCCCGCTAAAGCCGACTATATTTTAAACAAAAAATAAAATAAAAAAAGTAGAGTTCTGCAACTGGCGCAACGATAGTCCGAAGCTTCTTCACACAATGCTACATAGGGGATTGCTAATATAAATATTGAAAAGTAATAAGGAAGAGGGCTGCTATCATGCATGATTTTAGTAAGCCACAACCCCATGTGGCGAGCAAAGAAGAAGTTACCAAAAAGAGAAGATTACCCGTTTATATTTTGATTCTAGTGGGAATCTTTTTAGTTGCATTACTTGTTTATATGGTTGCTGACCATTCGGCCAATCCAACTGCGCAAGTGATCTTGTCACAAATGCAGTCGGCAGTTCTGAATGCTTAGACAAGCATATTTTAAGACCGAGAATTAATTCTTCAAAAAGCTCATTGGTGTGAATCAATGAGCTTTTTTGCAATATTTTGCGCACTTTTTGTTGTATTAGTGCTGCCATTTATTGATTGGAAAATAGACAAAAATTATGGTGGAAGCATCCATAAATCATGTTCTTAGTTCATAGAGCAAGCATGGGTGGTTAAGACCAAAACTGAAAAACACAACATAAGGATAACAACATGAATGATTTTTTTAATGACCCCTCCAACCGTGGAGGATTTGACGCAATGTATTATTGGGATCAATTTCACCCTATTTTAGCTGCAATCGTGATCCTGCTGGTGGGCTGGATTATCGCGTTGCTGATTGCTGCCGGCGTGAAAAAATTACTGCAAAAACTTGATACCAATCATAAATTGTCGTCTGCAACTGGCCGTACCCCAAATATTGAGAATCTTATTTCCAAGCTGGTGTTCTGGTTTATCATGATTCTGGCGGTCGTGGGTGCATTAAATGTTTTAAATATTAGTGGTGTAAGTGACCCATTCAGCAATATGGTCGGGCGTATTCTGGCCTTCATCCCGAATCTGTTTGCTGCAGTTGCAGTCGGCTTTATCGGCTGGATCGTTGCCCGTCTGGTACGTGCAGGCTTGACCAATGTTCTGGCAAGAACCCAACTGGATGAGAAACTCAGTGGCGAGGTGGGTGTCAGTTCACTGAGCAGCAATATTGCCGAAATTTTCTACTGGTTGGTTTTATTACTGTTCTTACCGATTGTGCTATCAATCCTTGGTTTAACAGGTCTACTGATTCCTGTACAGAACATGGTCAATGAAGCAGTGGCTTATTTACCGAATCTGTTTATTACAGGTGTGATTATCTTTGTCGGATATATTCTTGCGAAGATTGTCCGTGGCATTGTGGAAGGTCTCAGTAATAGCTTCGGTTTACAGGCTCAGGCTGAAAAAGTCGGTCTATTTAAAAATTCAAATGTCTCGAAATTTTTAGGATCGTTCGTTTTTGCGGTCATTATTATTACCACTTTAATCGTGGCATTTGAAGCATTGGGTATTGAGGCGATTTCGCAACCGGCAACCTCGATGCTGAATGAAATCATGCATGCAATTCCACAAATTATTGCAGCAGGCCTGATTCTAATCGTGGCTTATATCGTTTCACGTTTTGTTGGACGCTTGGTGGCTGAACTGATTTCAGGTGCAGGCGTTGATGAAATTCCGGCAAAACTCGATCTACAGCGTTTTCTAGGTCAAACACGTGTTTCTGACATTGTCGGTTATCTGATCGTTTTCTTCACCATGCTGTTTGCGGTGTCAGAAGCGGCGGACCGTTTGGGTCTGGAACAGGTGAGTGTGCTGATTGCCATGTTCATCCAGTTCGGTGCAAGTATCCTGCTGGGGGCGGTAATTCTGGTGATTGGCTTCTGGCTGGCGAATGTGGTTGCCAATGTGGTTCAGCGCGGGGAATATAATAGCTCACGCTGGTTAGGTAATCTGGTCCGTGTCTTAATTATGGGCCTTGTGATTGCGATGGGCTTAAGAGCAATGGGTATTGCCGATTCCATCGTCAATCTGGCATTTGGTTTAACCCTGGGTGCAGTTGCTGTCGCCTTTGCTCTGGCGTTCGGTTTAGGTGGTCGCCAGCCAGCAGAGCGTCTGTTAAGTGATTTATTAGACAAGGCAAAAACAGAAGGGAAGCAACCGAACCCATTGCACAAAGATGATGCTGGATCAAACAATGTTATGACTCCAACGCCAGTGTCTCCAGTTAATCCTGTGAGTCCGACACCTGCTTCATCGACTAATCCTGTGAGTCCGACACCTGCTTCATCGACTAATCCGGTGAGCCCAACACCAGTGTCACCAAATACTCCGGATAACTCAACTCCACCGACTCCGCCTTATTCGGATGAGTCGTAAAAAATAATCTTTGATTTTTTTTAGCAATTCGACCACTCTAAGCAGGGTGGTCGTTTTGTTTTTTATGAGTAGGAAGGCCTTTGGTTATAACCAGATCAGCAACATTAAGACATAGGCTTCTTAATATCGCCGAATGGGAAATGACTTAAATCCGGAGTGATGTCGAAAGTATGGATGGGGCATTTGAGGTGGTCGAAGTAAAATTTGGCCTAAAAAGCAATTCATTTATAGAGCAAGTCGCCCTAGTCTCTCAATAAAAAGTCGATAGGAGAACAGAATGAAGAGGCCAAATCGTGTATTTGCACCAGTTATTATTGCAGGTATTACTGTCGGTTTTTTGGCGAGTGCCTACAAATTTGTGGTGGCGAAATCAAGCCCAAGTAAAGACAAGTCAATGCAAAAAACACAGAAGATGCCTTCGACAGAAGCCGCTAATTCTTCAGATGAACAACATTAAGTATGGTTTCATCTGAAAAAGCAGGTGATTTGCATCAAAACCCTGTTTAAACGAATTGGGCTGCTGCCTGTGCAGATGACCATGCCCACTGGAAGTTATAACCCCCCAAGTGTCCGGTCACATCCAGTACTTCGCCAATAAAATAGAGACCTTTCTGTTTTTTACTTTCCATGGTTTTGGATGAAACTTCACTGGTGTCGACACCACCCAATGTCACTTCTGCGGTGCGATAACCTTCAGTTCCAGAAGGTTTGACCGAGAAGGCATGGAGTTGTGCTGCAATCTGTTCCAGTTGCAAGTCGCTGATATTGCCAATCGCAGTTTCACTTTGCTCTGCCCAGATCAATTGCTGCAATTCCAGCACGATACTTTTGGCGGTAAATTCACTAAGTAGGGTCCGTAGCAGCACCTTCGGTTGAGATTTTTTCTTGTCCTTGAAAAATTCAGCAAAGTCCTGACTTGGGAAGAAATCAATTTTAAAGCTTTCACCGACATGCCAGTAGTTGGAAAGTTGCAAGGAACTTGGGCCGCTAAGTCCGCGATGGGTAAACAGTAAGGCTTCGGTAAATTGATGACGCTCATTCATTAGCGTTGCATCCAGTGCATTACCGCTTAGACGTGTCGTTACTTCTTTAAACTGGTCAGAGAAGGTAAACGGAACCAGACCTGCACGGGTTGGGTAAACATGATGCCCGAACTGCTGTGCCAGCTCATAGCCAAAGCCTGAACCGCCTAAAGTTGGAATAGACAAGCCGCCTGTGGCAACCACCAGCGATTCACACTGATAAGTCCCTTGACTGGTTTCAATGCTAAAACCTGACTCTGCTTGTGCCTTGACTTGCAGGACTTCGCAATATGTCTGAATCTGTACACGCTTGGCTTTCGCACATTCTGCCAGTAACAGTTCCAGGATTTCTTTTGATCCTTTCAAGGTAAACAGCTGACCGTGCTTGCGTTCTTCATATTCAATCCCGTATTCGCATACCAGACCAATAAAATCCCAGTTGGTATAACGGGTCAGGGCAGAAATGACGAAATGCGGATTTTCAGAAAGATAGTTCGCAGGTTCGACCTCCAGATTGGTAAAGTTGCATTTACCGCCACCAGACATCAAAATCTTCTTACCGACTTTATTGGCTTTTTCCAGCACAGCAACCGAGCGCCCACGTTTGCCTGCTTCTGCAGCCAACATCAAGCCTGATGCACCTGCACCTAAAACAACAACATCAACTTGATGAATCATGGGAGAAATACTCAAGAGCGGAAAAGCGGGCAATTATAAAAGATTTATGCAGCTTTTAGTATGTTTTCAACTTTCCTTGTAACCCCCCTGTGTGAATCGCCAGAATACGGGTATGTTGTGGGAAATGCTGCCTTTGCATCAGGTCAAACAGACCCATCATCATTTTGGCGGTATAGACCTGTTCCAAAGGAATTCGGTATTGCTGTTCAAACTGTTGCATAAAGTGCAGGAGTGCTGGACTGGTTTTGGCATAGCCACCGCAACTATAGGCATCAGTTAAAGACCAGTTCTGTTTATTGGTCCATTGTTGAATGTCTTGTTTTAGAAAATCCCCTTTTAAGGCAGAAAAGCCCAGCACATGCTGTCGATCAGAACTGCTTTCAATCAGCCCGGCAATGGTTCCACCGGTGCCGACTGCACAGCAAATCACATCATAATTTTCGCGGTCATCTTCAGTTAAGATTTCCTGTGTTCCTTTTAGCGCCAGTGCATTGCTGCCTCCTTCAGGAATAATCAATGCTTGCGGATAGCGCTGTTGTAATTGCTGTAAATACGTGGCTTCATGGCGCAGCCGATATTCGGCCCGACTCACAAAATGCAGATGCATACCCAAATCTTGTGCGGTTTGTAGGGTAGGGTTTAAGGCTTGCAAAGCCAGCTCTTCACCCCGAATCATGCCAATACTTTGCAAACCGAAGTGCTGGGCAGCATAAGCGGTTGCTGCAATGTGGTTGGAGAATGCACCGCCAAAGGTCAGTACTTGTGTCAAACCTTGTTGCTGTGCGACAAGCAAGTTGTATTTGAGCTTAAAAAACTTATTGCCTGAAATGTGTGGATGAATCTGGTCCAGACGCTTAATGGTCAGTTGGACCGTACCGGGAAGCGCTAATGTTTGATAGGGAGTGGGAAAAGCAATGTGATCAAACATTTTCGAACAAGAGAAATAAATTTGACCACATTGTAAATGGATTTGATTGAGAATGTCAGTATCGTTTAGGAACTGGTATCTACCGAAGTAATCACCGACATCCCGGGACGTAAATTTTCTATGCCTTGCTGATTCGGATCTACGGTGATCCGCACCGCAATACGCTGTACCACCTTGGTGAAATTACCGGTTGCATTGTCCGGTTTTAACACGCTGAATTCTGAGCCAGCTGCAGGCGAGATCTGTTCGACTTGTCCGGTGAATTTCTGATGATTCAGGGCGTCTACCGTGAAAGATGCTTTTTGACCAATTTTCATATTGGCAATTTGGGTTTCCTTAAAGTTGGCAATCACCCAGGTTTGTTGTGGAATTAAATACAGCAATTGTGTACCCGCAGCAACGTACTGGCCCACGCGTGGATTGACTTCGCCCAGTTGACCATCCAGCGGCGCCACAATGGTGCTGTAATCCTTGGTGGTATTGGCCTGATCCAGTTGTGCCTGTGCACTATTGACCTGAGCCTTTAAACCAGCTTGTGCCACTTGCGCTGTTTTTAAGGCTTCTTGCGCAACCTGAATGTTGGCTTGGGCCTGTTTCAGCAAGGCAAGGTTATTTTGTGCATCGGCTGCTGCTTTATCCTGCTCTGATTTTGATGCCGCACCACTATCGCCAAGTTGTTGGTAGCGTTTGAGTTGCGCGACGGATAAATCGTATTGTGCCTTGACCTGATCCATTTTGGCCTGTGCCGCAACCACATCAGCCTGACGCTGGGCAATGGCCTGTGTCTGATTGGCCAGGCTATTTTGTGCCTGCTCTACACCAGAGACAGCTTGAGTCACTTTCTGGTCATAGGTGGTTGCATCAATATGCATGAGTACCTGACCCTGTTTGACATGATCAAAGTCCTTGACCAGCACATCCTTGATGTAGCCATTGATCTGTGAGGAAAGAATGGTGGTTTTACCTTTCACATAGCTGTTGTCGGTCTGCTCAATCGCCGTGTGGAATGGCCCGATTCGCCATGCCCATAAAATAATCGTGATCCCGACAATAAGCACCAGCAGCATCCACCATAAGGTTGAACGCTTGGTCTTGATCAGCTTACTGGTTGGCGGTGGTGGAGGCGGTGGCATTTGAGCCACCGCTTCTGACGCCTTTTCAGCTGGAACCGTCTGGTTTTGCCCGTTGTTCTGGGCATTGGTGTTTTCTGGTTTATCTTGTTCAGACATAATGTTTTCTCAATCAAATACCATCAGGGTTAACTGGCTGCTTGCAGATTTTTTCGGGTCATGTACTTGTTACGCACATATTTAAATAAGCCCCATAGCAGTAAAACCACAGCAAAAATGCCATTTAAGACAATCACATCGTTATAGGCACGAACCTGTGCTTCGCGGGTTACTACTTTGTTTAGGTTCTGCAAGGCCTGATTATTTTGCAGGACCGAATCATTGGTACTCGCCATGGCACTGCGCTGATAAGCCTGTAGGCGTTGGGCCACCAATGGGTCGGTCGGGTCAAGATTGCTGTTGATCTCGACTTTATAATCATAGGTATGGTGTTGCTGGTAGGTATTAAAGAACGATGAACCGACCAGACCACCAAAGTTTTGTGTGGCTGAGAACAGGACAATAAAGGTCACCACATATTGCGGCCCGCGTTGCAAGGTCCGCATAAAGCCCATCAGCAACAGTGGCCCAATAAACACACCACCGGCAAAGCTCACTAAAAACTGACTACGATAGAAATTGGCTGGGCGTACATCACTGGTCAGGTGGTAATCCAGTGCACAGGCAATCAGAATCAGGATTTCAGCAAGGAATAAATTTAAAATTAATCGTTCACGGTGGAAGGTCAGGGCACTAAAAACCGAACCGGCAATGGTTCCGCAAAAGATCACCACATATAACGGCACGAACTGGTCTGGCCCCATGCCCATGGTCTTCAGGAAATTCACGGCCGCATAACTTTGCTCTGACATCAGCAGGCGTAATGCAAAAGCACTGACAACAAAACTAAGTAAGTCCCCCGCCGCCAGCCAACGGGTCATGATTAGCGGATTGGTCCGGTAATGTTCGTAGGTGAGACCCAACACAATCAGACAGAAGCCAATGATCAAGGTATAAGCCAGCCACGGACTATCGAACCACCATAGAATTGGTCCTTGGGTGAGCACGATACACAGACAGGCAAAGCCGGGTGCCAACAGGGCAAAGGTAAAGAAGTCCTGCTTCTCGAACACTTCCAGACGCAAGCTGCGTGGCAATTTGAGCGATACCACCATGGCAAAACAACAAATAGCCAGACCCAGCTCAAAGGTATAAATCACATCCCACTGGTTTGCGCTGAGGAGGAACGGTGAAATAATCCAGGCCAATGGCAATCCCAATTGCTGAAAGCCAAAAGCCAGATAAATGCCTTTGGCCATATCGGCCTTGCCAAAGGCCTGCATGGTGTAATACATGCCGAGCGAGCTGAGGGGGGCTGCGGCCAGACCCGCAATAAAACGGACAAAAAGCGCCATTTCATAGGTTTTGACAAAGATGTGCAGAATCAGTACGCCAAAAAAAACCAGTAACCCGTTTTCTGAAAACAGGCGAAAGCCATATTGCTGACGGGCCTTAAACAGGATCAGGTTTGAACTGACATTGGCCATGACATAGGCCGCAGGGAGCCAGGCCGCTTGTGAAGCGGTTAATCCATACTCCCCCTGAAAAATCGGTAAATTGGCAACAATAAAGCCATTACTGAGACTGGCAGCAATACAGATCAGCAGGCCAATAACAAAGTAGGCGAAACGTTTCGGGCGAGCATGTGCAATCGCTGCAGGCGAGCCCGGTAAGGTTGGACGCTCATCTGCAGACCAATCCGGAGGAGTCTCTAGATAGCGAGGGTTTTTATCCATATTCTTCCTCGAACTACACTTTAATGCCGTTTAATAATAATTCTATTGCGCGTTT
The DNA here is from genome assembly GCF_000588715.1 of Acinetobacter sp. 1000160. Lineage (NCBI taxonomy): Bacteria > Pseudomonadati > Pseudomonadota > Gammaproteobacteria > Moraxellales > Moraxellaceae > Acinetobacter > Acinetobacter sp. 1000160. The sequence goes on along the minus strand of NZ_JFWP02000009.1, from coordinate 98,365 downwards.
CGCCAGCCGTAGCTGGTCGCTCGCCTGATGTCCCTGAAAGGAAGACCCCAAAATCGCGGTGATCATACCAAAATCCTGAGGGGTAAGATCAGCACGACATAACTGGTGCTGGATCGCCTGATCAATCAGCGGTTGTAATGCTTTATCACGTCGTTCATAAATGTTTAGCATGATTGGGTCTTGTCGATCAATGATGCGCCAGTAATCAATCAGCACCACCAGTTGTGGAATCTGTTCGATATGACCTTCGATTAAACGGATAAAGCCATCATTAAAGACCCGTAATTCTTTGGCCTTCTGCTCCAGACGAGTGATGGCCCGTTCCAGCAAAGCTGCAATCAAGGCCTTACGATCAGCAAAATTACGATAAAAAGTTGCCCGTCCCACACCGGCATGATCAATGATGGCCTGTAAAGGCACATGAACCCCTTGCTTGCGGAAAATTTCCTCTGCGGCGTTGAGGAGTTCATCACGATTGTGAGCCGCCAATTGCTGACGTTTTGCCATGACCAAGACTCGTGTAAGATATAATGTGAATTAAACGGACATTTTTGTCCGAAGTAAATATATAGTGAAAATTTATTTTGTTTATTTTCGGTAAAAACCATCGTAGAAGATATTTTTCCAAGTGCATACAGTGTTAAAAAATAAAGTGAAATGAATCATGAATAAAAAATACAATCAGGTGAAGCATGCAAGGATTTGTACAGGGTTTTGCGAGAGGGATAAAACATCGTCCTTACCTGTCCGCAACTTTTAGTCTGGGGTTGCTGATCTATGCGGCATTGCACTTTTTTACCGACTGGAAATGGGCCACCTGTTTGCAGTTAGGCTGGAATATTGCCATATGGCTATATTTGTTTCTGACCCTGAAAATGATGTGGCATCTGGATGCAACACACATTTTAAAACGTGCCCGGCAACAGGATGAAGGCAAGTGGGTGATCCTCACGGTGGTATTGATTGCGATTGTGGTCTGTTTTATTTCAATTGTGGTGCAGCTCAGTCATGTGCCGAAAGATTTTCCTATTTTAAAAAGCACCCTGATTCTACTGACCATCGGCACCATATTTTCAACCTGGTTATTGCTGCATACTTTATTTGCAATTCACTATGCCCATGACTATTATCTGGCCAAAAGCCGTCATGAAGAAGCAGGACTGGACTTTCCTAAAACAGATCAACCTGACTATCTGGATTTTATTTATTTCAGCTACATCATTGGTACCTCGGCTCAGACAGCAGATGTGTCGATTACAAGTTCTGCACTCAGACACTTAAATATCTTTCATTGTGTCCTAGCCTTTATCTTTAATACCGTGATTCTGGCGGTTGCGATCAATGTCGCGGCGAGTTTAATCGGATTAAATTAATAACTTATTTTTATTAATAAAATTAAAATTGATCATTTTTATTTTTGATTGTGGCTGTTTATTGTAAAGGCAATCAGACACAGCAAGGATATGAATATGAGCACCCAGCATCAAGTCAATCAACAGCAATATCAGGATAAATCTCAGGCCTATTTAACCAGTAGCGTGCATGCGCAGGGGATTGAATTTCAGAAAATGCAGCAGTTGATTCAGGCGCATCAATTTAAAACAGCACTGGATTTGGGCTGTGGCGGTGGGCATGTCAGTTATCAGGTTGCACCTTTGGTCGATCAGGTGACTGCCTATGACTTAACGCCATCGATGGTCGAACTGGTGGCTCAGCAGGCCACGCAAAAGGGCTTTGATCATGTCATGGCCGTACAAGGGGCTGCTGAGGCTTTGCCTTTTGCCGATCAAAGTTTTGATTGCGTCATTAGCCGTTATTCTGCGCATCACTGGCACAATGTTGCGCAAGCCATGAGTGAAATCTACCGCGTCGTGGCGCAACAGGGCAAAGTGATTATGGTAGATATTCTAGGGAATTCTAATCCCGTCATGGATACTTTTTTCCAGACAATTGAAAGCATTCGCGATCCAAGTCATGTCCGTAATTATAGTTTACAAGAATGGATGCACTTTGCTGAATGCGCAGGATTTCGAATCGAATATGTTGAAAAACAGCATTTAGAGTTAGAGTTTCAGAGCTGGACAGAACGGATGCAAACGCCTGATTATGCAGTCCAGACTATACGGCATTTACAGCACAAAGCTTCCGATCAGACGCGCCACTATTATCAGATTCAGGCAAATGGCTCATTTCGTAGTGAAGTGATGTATCTGGTTTTGAGTCGGGCTTAAGTTTTATATAAAAGGTATAGGCTCAAAAATATTGTATTCAAGCGTGAAAAATAAGAGGGCAACTCAAAATTTATCTATCACCTTGATCCTGTTTTTAAGTAAAATCATTGCTTGAAAATTATTCTAATCTAGAGGTTATCTTGGAATCGTTATTGATTTTAGGTTCAATTGCGTTGGCCTTAATGTTAGGGGCGATTAGCCCGGGCCCTACATTTATTTATGTGGCGAAGAATTCAATTGCGATTTCACGTAAACATGGCCTATTTACCGCTTTAGGTACAGGCACGGGGGCAGCCTTGTTTGGTTTGCTGGCAGTCATGGGCTTACAGGCAATTTTATTGGCGGTGCCTTCTGCCTATATCGCTTTAAAAGTATTTGGCGGCCTGTATTTGCTTTGGCTGGCCTATAAGATCATTAAGCATGCCAAAGAGCCAATGGAAGCAGTCAATGGTACTGTGAATCAGATGAGCTATGCACAAGCCTTTCGTTTAGGGCTGATTACCCAGCTCAGTAACCCGAAAATTGCCATTATCTTGGCCAGTATTTTCACGGCCTTATTACCGAAAGATATCCCAAGCTACTACTATGTGGTGTTACCGATGTTGTGCTTCTTTATTGACGCAGGTTGGTATTCGCTGGTGGCGGTTGCCTTGTCAGCAGAAGGGCCACGCAAAGTCTATTTAAAATCCAAATCCGTGTTTGATCGTATCGCAGGTGGCGTGATGACGCTGTTGGGATTAAAGCTGATTTTTGGAATGAAATAATACAGCAGAAAAAGCGACCACGAAGGTCGCTTTTTTATTGTCTAGAATCCACTTATTCAGCTTAATCTTTAAAATGCACTGGAATCCATTGATAGCTCTTACCATCTGCTGAATAAATATGCCCCATTCCTGGGAAAGGTAAATGTGGTGCAGCAATGGTTTGGCCATTTTTAGCGAAATCAGCAAACTGTTTTAAACGGGTTGCCACTGCTTTTTTCGGATCAATATCGTATTCAATCGCAGTTTTAGGTTGATCAAATTGCACGGTATGTGAATGTACGATATCGCCAATAAACACTACGCTTTCGCCTTTGCTTTTGAGTTCATAACTAAAGTGGCCTGGAGTATGTCCCGCCGTGTTAATGACTTTAAAACCCTGAATGTCATCACCAAGTTTATAAGTTTTAAAGCGTTGCTTGGCTTGGTAAGGAGTAATCGCCTGTTTAATTTGCTTCACAGTTCCTTCATAGCCCGCTTGTTTGTCTTTTGGAAGCTTGGCTGCCTGTTTGGGATCTAACCAGTAATTGGCTTCATCATTCGAGACATATACGGTTGCATTGGGGAAATTGGCAACGCCATCTTTACTGATGCCACAGACATGATCAGGGTGTAAATGTGTGAGTAAAATGGTATCGATTTGTTCAGGTTTGTAGCCTGAAGCGACCAGATTTTTCAGGATTGAACCTAAGTGTGGGCCAAAGCAACTGGCTGCACCGCTATCGACGAGTACCAATGATTTTCCTGTATTGACGAGGAAAGCATTGATGGATGTTTGCACTCCTTTGTCTTGGTCTGCGTAGTATTTTTTCAGGATATGTTGGACTTGTTGCGGTGAAATATCTTTAAACAGGCTTGGTGACATAAAGTTAGTGCCATCGAGCAGGGCAGTGATTTGCACATCACCCACTTGGTGTTGATAGAAGCCTGCTACCTGTTTTTGTTGTTCAATGATCGGCAAGGTTTTGCTTGTTTCTGCATGGCTCAGTAAAGGGATGCTGCTCAAGAATGAGATAGAAAGAAGTAGGGCTGTTTTTTTCATTTATAAATATTCTCAATTTTAGTTGAATTGTCTACTTTTTAGCACGGATATCTATTCTTTAAAAGAGAATAATCATTATCGAAGAAATACTATAATCTCCGATTGCTTTATTGTTTGTAGTTACGCTTGGGCTGGAAGAAAGGTACAACTTGTATTTAGTTTGAGAGAATTTATTTGATTAAAAGTATTAACTATTATTTTGATTTTTTCCATTCAATAACGGCACAAATAGTCGTAATTGGCAGGATTAAAACAAATTGTAGATATAAAAAAGTCAGCAACCATTCGTGAGAAAATTGTGAAAGTAGCAATAAAAGAGGCGCCCATAATAAACTGGTAAAACAACCATAAGCGATGGCTTGGTATAGATTTGCATTTACTAACTTATCTTTGAATATATGTAAAAATAACTCACCCGTAATATAGGCAGGAATGTAGCCAACAACATATCCGACTGCGATCGCAATTAACATTAAGCAAAGCATAGGAATAACTATACTGGGTGTGATTAGACTTTGTAAAAAACGGATTGGATGGTCTAGATAAATCAAGATATGGAAACTGATTACAATGATAAATGTTCCAATAGTTGAACCATAACGTGTAAATGTGGTTGTTTCTGAGTTGTTTTTATTCATTTTGAGCTTTATTTGATTTAATTAAAAATAATATAAAAGGGCTTCCGAAGAAGCCCTTGATATTTTATAAATTAAGACACTTTATCGCCTGGTTTAGCGCCTGTTTCAGGTGAAATCACCCAAACACCTTCGCCATTACCTGCGGCAAGTACCATACCGTTAGAAATACCAAAGCGCATCTTACGCGGTGCAAGGTTTGCCACCATCACCACCAATTTGTCTTTAAGCTGTTCAGGCTGATAAAACTCACGAATGCCACTAAACACATTACGCGGTTCAGCTTCACCGACATCCAAAGTCAATTGCAGCAATTTATCAGAACCTTCAACAGTCGCAGCTTCCAATACTTTTGCTACACGAAGATCAATTTTCATGAAGTCTTCAATACCAATGATTTCAGCTTCACCTACTTTTGGCTCAGGCTTCTTCTCGACTTTCTTTTCTTTTTTCTTCTCTGCTTTTGGCGCTTCTGCCGCAGCAGCTAAAGAATCTTTAGATGCATCCACCATTGCAGCAACTGCTTTGGCATCAACACGTTGCATTAAAGGTTGGAATTGCGCAATTTCATGACCAAGCAAGATCTGCTGACGTGATGCAAAGTCGAAGCTTTCAAGTTGTAAGAAGGCTTGAACCTGTGCCGCAAGCGTTGGTAAGACCGGCGCCAAGTAAATCGCAAGTTGACGGAACAGGTTAATCCCCACCGAACAAACGTCATGAACTTGTTGTTCCTGACCTTCTTGCTTGGCAAGTGCCCATGGCTTTTTCTCATCAATATACTGATTGGCACGGTCAGCCAACGCCATGATTTCACGGATCGCAGCCGAGAATTCACGTGCTTCATAAGCTTGTGCGATTGAATCACCTGCATCAATAAAGCTCTGCACCAGTTCAGATTCTGCACATGTATTCGACAAGGTATTATTAAAGTTGCTGTTAATGAATTTTGCACAACGGCTGGCAATATTCACCACTTTACCGACAAGGTCAGAATTCACTTTTTGAACGAAGTCATCCAGGTTCAAATCTGAATCTTCAACTTTGTCAGACAGCTTAGACGCAAAGTAATAACGTAGATATTCAGGATTCAAATGCTGTAAATAGGTTTCTGCTTTGATGAATGTACCGCGAGACTTCGACATCTTCTGGCCATTCACTGTCAAGAAACCATTTACGAATAAACCTGATGGGGTACGATAGTTGGCACCTTCAAGCATTGCCGGCCAGAACAGGGCATGGAAGTAAACAATGTCTTTACCGATGAAGTGATAAACTTCTTTATCACTGTCTTTTTTCCAGAAATCATCGAAGCTTAAATCTGGACGTTTGGTTTTGATGTAGTTTTCAAAACTTGACATATAGCCAATTGGTGCATCAACCCAAACGTAGAAATATTTGTTTGGCGCATCTGGAATTTCAAAACCGAAATAAGGCGCATCACGCGAAATATCCCAATCCGATAAGCCTGCTTCAAACCATTCATCTAATTTATTGGCAATCGAAACTGGCAGACGACCTTGATCACGAGTCCATTTCTGTAAGTATTCTGAGAAATTCGGAAGTTTAAAGAAGTAGTGATCTGATGATTTTTCAACAGGGGTGGCACCACTTAAGGTTGAACGTGGGTTTTCCAGTTCAGTGGCATTATAGGTTGTACCGCACACTTCGCAGGCGTCGCCGTATTGATCTTCTGACTTACATTTCGGGCATGTGCCTTTAATGAATCGGTCAGACAGGAACATACCTTTTTCAGGATCAAATAACTGGGTAACAGGGCGAATCGCAATATTGCCTGCTTCACGGTTTTTGATATAGATTTCTTCTGAACGTGCTTTGTTCTCGTCGCTATTGGTTGAATCATAGTGATCGAAGTGCACACCAAAACCATCAAAGTCACGGATATGTTCTTTCTGAACATTGGCAATTTGCTGTTCCGGGCTAATGCCATTGGCTTCAGCACGCAGCATGATCGCGGTACCGTGAGCATCATCCGCACATACATAAGTCACATCATGGCCCATTGCACGCATCGCACGAACCCAAATATCTGCTTGGATATAACCGAGTAAGTGACCCATATGGATAGGACCATTGGCATAAGGTAGGGCATTGGTGACTAAAATTTTACGCACGGATATTGTTCTCTCATTCGTATTTGCAAGGCAGATGATTTTACATGACTTGACCCCGACTTGCACAAGGGATTCAGTGAAATCTTTTCAAGCTAGGTTCGGAGGCAATTTTGACGGCTTTATACAGACTTCATTTGCCCTAGAATTAACGATATAACTTCTGGATGGGCTTTTACTTTTTCTCTCTATGGTCTTGTTCTATAGGTCATCTAAATTGAACTAATATTTAGCATTTATGATGTTATTTGAAGATGATTATCTCAATCTATCTTATAATAAATTTTACATACTTGCTTTGTTAAGTGTTTGTGTAAGTAATTAATATTTATATTAAATAAAAAGAGAAATAGATGAAGAATTATTATGGTGAGCAGACTTCCTTTGTCTGGTGGTGTATCCGTTCAGTGATTTCGGGCACAGTTGCAACGCTCAGTATCGTGTTTTTTGTTTGGGGATTTTTGATTTATGAACAGGATTTTTCACCTCAAGAACTCTCTAATGGGGTTCTTAGAGGTGTTGCTGCAATCATCATGTTCACGCCAGTTTTAATTGGTTGGCATAGCTTTCTTTATTTTATTAGTTATTATTTTTTACGACATCCAAAAAAGTTAATCGACCTATCTCAGTTGTTAAAAGGCGTAGGGTTTTTACTGGGAGGGTATGTCATTAGTTTTATTGTTGTATGGGGGCTTCCAGATTTTAATTTAGAGTTATTTATGACGTCTATTTTCTTATTTATGGTTATATTATTACCATTGATATTAGGATTTATAATTGCAAATATATTTAAAAATTAGAGAACCAAAATCTGAGATTTTTACTTTAAAAAGCATAGAGTATGCATCCCGAAGGATTACATACTCTGCATTTGCTTGACTGTGATGCTGTGCTTGGAGTTCTTTCTTAACGAAATAACTTTTCCTTTAGACAGGAAATGGATGTAATAGCTCTTTAAGCCGTCTGTTTTCGGATCAAGCGTAATCTCAGCACACATTGGCGTTTGCCAAAGCTCATCACTGCCCAATGTGCCTAACCATGCCTGTGCTTTTAACACCACAGTAAATTGATCTTTGATTTCAAGATCAGTAATGCTCAGTTCGCTGCACCAATGTTCCGTTTTAGGAAACTCGGCTTTCGAAAATTTCCAGCAAATGGTCAGCGCCAAACTGCTTTCAACCGGCGCTTTATCATCACTGATCTGATCAATAACCGGAATTAACTGTTCAGCCAAATCCTTTTCAAAAGACAGAATCATGTTTTGGATTCTTCTTTTACTTGAAACAATGTACTTCAAGCGTTTTTCTTGGGCCTGAAGTTCCTGTTGAATTTCTAGAAGTTCATTTTCATTCATATAGGCAATTTTGACGACAAGGTCTATGATTGAGATATTTTCAGCAGTATATCCGATCTATCTCCTTATATTGTTAATAGTTTTTAATACACATTTATTGGTTCTAAAAATGATCGAAACAGCCAGATTACGTCTCAGACAATGGCGAGCAGAGGATAATGAAGCCTTTGCGGCCATGAGTAGCAATCCTCAAGTAATGCAGTACTTTCCGAACCTGCTGACACGGGCAGAAAGTGATGCCTTGATTGAGCGCATGAAATCGATTATCGACACGCAAGGCTGGGGGTTCTGGGCGGTTGAGTTAAAACATAACCAGCAATTTATTGGCTTTACCGGGTTGCATAATCAACCGACACAATTCTCCTTTTCGCCTTGTGTGGAAATTGGATGGCGACTCGATCAGGCGTATTGGGGACAAGGCTATGCGCCTGAAGCTGCCCAAGCTGCGCTTGCATTTGCTTTTGAGCAGTTAAAGCTGGATAAAGTGGTGGCCTTTACTACCATGGACAATACGAAATCGCAAAGAGTCATGCATAAATTAAACATGAATAAGGTCGGTGAATTTCAGCATCCCGCTATAGCCAAAGATCATCCACTCGGTTGGCACGTGCTCTATGAGATATTAGCCAAGGATTTTATTCGCTAGGCAGGATGTTATTCATTTATATGCTTTTTATATCTGATAATAAAATAATTTATTGTTCGGCAATAATTTGAATCTTCCTGTATTTCATTTGTTTCAATTTGCAGCGCTCAGCAAAAAATAGCGTTAAACGCGGTATAACTAAGATTGCTCCAAACAATATGTTTTTTACCTATAGTGAGGAAATACCATGACAAATGAAAAACTTGATGAATTAAAAAACCAAGCCGCTGAATTGGGCGATGATTTAAAACACAAAGCAAAAGAAACTCAGCTACAAGGTGAAAAGGCAATTGATGACTTAAAACATTCTGCCGCAGAACTGAAGTTAAAAGGCGAAAAAGCCGTCGATGATCTAAAGAAAGATGTCTCTGAAAAAAATGCTGAAGGTAAAGAAGCGGCTTCGAGCAAAGTGGATGATATCAAAGCAAAACTGGAAGATACCCAGCATGCGGTTCAAGACAAATTTGACCACTTGAAAGAAGAAGCCAGCCATAAACTGGATGATGCCAAAGCCAAAGCCGCTGAATTGAAAGATGAAGCTGCAGCAAAATTTGACGATCTTAAAGCTCAGGCCAGTCACAAGCTGGATGATTTAAAGAAAGCCGCAACGGATACCATCAATAAATTCAAAGGTTAATACGTTTAATCTGCGAATAGGGTGAAAGACTTCCTCAAACATATCTACGCTATGTTTGGGGATTTTTTTTATTTAAAGGGATTTAAAAATATCTGGGCGACATGAGACTGAATATCCAGTCTCGCGTTGTTCGATCTAAGCTTTTCCTGACAAAAATGTGTATTGTTGGGTAGAGAAATCTAAAGCAGAAAAGTTGCTATAAAAAATGAGCAATTATCTGCTTTGAGAGGAGCGTCAATTGTTCAATACTGCTAAACTAAGCAAACTCAATGCTATGTTGATCTGTTTTTGGAGTAAACAAAATGTCGTGGCTTTCTTCCTTAAAATCTGTTTTTTCACCAGCGCAAGAAGTGAAGGAAGACGAGATTCAAACAGTTCTACAAAGTTATGTGTTACCGCATTCAGAAAATGCGCTCAAAGATCGGATTAGTCAGGTCAATGTACAAGGCCGCATTCTACAGCTGACCATTAATACCTTTCCCCAAGAAAAAGATCATTTGCAACAGATTCATGACGAACTTGCAGAAGCATTGGAAAAGTGTGGCATTCAGGAATTAAACCTCCATATTATTCAGCAAAAACATGCGGCACATGGTGAGGCAGGTCATAGCTGCTCATCCAAACCAAAAGCAGAAAATAGCAATTTACCGCCAGTGATGAATGCTGCACCTCAGGCAGAAGCAGATCCTAATAATCCGCCGATTCAAAAAGCGGCACCGCAACAGCGCGACGTGGCAGCTCATCCCCGTATTCAAAATGTGATTCTGGTGTCATCAGGTAAAGGCGGAGTGGGTAAATCAACCACCACAGTAAACCTTGCACTTGCACTACAACAGCTCGGCCTAAAAGTTGGGGTGCTGGATGCCGATATCTATGGCCCAAGTATTCCAACCATGTTGGGCAATGCCGGCAAAACCCCGCTAATTGAAAATGAACACTTTGTACCTTTAGATGCCTATGGCATGGCCGTACTGTCGATTGGTCATTTAATCGGTGAGCACAATACGCCTGTGGCATGGCGTGGACCCAAAGCTACAGGTGCATTGATGCAGTTATTTAACCAGACTTTATGGCCTGATCTGGATGTACTGGTCATTGATATGCCACCGGGCACGGGTGATATTCAATTGACCTTGGCACAACGTATTCCGGTCACGGGTGCAGTTATTGTCACCACCCCACAAAATGTGGCGTTAATGGATGCGACCAAAGGCATTGAGCTATTCAATAAAGTGAATATTCCTGTGTTGGGTGTAATTGAAAATATGTCGACCCATATTTGCTCGAATTGCGGACACGAAGAACAGATTTTTGGTACAGGCGGTGGCGATCAATTGTCAACACAATACCAGATTCCATTACTGGGACGCTTACCTTTAGATGCGAAAATCCGTGAGCATGCCGATCAGGGCACACCAAGTGTAATCGCGAAGGATACCGCCGCCGAAAGCTATCTCAATATTGCCCAGGCCGTGTTGCAACACATGGATAAGCTGCCAAAGCGCCAGAAAGACGATAAACGAATTTTCTAAGTCCACCGAAAACCCAACACGCAAATGTTGGGTTTTTGCTTTCTAATCGAAATTAAATTTTGATCTAGACCATTCCTCAACTCACTTCCAAAAACAAAGTAGGTACATAACTTGCTTTGTATAGACTTTCTTTTTTAAGACAGGTGAATGATGCAATTCAAATCTTTTATCGGTATTGCCACGCTATGTACGACGCTTTTTTTAGCTGCATGTAATGGTGATAGCAACTCAAATTCGACTCAACCTCAAGAACAAGCGAAACTCCAGCCGATCGTGATTCAGGGGGCATTACCTGTCGAGTCGGAAAAAATGGCTGCTCAGTTAGAGAATGCGACTGTAGAAATGATTGGGGAATGGAAGTTCTGGAAAGGCACCTATAAAGGTTATCCTGTGGTGATTTCTAAAACCCGGATGGGCATGAGTAATTCTGCTGCGGCGACTGCACTTGCAATTCAACATTACAAACCGATTGCGATTATCAATCAGGGAACGGCGGGGGGTCATGATCCAGACCTACATGTCTTTGATATTGTGTTAGGTAAATACACCACCAATATCGGTGCATTTAAAACACCCAATAAACCTCTGGGTGGTGGTTCAAATGCTTTAGAGTGGAATGAAGCCTTTGATGTCTTACCTGATGATGAGTCTAATCCTGAGCCAATTGCGATCCGTAAATTTGAAGGTGACAAAGAACTCTTGCTAGCTGCTTATAAGGCAAAACCAAATTACAGCAAAGGACAAGTGGTGGAAGGTACGATTGGTTCGGCAGATACCTGGAATAACGAGCTTGATCGCATCAAGCAGTTCCATACGGTTTATGGGACTTCGGTAGAAGAGATGGAAGCAGCTTCAGTGGCCCAGATTGCCCATCAGTTCAATGTGCCATTCTTGGGGATCCGTGTGTTGTCCAATAACATTACCAATAATGGTGCCTATGACCCTGCCACAGGTGAAGCATGTCAGGAATATGCACTCGATGTGGCAGAACAATATATGAAGGCCAAAGCCGCAGCGAAATAAGTATTTTTATTAAGAAGAAATCATTTAGATGATTTCTTCTTTTCTCTCTTTCTCACGATTTTTCCAGCTCCGAATCACACTCCAACGCCAGAGTAAGTGCGTCGCCGCATAAAATAAAACCGCAAATAAAATCGCTTCAATCATCAGCCCTGAAACCAGAATCTTGGCAAGGCTAAAATCAATATGTCCATGCCCAAAATTTTTGATCCAGTTTAGAATCTGATGCAGAACACCAAGCAACATGTCTTTATTGATCATATTGACGTGATAAATCTTGCTACCGAACCAGAACCCTAAATAAAGAATCGGTACAACCGTAAAGGGATTGGTTAACCATGCCATGCATAATCCAATCGGCAAGTTCACTTCAAACAGTAGCACGGTCAGGATAATAAACACACTATGAAACGGAACCGGTAAAATGCCCCAGAAGGTGCCAATAAACATGGCTTTTGCAATAGAACGGCGATTTACATACCAAAGCAGTGGATTTAAGGTGCGTTCACCAAAAATCTTCATAAATTTTAGTCGAGCGACTTTTTCCGAAGAAGGTAGCCACTTATGAAAAAATTGCTTAGGCATAAATCATGTGGAGCGAATAAGAGATAGGAGGGGAAACAGCTTATAAAATAACATTAATTACTTAGCAAAAACTTAAAATCATGTCTCCATTTATCTGGGGGTAGCGGGGGCACTTATCAAGCCATCTCCAGAATTTGAATCTTAAATACTCAGGCGTCTGCCTGTGACTGTGCAGTTGGTACTACTTGTAATTTTAAAAACATAAATAAAATAAAAGCTTATAAGAATTTTCGTCATAAGTCCTTACAGTTATTTTTTTGCTATAGCTGAGTAATTGGATTAATCTGAAAATCTCTCATAGTGAGGTCATTCAATGATTTCATGGTTTTTTATTGGTTTAGTAATCACCATTCTGCTGACACCAGGCCCAACTAATACCTTACTTGCATCTTCAGGGATTCAGGTCGGATTACGTCAATCTTTACTGCTTATTCCAGCGGAAGCGGTCGGCTATATTATTGCCATTACGGCTTGGGGCATGTTGATTGGTAAAGTATCGGCCACTTTTCCTTTATTACCGACGTTTTTGAAATTATTGAGTGCTGCTTATATTATTTTTCTTGCCATCAAGTTATGGCGGACTGCGAATCAGGATGTGGTTTTAAACCAGCCGACCATTCGCCCTAAAGAACTCCTCTGCGCAACCTTGCTCAATCCTAAGGCTTTACTGTTTGCTTCTGCTATTTTCCCTGCTGCTGCCTGGAAAAGTCAGGATATTTACTTGGCACATATGGGGACATTTGTGGCTTTAATCCTTCCGATTGCTTTATTCTGGATTTCAGTCGGTGCAATGCTGGCAAGCAAGAAGGTGAACTGGCTCTCTCAAGCGAAACTACAACGTACCGCCTGTGTGGTGCTGGTCAGCTTTGCGATTCCAATTAGCTATTCAGCGCTCAACAATTTATAACATTCCCGTCTCTATTGAAGCGAACGTATGAGAGGTGTTGTTTTCATTAATAGCATTTTAAGTTAAAGTACTCGCCAATTATTAACTTCGTCTTTGGATAAAAAGTCATGGCTATAAAATCTGATCGTTGGATTCGTGAAATGAGCGAAAAACACGGCATGATTGAACCTTATGCGGAAAATCAAGTTCGTTTTGATAAAAACGGTGAAAAATTGATTTCTTACGGGGTATCGAGCTATGGCTATGATGTCCGTTGTGCGCGTGAGTTCAAGGTGTTTACCAATGTGCACTCAGCCATTGTTGACCCTAAGAACTTTGATGATAAAAGCTTTATCGATATCGAGTCTGATGTGTGTATTATTCCGCCAAACTCGTTTGCCTTGGCACGGACTATTGAATATTTCCGTATTCCGCGTAATGTATTAACCGTTTGCCTTGGCAAATCAACCTATGCGCGTTGCGGCATTATTGTAAACGTGACCCCGTTAGAGCCAGAGTGGGAAGGTCACGTTACCCTGGAATTCTCCAATACGACCAACTTGCCAGCACGTATTTACGCAGGTGAGGGTGTTGCACAAATGTTGTTCTTTGAAAGCGATGAAGTATGTGAAACTTCATATAAAGATCGTGGTGGTAAATACCAAGGTCAAACTGGTGTGACTTTGCCGAAGACCTAAAATTTTATAGTTGTCAAAAAGAACCATTGGTCCACGGAGCAATGGTTTCTTTATAATAGAAAAATTAGAATTTAGATTTTCAAGATAAATTTAAAAATAATAAAAACTAATTTAATTTTTCAATATTCACTGATTTATTAGTTAATTATTCTAAATAAAAAACAGCACTTATTTTAAGTTATTTGTTTTTTCATCTAAAATATTTTCCTTACAATGAATATTTTTTATCACCATTGGTCAGAAAAAGTATTGAAATTATTTAAAATATAAAAAGATATGCTAAAAATAAACTGCAATTTTTTTAAAATATTAAAAATAGGTGGAAATAATTGTGAATAAAATCTATCGAGTTATATGGAACGCTACACATTTTTGCTGGCAAGCCGTAAGTGAAATCGCAAAAGGGGGAACAGTAGTAGAATCATCCATTAAGAGAAATAAATTAAAGAAACCGTTCTTAGGGGTGAGCACAAAAACAACAGTTTTCGCTGTGAATCTATTAAGCGCTAGTATTGCACTAGCTGGTCCGACAGGCGGGGGAGTAAGTTCTGGAACGGCAACGATTTCAACCGCAGGAACAACGACAACAATTAATCAATCCACAGCTAAGGCTGCAATTGACTGGAGTAGCTTTTCCACCAATAACAATGAAGTAGTCAATTTTGTTCAACCAAGTTCCAGTTCAATTACCTTAAATAGAGTGACAGGCTCTAGTGCTTCAAATTTAAATGGTCAACTCAATGCCAATGGACAAGTTTTTATTATCAATCCTAATGGGGTGTTATTTGGTAGTACATCACAGGTAAATACAGCAGGGTTAGTCGCCTCTACTTTAAATCTGAGTAATAGTGACTTTAATAATAACTTATTCAATTTTAATAATACCGGGAATAACAAAAGCATCGAAAACCGTGGGAAAATTACAGTACCAACGGGAGGAACGGTTGCTTTGCTTGCCCCGACGGTAAAGCATACTGGCATCATTAAAGCACCGCAAGGCAATGTTTTATTGGCTGCTGCTGGTGATATTACCTTAAATCTAAATAATGGTAGTTTATTGGGTTACACCATTAATCAGGGTAAGGCCCAAGCCTTGATTAACTCTGGCGGAATGATCCAAGCCGATGGTGGTAAAGTTGTGCTTACCGCAAAGGGAATTGATGAATTAAGTAATGCCGTGGTGAATAGTGTTGGGGTGATTCAAGCGCAAACTGTCAATAATGTCCGTGGTGTAATTGAATTAGGCAGTGACTTAACCAGTGGCACCCTGAACGTAGGTGGTACCCTAGATGCTTCTGCACCGAATGGTGGTAGTGGTGGACAAATTAAAACATCTGCGGCCAATGTACAGATCAGTTCTGGTGCGAATATAACAACACAACGTAATTCAACGACAGGATTACCACCAACTACAAGTGGTTGGGAATTACAAGCAAAAAATATAGATGTCGAGTTCTTTGGCGGGAGTGTGAGTAGTACCACATTAGGTGATGCCTTAAACAAGGGTAATGTCACCTTGAATGCGGTAGGCACAGCAGCAGGTCAGGGCAATATTAATCTTAATGATGCAACGAGCTGGAATGCCAATACAGCGCTGACACTTACTGCTTCCAAAGATATTAACTTCAATAGTGATCTGGATTTAAGTGGTGATAAAGCTAAGCTTGCCATGAACTTTGGGGGTGGTTCAGATTACAACTTAAATAATGGTGCCAAAATTAATATCAGTGGTTCTTCACCAACTTTGTTAATAAATGGAACCTCATACATTGTAATCAATGACTTGGGGGAAGAGGGTGATGCCAATATCAATACTTTACAGGGAATAAATAATAATCTCACTGGTAATTATGCCTTGGGTAGCAATATTGATGCTTCTGATACAGTCAATTGGAATAACGGTAAGGGATTCGATCCTATCGGAGATTTTGGAACCAAGTTAAAAATATTTAATGATCCTAATCTACCTAGTGGGATTGGAATTTCTCAAGAAGTTATTGATAGGCCGTTTACTGGAGAGTTCCATGGCCTTGGGCATACGGTATCTGGACTTTATATAAATCGAGTAGATCCACTACCTTTCCCCATTCCAACTGAATTACCAGCAACAATCGATTCTCATTCGATAGGTTTATTTGGGGCCACGACGAATATAATAAGAGATATTGGAACAATTGGTGGTTCTATAAAAGGTACCAGTAATATTGGAGGATTAATTGGTTTTCAAAAATCTGGTATCGTCAAAAATGCATTTAGTTCTAATTCTATCCAAGGATTTAATGTATTAGGAGGATTGATCGGGACAAGTGGTCTACGGGATGAAAATCATAATCAAAGTTCTGGTTCTATTTTAAATTCTTATGCTACAGGTGAAATTACAATACTGAGCTTCAGCTCTCCTTTGATTGGTGGAACAGTCGGCGGATTGGTAGGACGAAGTTATAGTTTGATTAAAGATAGTTATGCGACGGGAAATATTCATGCAGCACAGGGTGAAATTTCTACGGTTGGTGGATTGGTAGGACAACAAGTAAATAATGACATTATTCAGAGTTATGCAACTGGAAATATTTCTGGCGCCATCGATAATTTAGGGGGCTTAGTTGGCTCTTTATTATATTCTCAAGGGAACACTAAAATTTCTCAAAGTTATGCAACAGGTACATTAGAAGGCAAGTATAGAGCAGGTGGTCTGATAGGCTCTATTGGTCTGGAAGCTGTTTATAATAATCCTACTCGTGATATTGATGCTATCGCAACCGTTGAGCAAAGTTATGCAACAGGTAATGTAAATGCTTACGATGATACTTATCTGGCATCTACAGGTGGACTTATTGCTTCTATTAACGGTGCGGTTAAGGTTAAAAACAGTCATGCGACTGGAGCTGTAAACGGAACATCCAGAACAGGAGGATTGGTCGGCTCAATCAGTAATAGTTTCCCAAGTACGCAACATAAAACTGAAATTGAAAATAGTTATGCAACGGGTCAGGTCATAGGAACTGAGTATACAGGTGGTCTAGTCGGCAATAATTTATCCGAAAGTGTTATTAGAGATAGTTCTGCTCAGGGACAGGTAAATGGAACAAATTATGTAGGTGGCTTAGTAGGATTTAATGCGACTGAAATTATAAATAGTTCAGCTTCTGGCGTTGTAAATGGTGAGAAAAATGTTGGGGGATTAGTTGGGAAAAATATGAAGGCCGTAAGTAATAGTTTTGCGACAGGTAATACAACTGGAGTAGAAAATGTTGGGGGTCTGATTGGTTTTAATGAACAAATAATCGATACACGAGCAATTAATAACAGCTATGCCACAGGTAAAATAGAAGGAACTAGAAATGTAGGGGGATTAATTGGACTGAATCATTTAGGTAGTGTGACGTCCAGTTATGCCAGTGGAGATGTGAAAGGCTATCATTATACTGGGGGGCTGGTCGGAAATACGCAAGGAGGCAGTCTTCTGAATACTTACGCAGTGGGTAAGGTGGCTGGAAATGATTCCTCTGGGGGGTTACTAGGAGGGACATCTTCAACTTATCTGGCAAGTGTTGAAAATAGTTTTTCTTCTGGGCTTGTGACGGGGGCAACACATACAGGTGGTCTAATTGGTAACAATAATGGAATCTCTATCGATAAAAATAGTTATTGGAATAAAGAGACTTCTGGACATGATCAAAGTGGTGGAGGTATTGGTAAAACCACGGCTGAACTTCAACAAATCTTAACTTTCTCAGGTTGGAACATTGCCGATGTTTCAAATCCTAATTCGACTTCGGTCTGGGTGATAGAAGAAGGCCAGAGTGCACCATGGCTTCGCTATACTCATTAATTTAAGAATAAAAGTGAGAGGCAGGCAAGAATTTTGAATTCTTGTCTGTCAAATCAACCCGTAATAAAGCTAAAAGCTAGATGAACAATGACGTTATATTTCAATAAAAAGAAAGAAATGCAATATCGTGGTGGCTATAAGTTTGTATGGCTCGTTTGTACTCTTGCAAGCAGCTTAACTGCGCAGGCCGAAACGGTTATACCAGATAGTGGAACCATTACCAAACAACTCAGTCCTGCACAGTTCAAAGAAACGCCTAAAACAGATCAACAGTATTTAGGTTCTGAATCATCGCAGAAAAATTATAGTCAGGATCAAACGCCAATATGGATTAACAAAGTTCATATTGAAGGCAATCAAAAAATTGAAGCTTTAGTTTTGCATAGGCTGGTTGAATCTTTAGAAAATAGGAACAATGTACTTGCCGACTTACAGGCAGGGACAGACCGAATTACACAATATTATAAAAAACAGGGCTATTTTTTAGCCAAAGCTTATCTACCTCAGCAAAAGTTAGAAAATGGAACGTTAGTCATTCGAGTATTAGAAGGAAAGCTTGGCAAAGTTATTTTAATGAATCAGTCTAAACTTAAAGATACAACGATTCAGCGCTATACCGATCAGATTCCTCTTGATCAAGCTTTACAGCAGCAACAAAGCAACCAAACATTGCTTCTCATCTCTGATTTATCAGGCGTAGGACAAATTCAGGCCAACCTACAGGCTGGTGAGGAAACAGGACAAACAGATCTTGTTTTGGATATTCTGGGGCAGCCAACCTGGCTAGGACGTATCGGTGTCGATAATTCTGGTAGTCGCTATACAGGAAAATATCGACTTTCAGGGTATCTGCAAAGTAATAGCTTGTTAGGCTATGGAGAAAGGTTATCGGTACAAGTGTTAGGCAGTAATCAAGACTTGATCTCAGGTGGCTTGAATGCACAATTTCCAATTGCAGGAAATGGTTTACTGCTTGGGGGAGGCTATAGCCGAACGGAGTATGAATTGGGAGAACAATTTAAGTTATTAGACGCCACAGGAAGCTCTGAAAACTATAATTTAAACCTAATTTATCCATTGATTCGAAGCCAGAAAACGAATTTAAATTTAAAACTGTTGGCTGAAAAAAGAAAGCTATTCGATGAAATTGCAGCGACTGATACGGAAACTTCAAAGCAGATAGATGCCAGTCGAATTGCACTGAATTTTAATCGTATCGATGATTGGGGTGTCGGCAAGGCCAAAGGTGGTATGAATCAACTTGAGCTGATCGCTACAGTCGGAAATTTGAAAATACAAAGTCCTTCTGCTTTAAACATAGATCGTTTATCTGCGAAGACTCAAGGTAGTTTTAATAAATACGAACTTAAACTTGCCAGACAACAGAGATTAACGGCGTCATCATGGTTAACCAGTGAACTCTACGGGCAGCTCGCCTCGAAGAACCTGGATTCTGCGGAAAAATTTTCTTTGGCTCCGATGCGTGCTTATCCAGTTGCAGAAGGTCTTGGAGATCAAGGCTGGGGGACATCAATTCATATTTATTATCAACTGACTCCGTTTTTAACCCCGTACTTATTTCAGGAGGTCGGGCAAACTCAGCAAAATAAAAATCCCTACCTTGCTGATAAAAATAGCCGCACTTTAGCCAGTACAGGGATAGGATTGAGCGGAGGGTATCGAGATTTCGATTTTAATACTACCCTAGCATGGCGAAATACGTCAGCTGCGAAAAGTGATCAAGATAAGCAACCACGGTTACAATTTGCAATAGGGTGGAGATTTTAATGTTTCATCTGATAATTTAAATGAGATAGATGTTTGATTGGGTGATCAGAAAACAACAAGGCTACATTTTTAGTGCTATCGGTGGTCTGACCTAGGGTTGCTATCAATACAAATTATAAAAAATTTGTATAACAGGAATGTTGCTCAATGCATAAATTAAAGCTGTTAAGGCGTAAGCCTCTACTTACATTTTGCAACAATCATGGGCGCTTGTTGAAAAGCTTAATTTGATTGTATAGAAAATAATAACAAGATGAAAATCATCGATCTAATTATATTAAAAATATTCAATGTTGTGTTTCACTCATCGGAAAGTATACCGTTTACCTAAATTATTTTGCATTTGTGTAAATTATCAGCATAATGAAGAATGAGATTAGGTAGGCAGATTGCCTGCATTTGAGTGAAGCATAAATGCAGTTTTTCCTAGAGTTTGTAGGGCGTCACTCAAAAAAAGGTTGTTAGAAAAAGAATGATGATGCGGAGCATCAAGTAATAGGAAGGTCAAGATGACTAAATTAACTTCTACGGTTTTATTTAAAAAAACTGTTTTAGCAAGTTTTATTAGCTTATGCGTAAGTCAATCTGTTTTTGCATTACAAGAAATTTCCGATGATGCTCTGAGTGAAACCACAGGTGAAGGGATCGCACTTCTGCCTGAAAATTTTTCTTTCCGTTTTAATGGTGCAGATAATGCCAACAATGGCGCTGGAACATATGGCGCAGGTTCAATCCGCCTAATTCCTGTTGGGCCTTTAAGTGCCACTGCCACTGCAAAAGGCTATAAAAAAGCAGACGCATGGTTATACGGACTATCTTTATCACAATCCAGTAAAAATTTAGGTGCTGCCATTGATGGTAGTGATTGGGGGAATTTATATGGTCGTCCAATTGACTCATGGGGCACTGCAGATAACCCTTGGGTGCTTACTACATTAAATGATCAAAATGTTCCTAACTTTGCAGGCACAATCAGTAATGTCACCTATTTAGCGCTTGAAGCACCTTTGCGTAAAATGGTACTGCCTGCTGCAGGTACAGCAGAGTCCTCAGCTTACAATTTAAAACTGGGTTTATGGACTGACATTTTTCAAAGGGACGCAACTGTTGCTGAAAATGGTTTGAATGGGTTAAGTAATCGTTTACGTCTTGCCGCAGTGTGGGATGGCTTTAGTATCAATGGTTCGAATCTGAAAGTATTTCAAACCTTGGACGGTGTAACACCATCTATGGGGGGGACTTATAATGCAACCTTGAAGATTAATAATGTGCCGACGGTAAAAACCTTTAACTACGGGATGAATACCAACTATAACAAAACCTTTGGTGTAGCAGGTTTAGTCCGTCTTAACAGTGGCGCAACCGATACCAAGCGTGGCACAGTCAGCAATCAGACTACGATGCGTGAAATCGTACAGATGAACTATGATCCTGCAACCAAGACTTTCTCTGAAGGAGCAGTATTGGCAACCACCAATGGAACCATGACAAGTACAGCAGCAAATGGTACCAATACGACGGCTGGTATTACTACGACCTATGTTCCAATGACCAACGGTGGACTTGATCCTAACAATAAGTTTTATACAGGCAGTTTTCCAAATGGTGGAGTGTGCACCTCTCCCAAAGGAAATACTAGTGGTGGCAATTCACAAGTAGGGCAGTGCTTAAATCAAAATGCTTTTACCACCCGTCGTTTAAGGGTTAAAGGCACCAATGACTGGACAGCACCAACCGCGACCAGTGTTTTCCGGATTAGCACGCAAGAAATAGCAGGTGGAACTTACGATAATAGTACCCCGGCATTAGGCGGCGCCGTACCTAATTTTCAGCCCAATGCCAATGCAGATGGTATTTTTCTTTATGATATGAATGTGAATCTGGTGTTGGGTAATTTATATCAACCCTTAATGCTTAGCACCGATGGCAATAACTTCTCGATTGAACTGGCGCGTATTCCTAACGCACAAGAAGTATACCGTCGTATTTATACCCGTTATGAAAATATTGATCCAGCCGCATCAGTCGATCCAGGAGTGACCTATTTAGGTTCAACCTGTAATATCTACCAGTGTGGTACTTCGACTGTTGCTGGCTACCAAGGAAGTAATGCGACGCACAGTAGTATCACCATTGGTGCGACAGATTATGACCCTGCAACCAATAGACTCTCTGCCCATAAAGGAATCGGCTCTTATGGGGTTTCGATTGGAGAATTAAAATCGGGTACAGGCTTGGCCAGTTCAACTCAGGAAGACTTTACTCAGGTATGGCAAAGAACCCGAGGTACAACCACTCAGAGCTGTGGTTTTTTGTGTACGGAAACTGTTTGGGGGGCATGGGGAGCATGGGGAGCTGTAGCACCGAAAGCACCTGTGACAGGACAACCACATCCTTCATTAAATCGTCCAAATCCTTACGAGACTACTTGGCGACAAAACTATAATAACCAGGTTTTAGGGATTCAGACCACCACACCAACAGATATTGCTGGGCGTATTAACAATATGCAGCCACCAGGTGCAACGGTCAATAATAACTTTGGTTCAGCCGCCATTGATGGCCTATTGATTCAGCATCTTAAGCTAACCACAACGGGCTTATAAGGATATAAGACGATGAAGTTTATCACTTATAAAAAGTACGATTATCGTGATCTGCTAATCAACTTGATCAAAGGATGTGGTGCGCTATTACTTTCAACATCCCTTTATGCAATGGAAAGTTTGGATGACACCAGTCTGGAGAATGTTACGGGTCAGGCGGGCGCAGATCTCTCTTTAAAAATGATTTTAAATCAGGATGATAATGCAAATTTTTTATGCGCAGATTTACTCTATTGTCGGCTTGCCTTGTCATTAAATAATCGTTATCACGATGGCACGCAAGACACCTATGATGCTCAAGGCAATCGTGTGCCTTCTGCCACAGGGCGTAAGCAGTGGTTAGTCATGAAGGGAATTCAAGGCACTGTCAATATTCAACAAATTAAGCTCGATGGTGAGGACGTGATTTATGGCGGTCTTAATCATGCAGCGATCAAGTTGGGTTTTGATCCTACGATGCCCATTCAATTTCGTAATGTTGGTTTCCAATCCTTATCGATAGAGACCGATACATGTACAGAGGGTAATCAAAACTGTTCTGCGGGTTCTACCAACCTACCAGGGTATTTGACACCTGCCACAACGTATGGTGGCACTGGCTTTGATGCCAATAAGGAAAAAGGTTTTATTGGCGTAAATATGAATGGCAATCTGTCTATGACAGGCCAGGTTAAAATCTTTTCCTGTGGTACATCACATCCACGTTGTTAAAATAAAAAGGGAATGGGTATGAAACGGACGGTCAATAAAAACAAGAAACGCCATTTTGTTTTAACAACACTGGCAAGCAGTATCTTATGTCTGACTCACACAGCATATGCATTGCAGGAATTGCAAGATACCGATCTAAGACAGGTCAATGGTCAGGATGGGGTATCTTTACAAACCACCTATGATGAAATCAAGGTCGATCAGCTGTACTGGGAAGACCGGGCAGGAATGGCTAGCAATGCGGAGCAGACGCTACGAGCTGTTGCAAATGATGTCAGGGTTCGTAAAAACCTTGCCTATGATGCGGGTGCAGGTGCAGGTAATTATAACTTGGGTACCGATTATAAAATTAATACTGGTTCAAGCGGTTCTAAAACAGGTCTGGATCTGCAAATCAAAAGTATGCCATCGACCATTTCGGTTGGAAGTTTCCAGATTTGTGCCCAAACGCCAACTGTCAGCTGTAATGCCAGTATTGGTAACTTCGCAATTCA
Organism: Acinetobacter sp. 1000160; assembly: GCF_000588715.1. Classification (NCBI taxonomy): domain Bacteria; kingdom Pseudomonadati; phylum Pseudomonadota; class Gammaproteobacteria; order Moraxellales; family Moraxellaceae; genus Acinetobacter; species Acinetobacter sp. 1000160. The sequence continues at coordinate 74,778 of NZ_JFWP02000009.1, read as the reverse complement.
GACGGGTTCGCCGCAGATTATTGCGTTTAATACCAAAGATGGTCTGTTCAGCGCAAATTCTCAATCGCTATTACAACTCGGATTGCAAAATATCAATTTGTATGCAGGTTTGGGGACTGGTACGACAAATGAATATAACCAGCTCATTTTAAAGAATTTTAACTTTAACTTTTTAGGCAAGGGGGCAATGTATGTTGACCCGGTTAAGGGTTTGATTTTACAAACCAATTTGGGCAGTGCTTCGGCAACTAAAGCCACCAGTCCAGATAGCACCTACGGTTATGTCGACTTTACGCGTGTGACAGATCCCAATCAGTTAGGAGCTGCAACGGGTACCTATGCCGGGACCAGTTCAGGCTTAAATATTGAATTAATGACCAAAAGTAATACAACCATTAATCCAAGTAATCCAGTCTATAACCTGGATAACAGTAAGGGATTGATTCGTCTTGGGATGAGTGGACGTATTGTCAACGGTGCGCTTCAGGTTAGAGGGACCAGTGCCAATGGGCTAGCTGCACCTGCGGATAATAATGCCACCAATACCCATACTTTAAACAATGTTTTAGGTTTCGCTAGTGACTCTGGCACGACGGCCACTGGAGCCAATGGGACGGTGATGGGCTCTAGTGGTCTGGCACTTCGTCTCCGAGGGGAGTTTACCCAAAAAGGTGATGCCATGTTAGGTGGGGATGACAGTAAGGCAACTACATTAGAAATTGGTGGTGCAGGCTCGAATACCTTTGGTTTCGAGTTTGGAGATCTAAGTCCTTTAGTGATTAACTCGAATCAACGTGCATATTTTGACAGTGGGAACGTGTATATCAACCTTGCTAATACACGGAATTTAAGAATGCCTGAAAACTCCGTGCTACGTAATGCACGTTTGGGGGGCAATGGCGGTACCCTAACCAGCGCGACAGATTATATCCAGCAAATTCATAATAATGCTGTGAATCCTTATAGTTTAGTGGTGGCTGTTCGTGGAGCTGACTTCCAAGCGCTTTCTAGAAGAGGCCGTTTTACCTCAAGTAGTGGCGTGTCTGCTGGCAATGCCATCGCCTCGAATGCTGGCTTAACTAATAAATGGGGGCTAGGTCTACCATTCTATAACGTTAATGCCAATCTGGCGACTTACGCAACCAATTATACCGGTGAGGTTTTTGGCTTAAATAATCTGAACAATACTATCACCCGCTCAGCGGTGACCAATTCCCAGCGTCTAGGACTTGCGGTGGCATTAAGCACAGAAGGACGCAATGCCGATGGAAGTAAAACCACTTCAATTTTAATTGTAGATGGCGATAAGAATTATTATATGGGACTTCGTAATATTGATATGTTATTACGTGGCTATGGCAGCATGGGTTTTGAAGCTGGAAATGTCAATGTTGAGTTAAAAGACCTGCTGATGGTGATGGCAGCTGAAATTGCTGCCGGATATTTACCTACTTATAGCAACCCCAACAGTGCGACACCAGTTATCGTCAATCCATTTAATACCAAAGATGACGTGCTATTCGGTCTTAAACTGAAATTCTTGGGAGATATGAATTTGAGTTTGGTACCCAATAATGAAATTACAGCAAACAATGGCAACAGGTTGTCTTTTATTGGGCGCTATCGTCTCAAAGACGGCTCATTACAAATTAGTGACCCAATTGATGAAGCCAGTATCGGCTTTGACAATATGACCGGCTTGGTCCAGTTTAATAATGCGATTGTAGTGAACAAAGACAATGTTGGTTTTAATCTTGGTTTTAACTTTAACCCAGACCGGACCCCTAATGATGTTTTCCGGGTGCAAGACATTAACTTTTATCCACGCGTAGATGCCGCCAATAATAAAGCACAACGTCTTGGAGAGATGGTGATGACAGGTGGGCAACTCCGTACTGAATTTGCGATCAGACCTCGTAATTAACTGAATAACAGGAAGAAAATGATGAAAAAAGAAATGCAAAAATCAATATTGACCTCTTGTTTACTCATGTCTGTATTTGCAACACAGACCTGGGCCAGTAATGGTTTGGTTGAAATGAATGATAGTGAGTTATCTGCTGCCAGAGGCCAGGCATTATTATCATTGGGTTATACGGCACCTGATAGTTCGAATGCCTTAAAGAATTTTGGCTATTATAAATTGGGTCTGGAAGCAAAATTAGAGTTAAATGCCAATATTCGTGGTTTACAATTGGGTTGCGGTGGTCGAAATGGTGCCGGGGCCTGTGATATCGATATGGAGAATGTATCACTGAGCGGACCGCCAGATGGAAAATTGGCTGATGGTACCCCGACCTGGTCCAAAGGTCGTGCCAATACCAGTGCTTCCTTGACCAATCCTTTTATTGAGTTTGCCATTAAAAATCCGAATAGTGCCTCAACAAGAGAGGTGTCAGGATTCCGCCTGAGTGCTGAAGAAATTTTAGGTTATTTATCAGCGGGTACTGCTAACGACATTAATGGTAGTGGTGTATCTACAGGGGGAGGAATTAATACATTTAGTGGATTTATCAAAGTTGGTCAAACGCCTGTAAATGCTTTTACTGATCCAGCCATGTTTGGTACAACTGAAGATCAGCTAATTCATGCAGGAATTGATATTAATTTCTTAGGTCTAGGCCTTTTTCCACGAACTGCGACAACCAATCCTAATAATATGACCCCTGGTCGACCAGGATATATTAATCCAGCTACTTCCAGCGGAGCTAATTCGCTTTATAAATATAATGGTAATCCTATTTGGGGGATTAACGTTCCAAGTCAGCAAGTCGCCTTTAATTTCCCAGAAACTATTGTGACAGGCAGTCGAATGAAACAACTGAATCTGGTCGTGAAAGATGTCCCGATTCCAACCATTTCAATTGGTGCAGATAATGGCGGGGTATCATTAACATTAGATGATGATATTAATTTATTGCTAACTTCAGTAAAAAATGCAACTTTCTTTATGGGGGGGCAAGGCACTACCTCTGCAGGTTGTGCAGCGGTCAGAGATACAAATAATTGTTCATATATTACGAACTTAAAAGCCAATGTACAGGTTAATCAAAATTTTAACCTAATTCATAACTTACCTATTACCAGTGGTGGTTATCTTGCTTTACAAAATACTGCCTTGCAATGGCCAGGTGCAGATGCTGCGGATATCGCACAACCAGGTTGGTGGCTATCTTTTAAAGATCCATTGGATTTTGGGGCCCTAAACCCAACGACAGGTATTCCAATGCAGGATGTATTGCCACAAATTGCTACCTTTATTACTGATTATTTATCACAAAATAAAATTTCTTTGTCACTTACTGATGGGGTAGCAGCTGCATTAAACTTGCCAGTTTATAAAGGAATTGGTGATGTACGATTAGCAGATAATGCACGGGCAGTGATGGTCTTGGAAAACCTTTTACTCGACAGTAACCAGAAACCTGTATCTAACTGTTTTGGCGGTTTAAAGTTCTGTTAAGTTAAATAAAACTTTGTATAAAAAAATGAGACTAAGCCCTCTGAAAGAATAAAAGAGGGCTTTATAAAAAATATAAGCGATTGTTTTAATTGCTCTTGGAGAAAAAATGAAAAAAATATTCTTTGGAACAGTATTGCTGACCGCAGCCATTTATCAGCCAGTTTTTGCGCAATGTAATTTTAGTTTTAACGCAACCCAAGCCCAGATCCAGCAGGCATATCCCAATTCGAGTTCTACAAATTTAAGATTTCCGAGTATTAATGGTATGAAGGCTTCTTATACGGTTGCTGCCAATCCTGATATGGCAACCAAAATTAATTATTTTGCTTTAAATGGAGACGGATATAAGTTTTCTTTACCCCAGACCGGAATTATTGCCTATGAATATCAATTTAAGGTACCTACTTCTGTAATAACTGGTGAAGGTAATATTGTATTTTTACCTACCATAGGTAGAGGAGTAGGGGAAGATCAAATTCCTTTTAGTGTAATGATTGTCTATGCAAATAATTTTGATTCAACGCAAAATCAGAATAATATTGCGGTGGGCATCTACAATTATAATAATGGATCAGGTAGTACATCAGGTCAGGCTTTTAATGTGAGTAATACACCAAATGGCTACCAACGTTTAGGGATTTATATTAATCAGGATACCAAACAGGTTGGAGCTATCTTTAATGGCGTCAACGTTGGTTATATCGGAACTGCGTCAACCAAGCCTGTAAATTATTATTTTGAAATGAATTTGGGTCAGTATGCAATACCTGCAGGGAATGCCGTGATTGGTCAAGAAATTTCACAAGAGTTAATTTTGGATAAAAGTCAGTTACAGTTTAAATATCCTGTTGGTACCAAAGACATCTGTGGAGCAGTTCTTTAATCGTTGAATAACTTCAAATATTATCCCTTTTGTGAAACCATCTGAAATGGCTCGACTTTGGGGATTTTATGTTGTGGTTTATCCAGATTATGCTAAGCTATAGTACATATTTTAAACATTTGTCTACGGATGAGGACAATGAATAAAAACAAGAAATTAGGATGCTTGTCGCTATTGTTATTGAGCCCGGTCTCAATGGCAATGCAGCCGATGGATGATCAAAGTCTTTCTGCAATGACGGGCCAAGATGGCTTAACGATTGGTGTCCAAGCCAATGTGCAATTTAATCAAATGGCCATTATTGATAATGATGGCCTGTCTTATGGTGGCTATACATCTCCTTCATATACCAACCGTGCAGGTTTGGTGATTGCTGGCGTAGCTGGGCAAGCCACGGCTGTACCCGTAAAAGTGACTGGCCTAAATGGCACGGCCGAGACAATACTCGGTTTTAAAGCTGCCGTAGATACGGATGCTGGTTCCGCAGCAAAAGGCGGTGCATTTGCGAATATCGCCTTAGCTTTTAATAATAATGTAACGGGTCTTCGGATTTCTCCATTTTCGATTTACACCGCTGGTCCTGCTTCTCTTTCCAGTTTAAATGGAAGCACCTATACACGTAATTCTATTTTTAGTTCCGGGACTTTACTAAAAAGTGATGTGAAAGAATTATTGCGTGTAGGTGGAATTGATATTGTTTTTGCAGCAAATAAACCCAGCATGAATATTCAGATGGGTGCAGCACCACAAGGGCATATGGTGATGTTTGATGGTGCGATCGAGTCTATCTGTGGCACAGGGACGGGATGTAACATCATGCTGGTTTCAGATTATGCGACGCCAGGAAACTCGACGACAGCACCTGTTGGTGCAAGCTTTGATTTTAAACTGACCGGCAATAATGGCAATCCTTTCGGGCTGAAAGGTTTTTATGCTGGAATCTATGGTCCTTCTGGTACAACAGATAAAGGTGGAGTGATTTTTGGTAATACCGGCACAAGTAATAAGTTCAATTTACAATTAAATAATTTGTTATTAGGTACAAGTGGTGCTCAGCAGGCTGGGGCTTTTAATAACTTACCTAATGCTTCCATTGGTAATATTGGCATGACGGGTGCTTCTGTAACGAACCTCAAGATGAAAGTCAGTGGCATGTAATGAAGTGTTTTTGGGTTTTCCAAAGCGGCTTAGGCCGCTTTTTTTTATTTAAATCTTAAGTACAAGCCTCAGCTCTGTTTTAAATACTGAAGGATATCTTCAAGCTGTTTGATCTTCTTCACGTGTGCCCACAGTTGCTGGGCTTCAGGATAGGCCTTGGTCATCATTCCTAACCATTGCTTATAACGTCCGACCATGCCAATTTCGGTCTTGTATTGTCCACTCAAGAAGCGTAGCTGCAGTTCAACCAGTTCAGGCCAAGACAGCAGCGCATGATCCATATCATGACGAATGCATAAGGTTAAATCTGGTGTAGTCACAGCACCGCGGCCAATCATTAAATCCTTGCAATGAGACTGTTCCAGACAGGCTTTTGCATGGCTATTGTTCCAGATTTCACCATTGGCAATGACATTGATTTTTAATGCTTCGGTAATTGGTTGGATCTTTTCCCAGTAGGCTGGCGGGGTATAGCCATCCGCTTTGGTACGTGCATGTACGGTGAGCCAGCTGGCGCCTGCATCTTCAATGGCATGGGCATTGTCTAAGGTATGATTTTCATCAAGATAGCCCAAACGCATTTTGGCTGAGACTGGGATATGTGCTGGTACGGCATCACGAACGGCTTTGACTAGCAGATGTACGGTCTCCGGTTCATCCAGTAATACAGAACCACCACGATGGCGGTTTACGGTTTTGGCCGGACAACCAAAATTCAGGTCAATGGCAGGTGCACCCAGTTCAACCACTTTGGCTGCATTGGCTGCGAGCATCTCTGGATTGTTACCTAGAAACTGTACATGTACCGGGGTGCCAGCCGCAGTCTTGCCGCCATTTTTTAGTTCTGGACAAAAGCTGTAGTAGATATGATCGGGCTGAATGCTATCGGTAATACGGATAAACTCGGTCACGCACCAATCAAAACTGCCAACATGGGTGAGCACATCACGCATGATCGGATCAGTCAGACCTTCCATTGGAGCGAGTACAAGTTTCACGATTTTTACCTAATTGAGCGAAAACAGCGTTATACGCATTTTTTGGTAAGATGTCTAGAAAATGATAGGGGGTTCTACATAAGTTGATATTGGACCTTTACAGAGAAGTTAATCCATAAGTTTTCATCATCAAAGTTTTGCACATAAAGCTTAATTTTTTGTTGAGGATAAATATGGTCTGTTCCTAAAATAGATTCGCAATCTTTATAGTTCGCTAGACCATAAAAACTTTCTCCAAATTTTACAATTACTCCTTGGGGATAAAAACAAACGATTTCTGAATCAATGCATTGATTGATCTGAAATCTGGTCTTTAACCTATTCCATGCCTCTAAATATTGAAATGTAGATTTATGCCAAAAGTTTAAAAACTCTTCTTTTGTCGTTACAGATAATTGTTCTAAATTTTCAGAAAAGCTTCCTTCTGGGAGGAAAAAATTAGATTGTTCATTTATAAAAGCTGTATTTAAAATTACTGATGGTGTGACACAAATTGCTCTTAAGCAGTAATATTCCTGATCTAATTCATACAAGACCATTACACCATCTTTATCTGTATTTTTATAGTAAGAGTACATGAGAGTCCATATTAGAACGTTTTATCAACGTCCTAATATCATTTCTAAAACAAATTTGCTGCCCATAAAACCAATCGCAAGAAGGACAAAACCGGTAATGGTAAAACGAATTGCTTTGCGTCCACGCCAGCCAAACTTGTAATGTCCGATCAATAATGCGCCGTACAAGAACCATGAAATGATACTAAATGCAGTTTTATGTGCGAGATGTTGGGCAAAAAAGTTATCAATGGTAAAGAAACCGAACAATAATGCGGCAGTAAGCAGGCCAAATCCGGTAATAATCAGGTCAAATAACACAGATTCCATGACCTGAAAGGGCGGAAGTAAATTCACCCAGATGCGTCGTTTTTGTTTCTTTTTCAGTTCCCGGTCCTGAAACCATAAAAGCACCGCATGAATGGTCGCCATCAGCAGTACGGCATAAGCCGCCAGCGACAGAATGATATGTAGGTCCAGACCAAAGCTATGTTGTTCAATCACCTGATTAGGTTGGCTAAATGCGAAGCCCAGAATTAAACCAAAGGCAGCTACAGGGGTGCCAATCAGGTTGAGAGGCAGGATCGGGCGAATCAGGCTCAGGATCAGGCTCAGTGCCAACATCAGTCCGGAAGTGAAGGACATCAGGTTGAATACATCATAGTTCACCCCAATAGATGTCAGCATGTCTTTGGAAAGAACGGTGGCATGTAGCAACAGCCCTAAACCGACCATCAGGCCATAACACCAAAGATTTGGAGTACGTTTTGACATCAATCGAATAAACAAATACCAAAATGAACTGGTATAGGCGATAAGTGCCAAAATTGTGTAAACCAAGGGGAGACTGATCATGTCAAACCTTTTTTAGGAGGATGAATAATATTCGCCATATAAGATATAAATTCGCTTCGAACTACAGTATCCTATAGCATCTTATGCATAAATTTTCTATTTTAAGAAAGATTTTTTTGCAACTAGCCATTTTAAGCGGATTTCGCAATGTTTGATACCTTAACAGAACGACTCACACAGAGTTTAAGAAATGTTACTGGCTCAGGGCAGCTGACCGAAGACAATATTAAAGATACCCTGCGTGAAGTACGTATGGCACTTCTTGAAGCCGATGTCGCGTTACCTGTAACTCGTGAATTTATCGCGAAAGTTAAGGAAGAAGCGCTCGGTCAGGAAGTCATGACTCAGCTTTCTCCTGGTCAGGCATTTGTAAAGATTGTCTATGATGAACTCACCAAGATGATGGGTGAGGCTAATGAAACATTAGATTTAAGTGCAAAACCACCGGTGGTTGTACTGCTTGCCGGTTTGCAGGGCGCGGGTAAAACCACGACTGCTGCAAAATTGGCACGTTTCTTAAAAGAACGCCAAAAGAAAAAAGTGATGACGGTGTCTGCCGACGTATACCGTCCAGCAGCGATCAAGCAGTTAGAAACAGTATCGAATGAAGTCGGTGTCGGTTTCATTCCATCTGAAGCGTCTGAAAAGCCGATTGATATTGTCAATCGTGCGATTGAACAGGCCAAAATCCAGTTTGCTGATGTTCTGATTGTCGATACAGCAGGTCGTTTACATGTCGATGAAGACATGATGGACGAGATCAAAGAATTACATGCGGCGGTGAAACCAACCGAGACTTTATTCGTTGTCGATGCAATGACCGGTCAGGATGCTGCCAATACTGCCAAAGCTTTTAATGATGCTTTAGCTTTAACGGGTGTGATTCTGACCAAAACCGATGGTGATGCACGCGGTGGTGCAGCACTTTCGGTTCGTGCCATTACCGGTAAGCCAATCAAGTTCTTGGGTATTGGTGAAAAACTGGATGCGCTTGAGCCATTCCATCCGGATCGTGTTGCACAACGTATCTTGGGGATGGGTGACGTCCTTTCTTTGGTCGAAGAAGTTGAACGCAAGATCGACAAAGAAAAAGCCGAGAAAATGGCGAAAAAACTGCAAAAAGGCGGTAACTTCAACTTTGAAGATATGCTGATGCAGTTTGAGCAAATGAGCAAAATGGGCGGCATGATGGGCTTCCTGGATAAATTACCCGGCATGAGCAATGCGGGTATTCAGGACGCAATTGAAAAAGCCAACCCTGAAAAGCAAGTCAAGCGTATGGAAGCCATCATTCAGTCCATGACGATCAAAGAACGTCGTAATCCTGATCTGATTAACCCAAGTCGTAAAAAACGTATTGCTGCCGGCTGTGGTATGGACGTTGCTGAAGTGAATAAACTGATCAAGCAACAGGCACAAATGGCGAAAATGATGAAGAAGTTTGCGAATCCATCTGGTATGAGCAAAATGCTGAAATCATTGGGCAATATGCAAAAACAATTCGGCGGTGGCGGTGGAATGGGACCTTTATTTGGCAGTAATGACCAGAAAAAGTAAGTTCTATCGACTTCCTGAAAAGGCGCGTAATGCGCCTTTTTTTATGCTCATGTTATGAGTGGTATTGTATAAAATTGATACAAAATAGCAATGTTAAGCGTGATTAAAAAAGAGCAATATATATTTATAAGTTTATGTTTTTATTGAAAAATAGTGTTAAATATGTCACATAATTCAAAAAATAGCGTATTTATTCTGCATTGTGAACATGCCGATCCCGACCAGCATTGGTATGCCTGGTTAGAACACCAACTGAAAAGCGATGAACTGATCGTCGAGCGTGTATTTCTTGCCGATGCCAGTCACCCTGAAGCCGAGATTTGGCAAACCTGTCTGGAAGCGCAATTAAAAGGACTGAATGAGCGGAGTATTGTCGTGGCACATGGGCTGTCCTGTGTGGCGCTCTCAAGATTTTTAGCCAAGAAATTACAGCACATGACCATCAAGGCGGGAATTTTTATTGCGGGTTTTAATGACCCAATTGCTCAACATCCAGAATTTAATGCTTTTATTCAGCAGGCCCAGTTTGAGAGCGGCATGCTGAGGGCGAATATTCAGCGACGACTGGTGTTCTTTTCCAGTAATGATCCCGTGATTCCTGTGCCATTGACCTTTAAATTTTCAAACCTGTTGAATGCCCAACTGATTGAGGTCACTCAGGCAGGGCATTTCCGAGCAGAAGATGGTTTTAAGGAATTTCCACAGTTGTTGCAGGCACTTCAGACCTTGCTCAAAGCTGAATTGAGCTGAGCATAATGTTTTAAACCTTGCAACAGTAAATCGGATTCGACTTGAGGCTGATAATGATTAAGGAACTTGGCAAACAAAGCGGCATCGCCACCAGTTAAGATTAAATTTTTCGGGGATTGTTGCATGATTTGATCAATGGTACTGATCAGACCCAGCAGAATACCGTGATGGACTGCATCGACCGTGTTATGTCCCGGTTTTAAATTATCGAAAGCTGAATCTGGAATTTTGATCCCTTTGGTATTCTGGATCAGTGAATCCCGTTGCAGATATAAATTTGGCAGAATATAACCGCCCAAATGCTGTAATCCTTCCACCAGATCGATGGTCAGCGCTGTCCCGCAACCAATCACACAAAAGTTTTCATTAGCTTTGGCCACGGCCAATACTTGCAGCCAACGGTCAATCCCGAGCTGGCTTGGCACATCGTAACCGCATCTCAGGCCGGCATACTCGGCATGCACTTTGGCAAAGATGATCGGGATATCCAGAATATCCAGAATCATCTGAATCCGCTGATTATTCTCTGAATCCAGGACTGAGGAAATACCGACCTGAGTCAGCTTTTGATGACGAAAATGCTGGATCAAACCGAGTAACAGATCAGCAGGGGATTGCAGGTGTAATTCGGCTGCATGTTCAAGCACCTGATCGTTTTGCGTAATCCAGTATTTTAGGCGGGTATTACCAATATCAAGCCATAAACTTTTCATAGAATCTTCACTTCCTCAGATCGATGCCAGACGTAAGCGACCTTGATAAAATTGCTGGATTTGATCCGTCTTGATCAATACCGCCCCTTCATTGGAAATCCCTTGAAAGAGTCCCTGCACCGTGCCTAGAGTGTGTTCAAATTCGACTTGCTGATTGAGCCAGATAGCATGGTGGTTAAAACGCTCTGCCAGGTTATAACTGCCATGCTCAAACCACTGGGCGGCCTGCTGGATTGCTGTGTAGAGCTCGGCAATTAAGCCGATTCGGTCAATCGGATCTAAACCGAGCATTTGCAATGAGCTAATTTGCTGGTCTGGATTTTCTACTGGTGGTGTGGTGAGGTTGATTCCCACCCCAATAATCGCTTGATGGGTCGATAGCGGTTCGACCAGAATGCCGCCCCATTTGCCTTGAGGACTATATAAATCGTTGGGCCATTTCACTTCTAGATGAAGACCGTGTAAGCTCGGCATCTGTAGAATATTTAAAGCAATTTCCAATGCCAGACGACCGTCGAGTGCTGTCTTGGTCTGGATCAGTGTGCTTAAATAAATGTTTCCTTCAGGAGAGGACCATGGTCGTTGATGTTGACCACGACCTTGTGTCTGCTGTGCACTACACACCAGTCCTGTAGTAATCCCTTTTTCTGCAATCTCACGCATATCATCATTGGTTGATGTCGTGGAGGTCTTGAGTAAGACCACTTCGGGAAACTGATTTTTTGCGTTCAATAACTGTTGAAGCTGGCGTGTTGCGAAATCATCCATCATTTTTACAAGTAGCGTGGTCATGTGTTTATGGAGTTAATCATATATTTGCTGATTGGTGCAATTGCCGGATTTGCTGCGGGGCTGTTTGGCGTGGGCGGTGGCCTAATTATTGTGCCAATTTTATATATTGTGTTCACGCAAATGAATTATGACCCGAATGTCATTATGCATATCGCGGTGGGGACATCATTAGCCACCATTATTGTGACCTCAATCAGTTCGGTAACAGCCCATCATAAGAAAGGTGCGGTGCTGTGGTCCGTGTTCCGTAATCTGGCACCGGGACTGGTAGCGGGTTCATTCTTAGGCGCCGGTATTGCCGACTTGATGTCAGGGCAGCATTTGCAACTGGTAATTGGCGTATTTGCGGTCTGGATGGCTTATAAGATGTTTAAAGGGGCCCATGCTGTGGTTGATCCAAATCGACACTTGCCATCCGCAGCGTTACAGCTGGCTGCAGGTGGTGGTATTGGGGTGGCATCGGCGATCTTTGGTATTGGTGGTGGTAGCTTGACCGTTCCTTATCTAAATCGTCATGGGGTGGTGATGCAAAAAGCCGTTGCAACCTCTGCTGCTTGTGGATTACCGATTGCTGTGGCGGGTGCTCTGGGCTTTATGTGGTTTGGAGCCAAAGAGCAGATTGACGTTCCCAATACCATTGGCTATGTCCATGTATATGCCTTTTTCGGCATTAGTGTTATGAGCTTTATCACGGCGAAATTTGGTGCCAAGGTTGCTCATCTGTTATCGCCCGCCATGTTGAAAAAATGCTTTGCAGGCTTACTGGTGGTGGTGGGCTGTTATTTTATCTACAAAGGACTGATGTAGGTTTTAATTTATCTCTTTGGTTATGTACTTCAAGAATGGATGAAGACGCTTATGTGCGTATTCATCCATGATTAAATTGCGATTGATTTAATATAAATAATATTTTTTGTGATTTATTTCATAAAATTAATACTGGATCAGATGAGTGGTTCACGACTCATCAAAAAGATAAATATTTGATACTTAACAGAGAAAAAATGATTTTTTAGTCTATTTTGAGAATGGATCGGTGTTTTTTCAGGACGATTGGCTTAAAAAGCAATAAAATTGTCAGACAATGATATAGAATTTATAGGGTGAGATCAGTTAAAACAAAAAAGCGTAAATAGCATTGGACAATGCGTATAACAAAGATAGTGAGGCGCTCATGAATCTCGAAGAGGCTGATAGTCTTTCTGAACAGATTGCAAAATATATTAGTGAACAAATTATTAGCGGCGAGCTGGTTGAAGGCGAACGTATTCAAGAGTTGCGCATTGCAAAAGAACTGGATGTCAGTCGCGGTTCTGTCCGTGAAGCATTGTTATTACTGGAACGTACCTATTTAATCGAGATTTTTCCACGACGTGGTGCGATTGTCTCGGAAATGTCGGCACAACAGGTCAAAGCGTTGTTTGATACCAATGTGATGGTACTCGGGCATATCGTGCAACGGATTAGCGAAACCTGGCGTGTCAATGAAGCAGAGCATTTACAAGCGTTACTGGATCAATTGGTGGAGTTCGTACGCGCTGGTGACATTGAAAAATTTTACGATGCGATCTTTAAATATTTAGCCGAACAACATGAAATGGTGGCAAATCCATACCTCATGCAATTTTATAAGGAACTGTTGCCGTCCTTGCGTCGTAGCTATTTTCTCACCCTGAATACCTCGCGTCGGGAGCTGCAAGAGTCATTTACCCTGTTTAAGCTGGTGATTGATGCTATTTTGATCCGAAAATCACAACAAGCTGCTTTATTTATGGAAGATTTTTGTCGACACTTGCGTAACCTTGTGTTGGAATCTCTGACACGTATGAAACAGATTGAATTGGCTTGGGCTAGACGCTCACGCCGCTAGTTAGGGCAGTATGCGTTTAAGTAGTTTAAAACTTTCAGGCTTTAAATCTTTCGCCGATAGTACAACATTAAATTTCAAGGCGAACCGAACTGCGGTTGTGGGGCCGAACGGTTGTGGTAAATCCAATGTCATTGATGCGATTCGCTGGGTTATGGGCGAGTCCAACGCACGTCAATTGCGTGGCGGTAGCATGCAGGATGTCATCTTTACCGGGACCGCCAAGCGTAAACCTGTTGGTGTCGCCAGTGTCGAACTTCGTTTTGACAATACTTATGGCAAATTGGGTGGGGCATATAACGCCTATAATGAGCTGGCCGTCCGTCGTCAGGTGACGCGTGAAGGCAAGTCTGAATACTTTTTGAATGGCACACGTTGCCGTCGTCGTGATATCACCGATATTTTCTTGGGGACCGGTTTAGGACCGCGCTCATATGCGGTGATTGAACAGGGCATGATCAACCGTCTGGTGGATGCCAAGCCTGAAGAAATGCGGGTCTTTATTGAAGAAGCGGCTGGGGTATCACGTTATCAGGCGCGTCGTCGCGAGACTTTGCAGCATTTAGAGCATACTGAACAGAATCTGGCGCGTTTAGATGACATTGCTGCAGAACTGAAATCACAGCTGAGAAGTTTGAAGCGTCAAGCTGAAGCTGCGATTCAATACAAAACCTTAGAAGGCCAGATCCGTACTTTAAAAATTGAGATTCTGTCTTTCCAAGCCAATCAAAGCCAAAAACTACAGCAAGAATATACCGTTGAAATGACGGCATTGGGTGAAAACTTTAAGCTGGTGCGTTCCGAGTCACAGACCATTGAACATGATCTGGAAGCAACCAGTGCTTTATTCCAGCGTCTGATTCAGCAGTCTTCACCGTTGCAACAGGAGTGGCAACAGGCAGAGAAAAAACTGGCTGAGCTGAAAATGACACTGGAACAGAAGCAGAGTCTGTACCAGCAGAATAGCAGTAGCCTGGTGCAGCTTGAGCAGCAAAAAGTCCAGACCAAAGAACGTTTACAGTTGTCTGAGCTACAGATCGAAACTTTATCTGTCCAGTTTGATGAGCAAAATGAAACATTGTTGGCATTAGAACAGCAAACACAAACGGCTGAACAAAATGTGAGTGATGTGCAGGCCCAGCACAAGCAGGCATTGCAGCAGTTTGAGCAACTGAAAGCACAGGTCGACAAACAGCAACAGCAAAAATTGCAGATGGCTGCACAAATTGAGCAGCTTGCCAAAAATGTGCTGCGAATCGAACAGCAAAAGCAAACGCTACAATCGCAAAGTGGTCAGATCCGTGCGCAGGTTCAAGATGAAGAACAGGAGCAGCTTGAGCAATTGCAGCAACAACTGCATCTAGAGATGGTTGAGCTGGAAGCAGCCATTGAAGAACTACAGCAAAATTTACAGGCACAACAAGAACAACAACAGCTGGATAAGGCGGATGTGCAAACGCTTAAAACCGAAATACAGGTTTTACTGGCTGAACAAAAGAATTTGAATCAACTGGTGGCAAAGCAAAGTCCGAAACAGCAGCAGAATACGCTTCGCTTGATGCAAAGCCTGCGTTTAACCGCGCAAGGTAAAAGCCATGCCAGTATCATTGAAAAGTTCTTAGCCAAATGGTTACAAGCGCATTTACTGGAGGATGAGCAGTCATTTCAGGAAGGTGTGGCGCGTCAGTTAAAGTCAGCGACGCAGCAACGTATTCAAATTCAACATTTGAGCTGTTTAAGCGACTGGATCGAAACCCCGCAATCTTCACTCTGGGCCAGTGTGGCTGTGGCCGAAAATCTGGCAATTGCCTTAGCGCATCAAGCACAGCTCCAACAGACGCAGTCAATTTTAACGCTGGATGGTTATCATGTCGGTGCAGACTGGGTGATTGGTCTGCATTACGATGAAGATAGCCAAAGCGCACAAGGTATGCTCAGTCATCAGGTGCGTTTAGATGAAATAGCGCTGCAACTTGCGCAGAAACAGCCTAAGCTGCTTGAACTGGAACAGCAATTTTCTCAACAGCAGCAAACCTTGCAACAGCAACAACAGCACTTACAGCAACAACAGCACAGCCTGAAACAAAAACAGAAAGAGCTACAACAGCTGGATGTGCAAATTGCCAAATTGCAAAGTACCGCGCAGGCTTTTGTGTTGCAGCAACAGCAATTGGCAGATCAACTGAAACAGCTTGATCTACAGCTTGAAGAAGATGCCATGCAGCGTGATGATCTGGAAATAGATTTGCATGCACTTGCACTCAAACTCGAAGCAGTATTGCCAAATTATAAAACCTTGCAGTTTCTGGTAGAAAACCTGAATGAGCAACTGGATGAGCAACAGCAACAACTGCTTCAGCAGCAACAGCAACGTGAAAGTCTGCGTCGCCAGACCTCTCAGGCCAATCAGCAAATTGAACTGTTAGAGAAAGATATTTCGTTCTTGAAAACGCAATATCATCAGATCATTGAACAAATTGAGCAGGCGAAAAAATTTGTTGATCCGATTCAGCTGGAGTTGCCAAATTTAGAGTCACAATTTCAGCAGCAATTTCAGCAAACCGAAAAATTGCAAAAAAACTGGAATGAATGGCAACTGGAACTGAATCAGATTCAAGAGAAACAGCAGCAATTGACTGAACAGCGTCATCAAGCCCAGCAAAAAGATGAGCAGGTGCGTGAACAGTTAGAGCAAAAGCGTTTGGCTTGGCAGGCAGCCAAATCGGATCGTGAGCACTATCTGGAACAACTGAAAGAGTTGAATGCAGACGTTTTATCCGATTTGTCGATTGAAATCAAAGATCATCAGCAGAAACTGGAAAAGGCCCAGCAGCAGTTCGAAAAAATTGGTGCGGTCAATCTGGCAGCCTCACAAGAATATGAGGAGGTGTCGCAGCGTTTTGATGAGCTGAGTCATCAGATGCAGGACTTGCAAAATACGGTTGATCAACTGAAAGATGCCATGAAAAGCATTGATCAGGAAACCCGTAAGTTATTTATGAGCACTTTTGATCAGGTCAATCAAGAGATGCAAGTCCTCTTTCCTAAAGTCTTTAATGGCGGGGAAGCCAGCTTAAGTCTTGAGGATGACTGGCAATCTGGGGTGAAATTGATGGCACGCCCACCAGGTAAACGCAATAGTTCATTGGCGCTGTTGTCTGGTGGTGAAAAAACCTTGACGGCCTTGGCGCTGGTGTTTGCAATCTTTAGATTAAACCCTGCACCATTCTGTGTTTTGGATGAAGTTGATGCACCTCTGGATGATGCTAACGTGCAGCGATATTGTAATTTGGTAAAAGAGCTTTCTGAACAGGTGCAATTCATTTACATTACACATAATAAATTGGCGATGACAATGGCAACTGACCTACTGGGAGTGACCATGCCAGAGCCAGGCACATCAAAATTAGTGACTGTCGATTTAGAGCAGGCAAAAGAATACGGGTTAGTTGCGGAGTCATAGTATGGAAATGAATACAATAATAGGCATTGTTATCGCCGTTGTGATTATGCTCGTTGGTTTAATGATGCTGTTTAGAAAACCAAAACCGGTCGAGCCGTCATTAGAAGCGGATTTATATATTAATCCTGAAAGTCAGCAGCCTGTTATTCCTCGTCATGTACGAGATCAAGTTTTACCAGACGAAGTGGTCACCACAACTGAACGTGTTGAACCAAGTCTGAATAAAGACGCGGTTGCGGTAGAGACTCCGGTACAAACAACAGGTGAGACTGCAAATACTGTAGAAAAAACAGAAGCTGTGGTTTCAACAGCAGAAGTCGCTAAAGAAGAAGATGTTGAAGCAGTTGTAGACACTGAAACTGTTCAAAAAGATGAGACCGTGACTGCTGAAGCAGAAACAACAGTCGTCCCTGAAAATGCAGAGACTACAGAGAAAGCTGAGGAAAATAAAACCGAAGCAGAACTCAGCTTGAACCCGAATATTGAAACGGTCGCCATTGAAGAGTTTGATGGCGAAAGTAATATTCTGGATGTGCATTTACACGAACAGCAACGCTATGACGATGAGAGTGCTTTAGCCACCGCAGAGCAGATCATTGCCCTGAATGTTTATCCAAATCCGCGCCGTGCCTTGTCAGGTGATAAAGCACTCAAAGTCTTATTGAAATACGGTTTACGTTTCGGCGAAATGTCGTGTTTCCACCGTTATGAAAATACCGATGAACCAAGTGCCTTGATGTTCTCGGTATTGCGTATGACCGATAATGGCCCAGCGGGTTTTGATCTGGAAACCTTATCTGGTGAACAGGTGCAAGGTCTTGCATTCTTCCTGGCTTTACCAAATAGCAAAGCTGTTACGGGTTATGACATGATGACCAGTATTGCCGGTTTAATTGCGCGTGAAGTGGATGGTAAAGTTTATGATGAAAATAATCTGGAATTTACCCCGCAGTTAAAAGAACATTGGCGTCATCACGTGATTGATTATCGTCCAAATCAGGCGGCAGTTTAATTAGTTGTTTCTTCATAAACTGATTAACATATTTTTAAATTTTAAAAATAAAGAACTTAACGGAGTCATGTTGGGTTCTCATCCTATTTCTGGATAACCTTCGGTTCGACTTACTTTTGTTTCGGCAAAAGTAAGCAAAACCATTGTCATCTGCAAAACCTGTTTACTTCTTTCATCAAAATTCTTTTATTGCAAAAACATTATTTTGCTTAAACCACGCAGGTTGCAGATGACATTTCTGAGTATCATATTTCATGTCTAACTCAGGTTCGATATACTAAATTTAGTAAAAATTATAGGGCGGTTTTTCCGCCCTTTTATATGGTGAAATTTAAATGGAACACAACTCAGTTATTGAGCAAATGCGTCAGTTGATTCAACTGATTGCAAAACATAATCATGCTTATTATGTGATGGATCAGCCTTCCATCTCAGATAGTGAATATGACCATTTATTTCATCAACTGAAAGCACTCGAACAACAATATCCAGACTGTATTCAGGCAGATACCCCAACCAATAAAGTGGGGGGACAAGCCTTATCGAAATTTGAAAGTGTCACCCATGCAGTACCGATGCTGTCATTGGGCAATGTCTTTAATCAGGAAGACCTGTTTGCTTTTGCCCGTCGTATTGATGAACGTTTACCGAATCAGAAAGTCCAGTATGAAGTAGAGCTGAAACTGGATGGTTTAGCGATTTCACTGTGGTATGAAAATGGTGTACTGGTGCGTGGTGTGACTCGTGGCGATGGCGAGACCGGTGAAGACATTACCCAGAATGTTAAGACCATACGGAATCTGCCAAAAGTACTATCAAGTCAGCATCAGGCCATTCCACAGTTTCTTGAGGTTCGTGGTGAAGTATTGATGCCGAAGCAGGGCTTTGAAAAGCTCAATGCCGATCAGGAAGCCAAAGGTGATAAAACCTTTGCCAATCCACGGAATGCTGCAGCAGGTAGCTTAAGACAACTTGATCCGAATATTGCAGCCTCACGCCCATTGGCGTTTTATGCCTATGGGATTGCGCAGTGTCAGCCCAATCATGGTCTTGAAACCATGCACGACAGCCTGCACTGGTTAACCCGATTTGGGTTTGAAATTGCAGAACGTCAATTCCTGTGTGCTTCGATTGAAGAAGTACAACAGCGCTATGAACAGATTCAACAAGAACGCCCAGACCTCAAGGTTGAAATTGACGGTATGGTGATTAAGGTAGACAGCCTTAAACAGCAACAACAACTCGGCTTCCTGAGTCGTGAACCTCGTTGGGCCACGGCTTATAAATTCCCTGCACAGGCCGCACTGACCAAAGTTGAAAATATTGATTGGCAAGTGGGACGTACAGGAACATTGACACCGGTTGCACGTTTAGCACCTGTCTTTGTGGGTGGGGTAACGGTATCGAATGTGACCTTACACAATATTGGTGAAATTCATCGTTTAGATGTGCGCGTTGGCGATACTGTCAGTGTCTACCGTACTGGTGATGTGATTCCGAAGGTCGAGAAAGTCTGGGCAGAGTTTCGTCCTGTTGAAGCAGAAGTTGTACATCTTCCAGAAAATTGTCCAGTCTGTGATTCACCAGTGGTGATGCCGGAAGGTGAGGCCTTGGCTCGTTGTTCGGGTGGTTTATATTGTGCAGCGCAGCGTATCGAGGCGATTCGTCATTTTGTTTCACGTAAAGCACTGGATATTGAAGGTTTAGGCGATCGTTGGGTGGAGTCACTTCTGCATCTCGACCTACTTAAAGATGTGGCTGATATTTATCATTTGCATGAACATCGCGCGACCTTATTGACCATCGAGAAAATGGGTGAGAAATCGGTTCAGAACCTGATTGATGCGATTGAAGCCAGCAAGAAAACCACGTTGGCACGCTTTATTTATGCTCTGGGGATCCGTGGGGTGGGTGAGACCACAGCACGTATGCTGGCGAATACCTTTCAGACGCTTGAGGCTCTGAAATCAGCGGATATTGAAGCACTCAAGAAAACGCCTGATGTGGGGGATATTACTGCAGAATGGATTGCTGATTTCTTTCAGGCACCGCATAACATTGAGGTACTGGATCGTTTAATGGCTGCGGGTATTCATTGGGATGCACCGACTGCACCAACGCGTCAACCGCTGAATGGTGAGAGCTGGGTGGTGACTGGAACGCTGGAAAGCATGGGACGTGATGAAGCGACACAAAAGCTGCAAGCCTTAGGTGCCCGTGTCAGTGGCAGTGTGTCCAGTAAAACCAAATGTGTGGTTGCGGGCGAGAAAGCGGGTAGCAAGCTGGATAAAGCGCAGAAACTGGAAATTCGCGTAATGAATGAACAAGAGTTCTTAGAGTTCTTGCAACAGTATGAAGCATAGATTCTTGATTTAAATTTTGAATCAGTGTGAATTGATAAAAAGGCGGCATCAATGCCGCCTTTTTCTTGTATTAAATATATTTTTTTACAATGCCATCATCCAGCAATTGCTGGAAATGTTCACAGACACTTTCTCGCACATCGCGATATTCAATGCCAAGTTCTTTGACGCTGCGTTGCGCATTAAAATAGATTGGATAACCCATATTCAATTTTACAAATTCACGTGAATGGCCGAGGACTGGCGCAACAAAAGCAAAGGCATTTTTTGGCACAGTAAAATGCGGGAAGGGAAACTTATAGCCAAACTTCTGAGTAAGTGCTTTGCCCATGTCCAATAAACTGAGTGTGCCACCACAAATGATATAACGACCGTGTGCTTCCGGATTCAATGCAGCAGCGACATGGGCATCTGCCACATCACGTACATCAACAATGCCATTCCACATCGGTGGTACACCAAACAAGGTGGTACCATTACCAAACTGTTGCAATACTTCAATACTGCCTGACTGACTGGCATCGGTGAGGGATGGACCCATCACTAACGCTGGGTTAATGCACACCAGATCCCAACGATCTTGCTGTTCTACCATTTCCCAGGCTTTGCGTTCGGCCATGACTTTGGAATAAGGATAAGGCTGATGTGTTTCGCTACTGGTGGTGTTCCAGTGATTTTCATCAAATTCATTATTGGCAGTGTCTTGAATCTCAACTGCATCGCCATAGGTGGAGGCAATACTTGAGGTGAGTACCACACGTTTAACCGATTCAGTGCGATTAACGCTGTTCAAAACATTTTCTGTGCCTTTTACCGCTGGCTCAATAATGTCTTTGACTGCATCTTTATAGTTGGTGACCACGAACGGTGATGCGGTATGAATCACGATTTCACAATCTTTCATTGCTTCATCAAATGAACCTGTTTCAAGCAAATCTGCTTTGAAAAACTGGATGTGCCCGGATGATTGCTCTGCCAGATCATAGAGATGCTGAATCTTGTTTTTCTTTGATGGATCACGCACTGTGGCATGAACCGTATAACCTTGCTTGAGCAGGCGTTCAATAATCCAGCCTGCAATATAACCCGTCGCGCCAGTGACCAAAATCGGCTTACTTTTATCCATTGTGGTTTCCACATTATGTTTTTGTGATTGCTGTTATTTACCGAATTTTGCTTAAACAAACAACAGCTGGGCAGTCATTTTTTAGGCTTTTTTGATCAAAACTTCGGCGAAATAAGAAGCATTGCTAATCGTTACAAAAAATCAAACAAATGATTTTCAATAGAATTATCCATTTTTAAAGCAATAAATGATATGCAAAGGCTTATTTTATTTAGATAAATTCGGCTAACCAGAACTGTAAATGCGTATGTTTCTCATTTTAATTTTATAAAAATCATAAACTTACACACTTTTATTTTTGCAATTCCATTATAACTTGGCCATAATATTGTCATTCGATAGGAGTAAGTATTATGCGTGGCAATCCAGAAGTCATCGACTATTTAAATATGCTCATTGGCGGTGAATTGGCTGCTCGTGATCAATATTTAATTCATTCAAGAATGTACGAAGATTGGGGCCTGAACAAAATCTATGAGCGTATTGACCATGAAATGCAGGAAGAAGCATCTCATGCCGATGCCATTATTCGTCGTGTTCTGTTCCTTGGTGCTCAACCGAATATGAACCGTGAAGACATTAATGTCGGTACGGATGTTGTCAGCTGCTTAAAGGCGGATTTGGCACTTGAATACCATGTCCGTGAAAAACTGGCAGTGGGTATTAAACTGTGTGAAGATAAAGGCGATTACATTAGCCGTGATATGTTGCGTCAGCAGCTTTCTGATACAGAAGAAGATCATACCTACTGGTTAGAAAAGCAATTACGTTTAATTGAATTGATCGGTTTGCAGAATTATATTCAGTCACAAATCTAATTGAGCCGTTTGAATGTGTGCTGCAAAAGAGAACTTCATCTGAAGTTCTCTTTTTTTTGTAAGGAAGAAATATAAGACTTAGAATTTTTTACTATAGTTCACAAATAAGCGGTCTTCACCAAAGTCATTGCCATGTTTGACATCATAGTCGATGCGGATGTACTGCAAAGCAAAGCCTTTGAGATACGGCTGTTGAAAGGCATAATTCACAATAAGATTGGACTCGGTCTCATGGTTTTTCTCACCATTGGTTGCCTTAAAGTCATGTCCATAAACATATTTCACCATCGCATTCAGCCCAGGCATATAGTCCTTAAAATCATAGCCATACATCAGGTGATATGACTTTTCATTCTTTTTGAAGAAACCTGTGGCATTCCAGTTGATAAAATAGGTTTCAGGCAGGAAGCCGTCAGGTAAAGGATAAGCAGACTCCCCGATAATCTGTTGATAGCCCAAACCAAAAGACTGATTATTTAGTTTTAGCATTTCCAGAACACCAATATTTTGCGCATCAATATTAAAGTTGCTACCGTCATTTTTGGCATTGAAATATTTAAACTTGGAATTCAGGCTGAAGTTCGGTTGTTTCCATATATGGTCTAGCCCAAGGTAGTGTTTATTGTAGAGGTCTTCTAAATTACCAAAGTAGTATTCGGCCTTTAATGAAGGTGTCAGTTGATAACGCAGATCCAGATAATTTAAGCCGTCAGAATATTCAGTTTTGCCATTGGCGGTAAAAGAAAATTTACGAAAATCTTCTTCATTGCGGGGGGAGACTTTGGTGACTCGGCCTATTTCGGCATAGAGCTGATCAGAGAGCTGTGACTTTAAATTGGTGCCCCAATAGGAAGCCAATAACTGGCGACTGGCATCTACTGCCGTTACAGGCAAATCCAGCCAGAGTTCACCGACACTGAGCAGAGTCTTGTCATAGCCCAGTTTCAGGGTCGCACCATATTTTAAATAATCAGAGGCTTGTGATTGGGTTTGGGTGTCAAAGGGTAACACCGTATCCGCCACATGCTTATCCTTGCTTAAACGGACTGCATATTGTACCGAAGCATCCGCCCCAATGGTGATCGCTTTGTCTGCGATTTGCAGTGGCGTATCCTGCATATTGGATTTGTAGAATAAAGACGCCGCTTGTGACCAGCTTCCCGTATCTTTCAGGCGTGGGTTGTCATAGTCGCGATTGATATAGGCATTTTTCAGGGTAAATTTCCATTCATCCTGAGTAGGCTGAGTCATCTCGGCAGCAAAAACCATTGGGCAAGCCAAGCCGCCCATTGTCAATAAGGTTGCAACCGTTAAGTGCGAAGGGGAAAAGTGCTGTAATAATTTCATAATCCATATCCGAAGTCAGTGCACCCGTCCTCGGTGCACGGGGTTTTATTGCTGAGTCAATGAAGGTTGGGAGTTAAAGCGGGTCGCGGGTTGCGCTGCAACAGAGACTTTTAAGTTCACCAGAAAGATGGCGAGTGCTGCGATAATGCCGGGAATCGCGATGGCAAGAAAATTCATCTGATGGGGCAGTTCAAAGGTCAGTAAAGCACCCGTTAACACAGGACCGATGATGGCACCAATTCGACCAATGCCTGAGGCCCAACCCATACCGGTTGAACGTACTGCGGTAGGGTAGAATTGGGCCACAAAGGTATAGAGCAAAATTTGTGAGCCAATCGTGGCTGCACCAGCAATTGCAATCAGGCTATACAAGATAAATTGTGGGCTATTGAAACCCAGTAACATCAGGGCAGCAGCACCGATCACAAACATGCTGGTAATTACAGGTTTTAAGTGGAATTTATCTGCTAATGCGCCCCCGCCAATTGCACCGACCATGCCGCCAATATTCAGTGCAAACAGGAACAGCATACTGGCACCTAGAGAATAGCCCGCCTGTAGCATCAGTTTTGGTAACCAGCTACCCAACGCATAGACCATTAACAGACACATAAAGAAGGCAATCCAGAACATAAAGGTGCTAAAGCTACGACCTTGCTGGAATAAGGCACGGACAGGGGCATCAGTGCTGGTACTTTCATTTAGAACCAGCGCTGAGTTGTGGGTTAATTCAGTTTCAGGTGCGATTTTAGTGACAATCATTTTAGCTTGCTCGTGATGGTTCGATTTCACTAAAAATGCGAGAGATTCAGGCAGGAATTTCCAGATCACAGGTAACAGTAACAGGGGAATACCTGCAATTAAAAACATGATCTGCCAGCCCATGTCTTTGACTAACCATGCACCGAGTAAGGCAGAACTCATCCCGCCAATGGCATAGCCACTAAACATCAGTGCAACCAAAGTACTGCGGATTTTTTTCGGCGCATATTCGGTCATCAATGCGACAACGTTTGGCATCACACCACCAATGCCAAGTCCCGCGATAAATCGTAAAATGGCAAATTCAGTGGGGCTTTTCGCAAAAGCACCTAAGAAGGTAAAGCCACTAAATAAAGTGACGCAGATCAGAATGGTTCTTTTACGGCCCAGTTTGTCTGAGAGTGTGCCAAAAATCATGGCACCAAACATCATTCCGAACAACGCTGCACTGGCAAGTAATCCTGCTTGCACGGCAGTCAGTGACCATTGCTGCATCAGCAGGGGTAAGGCGACGCCGTAAATAACCAGATCATAACCGTCAAAAATAATAATGATCAGGCACCAGATTAAAACCTTCCAGTGAAATGCCGTAAAACGGGCTTTATCAATAATGTCATTAATATTGACCTTGTTTGTATCCATTGCTTCACCTCCGATTTGTGAAGTACAGGTTATTTTTTATTAAACTATTTTGTTATCGGAGCAGAGTCAAAAACCTAATTGATATATCTTTATGTCTTTAAAGTATTGTGGTTTTTATTGTTTAAATATTTGAAAAATAATGTTTTTAATTTATGTTTTTATGCTGCGGTATAAAAGGCTGAATTAGTGTTAAATATTGAAATACGAGAATACTGGTCATTTTAAAGTGGTGTTTTTAAATATTTTTGGATGAATAATCATAAGTGAATAAATAAGGTTTTTATTCAATGGTCGGGTTATTTTATCAAGCGTTAAAATACTGGATGAAATTCATTTTGTCTTCGGATTAATTCTTTTTGAGTTTAGCTTTTTAAATGCAAAAATCCAGAAAACGTCTAGCAAGAGCTGAGTTTTCTGGAAAAATAGAGCGTATGATTTAGAAAAGAAGTGTAATTTTGTTATTAAGTCGAAGCTGCATGCTTGCTTGGCGTGAGAATCAGATGCGCAATTACCCCGATACAAATCCCCCAGAAGACTGAACTTAAGCCTAGAAAATGCATGCCAGAAGCGGTTGCCAGAAAAGTAATCAGTGCAGCATCACGGTGTTGAGGATTCTGCATGGCAGCGGTGATATTGGTTGCAATTGCGCCGAGTAAGGCGAGACCAGCCAAAGCCGCAACCAGCTCTTTAGGCAGCAAACTAAACAGCATCACAAGACTGCCTGCAAACAGTCCGCCGAGAATATAAAAAATCCCGTTGGCAATCCCTGCGATATAGCGTTTTTCTTTCAGTTCATGTGCATCTTTGCCCATACACAAGGCCGCTGTAATCGAAGCGAGGACGATGGTAATTCCACCAACACAAGCCACAGCAAGAGAGGCAATACTGGTAGCACTGATAATGGGTTTGGCAGGCGTGTCATAGCCACTCAGTTTCATGATCGCCATACCTGGTAAAAACTGGCCGGTTAGACTGACTAAAATGAGAGGAACAGCGAGGTTGAGTGTTGAGTTCCATGTCCATTCTGGGCTAATCCACTGTGGAATAGCTAAACTAAAACTCACATCAACCGGATTCATTTTGCCTAAAATGAGACTTAATAAAACTCCAGCAGCTAACACCCAAATCATGGTGTAACGCGGCATCAGCCTTTTAGCGCCCAAGAACACAATCAACATGCTAAACACAATCAGCGGCATATGATCTGAAGCCGTAAACAGATTGATGCCAAACTGGAACAGGATTCCCGCCATCATCCCTGCAGCAACATCTTGCGGAATCCATTTCAGTAGTTTGTCGAAACAGCCTGTAATCCCAATGAGAAAAATCACGATGGCGGAGGTGATATAGGCAGCAACCGCTTCATTCAGTGAAATGTCAGGAAATAGCGTCACCAATAAAGCGGTTCCGGGCGCAGACCAAGCAGTAATGACGGGAGTTTTATATTTAATCGAGAGATAAATCCCTGCAACAGCTGCACCGATGGAAATGCCCCAAATCCATGACACCATCATCTCGGTTGAGACATGGGCACGTTGCGCCGCCTGAAAGAAAATAATGAGTGGTCCTGAATAGGAAATCAGAACCGCAAGAAAACCAGCAACCGTCGCTGAAATGGACCAATCTTGTTTTAATGTTTTGAGTAAAGTTGTCATTGGGTGATGGCCTCCATGCACATACGGTACTTTATCTAAAATGCAAAAGATCAGGATTAACCCTGATCTCCACCTCCCACGGGGATGACGCTGCCGGTGATATAAGAGGCATCATCGGAGGCAACGAAGACAATGGCTTTGACCTGTTCCTCAATACTGCCATAACGGCCCATGAAGGTGCGATCTATGGTTTGATCCACCACTTGTTGCATCCAGTCTTTTTCATTTTGACTGAGTGGATTGCTATTGCGCGGTACTTTACGTGGTGGGGCTTTGGTGCCACCTGTAGCGATGGCATTGACGCGAATTCCATCTCTGGCATGTTCAAAGGCCAGCGACGCTGTCAGTGCATTGACGCCACCTTTGGCGGCAGAGTAGGGAATTCTGTTAATCCCGCGAGTCGCAATCGATGAAACATTGACAATCACCCCCGCCTGTTGCTGAATCATTGCAGGCAAGACCGCTCGGCAGCACCATAACGTTGGAAACAATGAGCGATTCACTTCCTTGATAATTTCCTGTTCGGAGAATTCCTGAAAAGGTTTCATCCAGATTGCACCACCGACATTGTTGATCAGCACATCGACCCGACCAAAATGTTGAATAGCTTTGGCAACCACAGTTTGTGCACCTGCAAAGCTTTCCAGATCGGCTTGAACCGTAATGGCCTCAGTACCTAAGGCTTTGACTTCGGTCAGTACCTCCTGCACATAATCGGAAAGGTCGGCCAGAACCAGTTGCGCACCTTCCACCGCCAGTTGTAGTGCCACCCCACGGCCAATGCCCTGAGCACTACCTGTGACAATCACCACTTTATCGCTAAATCTTTGCAGGTTTGACATGGATAACTTTCTCACCTTGAATTAGTTTGCTGAGAATTTCTCAAACAGGAAGTTGGCAGGTTTGATCTGTTCAGCATCTAACCAGCCACGGACAGCTTCGACCATCGGGACAGGACCGCACAGATAAATATCGACATCGCCGCTATTGAGCCATTCAGATTCAATATGGCCTGTGACATAGCCTTTACGCGCATGTTGACTGTCAGGATTTGCCACCACCGTTCGATATTCGAACCATGGAAATTTCGCCTGCAACTGATTCAGTTTTTCTAAAGCCACCAGATCAAAGTCGTTGGTCACGCCAAACACTAAACGTACAGGTTGGGTAGAACCTTTTTCTTCCAGCACCTGTAGCATCGAGATAAAAGGCGCAATACCGGTACCACCTGCCAGCATCAGCACAGGTCGCGTTACATTGCGTAGATAAAAGCTACCGAAAGGACCGGTAAAGGTCATTTTATCGCCCGCTTGTGCGGTCTTGCTTAAGAAGTCGCTCATTTTGCCATTTGGGACATTACGCACCACAAAGCCCGTTAAGCGGTTGCCCGGTTTTGAGCTAAATGAATATGAACGGGTTTCACCTGTTTCAGGTATTGCGACATTGACATACTGTCCTGCAAGGAAATGAATATCGGGTTGACCTTCATCCAGCTGGATATCAAAAGTTATGGTCGAGTCTGATAGATTCTCAACACGTGCCAATGTGCCTTGGAAAGCATGAATTTCAGTTTTGCAGACATCAGATGACGCCTGAATTTGGAATACAGCATCTGAGCTTGGGCGGCATTGGCACGCCAGAATATAGCCTTGCTCTGCTTCTTCTGGGGTGAGGGCATCTTCGATATAACTTTCTTCCGGCATGTCATAACTGCCAGATTCGCAGAATGCACGGCAAGTACCACAGGCACCATCACGGCAATCCAACGGGATATTAATTTTTTGGCGATAGGCTGCATCGGACAGGGTTTCACCTTGAGCGACACTGATAAAACGTGTCACACCATCTTCAAATTGAAGTGCGATATTGTGGTTTGACATGGCATGTATCCTACAAAAATATATGAAACTTTTATCCTCAGCCAACGGTTCGTTTGGCTGAGGAGAGCTATTTTTTACAGGTGGTAGATATCAATCACTTGATTGATATAGTCATTTTTCAAAACCACATACTTGCTCAAGATTTTGGGCTGATCACCGGAACAATCGATCACATAACGTGACATGCCAAAGTAGCTATAGGTGGTTTTGTAGCGGAAGCTCAAGGTATTCCAGTTGAAGCGAACGGTGACTTTATCCCCGTCGCGCTCTACGATTTCAACATTGGCAATATTGTGGCAAGTACGGGTATCAGGCATGGTGGCAGAAGAGCGTTCGGTCTTGATCCGGAACACACGGTCTTCCAGTCCCTGACGATCCGGGTAATAAATCAGGGAAATTTCAGACTGTGGATCCTGCGTGAGCTGGTCATTGTCATCCCATGCCGGCATCCAGAAACTGGCTTCAGGCGCATAGCAGTTGAGCCAGTCATTCCATTGTTCATCATCTAAAAAGCGAGCTTCACGATAGAGAAACTGAGCAATATTTTCTAAAGTTAGATTGTCTTGGGCACTCATACTGTTTCTCCCTGATCAGCAATTTGTTTCTCTGATGCAATCGCATGTTTCATGGTTTTTAACCAATATTGATGTTGGGCAAGATAAAGTCCTTCATCTTCGGTTTTAATCCCACTGAGCATGGGTTTTAAACCAATTTCATTGGCAGCCTCATCAGGACCATAAATCCAGTGCTTGGAACCACGGCACATGTCGTTCCATTCCAGTGCGATGCCTGCATAACCGGCCTGACAGGCACGGAATTCTTCTAGATCATCGGGAGTGGCCATGCCTGAGGCATTGAAGAAATCTTCGTATTGACGAATACGACGCGCACGTGCCTCCGGGGCTTCACCTTTTGGCGCAATACAGTAAATCGTGACCTCAGTGCGATCGACTGAAATAGGACGTAACACCCGAATTTGCGAACCGAACTGATCCATTAAATATACGTTTGGATACAGGCAGAGATTACGCGAGCGTTCGATCATCCATTTCGACATGGCTGCACCGTATTTCTCGGTATATTCATCTGCTTTCGGGAAATTTGGACGGTCTTCTGGATTGGCCCATTGTGTCCAAAGCAGCATGTGTCCATTTTCAAAACCATAAGAACCACCACCTTGTTTGCCCCAAGAACCCGCGCTCATGGCCCGAATATTATCGGCAGCTTGGGTCTCTTTACGGTGTTGTGTGGTGGCAGCATAGTTCCAGTGCACTGCTGATACATGATAACCATCAGCCCCATTTTCAGCAGTCAGTTTCCAGTTCCCTTCATAGGTATAAGAGGAGGTGCCACGTAGTACTTCTAAACCATGCTCGGATTGATCAACAATCATGTCGATGATTTTGCTGGTTTCACCCAAAAACTCTTCAAGTGAAGGTACATCTGGATTGAGGCTGCCGAACAAGAAACCTTTGTAGTTTTCAAAACGGGCGACTTTTTTCAGATCATGTGAACCGTCTTGGTTAAAGCAATCCGAATAACCTGCTTCACTGGGGTCTTTCACTTTGAGGAGTTTGCCTGAGTTGTTAAAGGTCCAACCGTGGAAAGGGCAGGTATAGGTGGCTTTGTTACCGCGCTTATGGCGGCAAAGTTGAGCACCACGATGGGAACAGGCATTGATCATGGCATTCAGTTCGCCGTTACGGTTGCGGGCGATGATGACAGGTTGACGACCAATGTGGGTGGTGTAGAAATCGTTGTTATTGGGAATTTGGCTTTCATGGGCCAGATACACCCAATTGCCTTCGAAAATGTATTTCATTTCAAGGTCAAATAGGGCTTGATCGGTAAACACTGAACGATGAAGTTTAAATTCACCGGTGTCGATATTATCGACCAGTAATTCATCAATGCGGTCAAGATGGCTGGTATTGATTACAGGAATACGTGGCATGTCCGTTCTCCGACTTTCCAAAACTGTGGAAGTCATCGAGTTGCGCTTAAAGCGTCTCGATATCCTAATAAGTTGAATGTGGCGAGTATGGTGGCTTGAACCGATAAGGATGAATGTGGGCAGCTGGAATCTAGCGGAAGCGATTCATAACTTCATCGGTTTATCTCTTGTCTATACCTTAAAAGAATGAGTAAACTCTGTCTAAGACTGAATTTATATTTTTATATATCTTAAAGGTATGGAAACCTCATGGAATTACGTCATTTACGGTATTTTGTTGCGGTCGTTGAAGAGCAGAGCTTCACCAAAGCTGCAGAAAAACTATTTATTGCTCAACCTCCTTTGAGCCGGCAGATTCAAAATCTGGAAAGTGAGTTGGGTATTCAACTGTTCGAGCGCGGTAGTCGACCTCTACAAACTACACCTGCCGGACATTTCTTTTATCAGCATGCGATTAAACTTTTGTCTAATGCTGAAGAAATTAAAAGTATGGCGAAACGGATTGGACTGATTGAACGCAGTGTCACCATTGGTTTTGTCGGATCGTTGCTATATGGCCTATTGCCACGGATCATTTATTTATTCAGGCAACAGCAGCCGCATCTTAATATTCAACTGGTGGAAATGAGCACCACAGAACAAGTGCAAGCCTTAAAAGAAGGTCGCATTGATGTGGGCTTTGGTCGCTTAAGAATTAGTGACCCTGCGGTTAGGCGAATTTTATTGCGCAAGGAACGTCTGATGGTGGCGGCGCATACCAGCCATCCGATTGCGCAGCGGACGGAAGGAGTCTATCTGGCTGATCTGATTGATGAAAAGATGTTTATGTATCCCACATCTCCAAAACCTAATTTTTCGACTCAACTGCTGAATATTTTTGCCGAGCATAGCCTGGTTCCCAAAAATATGCATGAGATACGGGAAATCCAGCTGGCTTTAGGTCTCGTGGCGGCAGGTGAAGGTTTGTGTGTGATTCCTGCCAGTGCGGATACCATTCGTTTTCCCCATCTCAATTACATTCCAATTCTGGACAATGGAGCCGTCAGCCCCATCTTTCTGACCGCACGGGCAATGGATCGTAGTGAAGACCTACAGCTGTTATTTGATTGTGTTTATCAGGTCTATGATCTGGAAGGTATTCCTTATCAGCGCACTGTATTTACACTGGATCAGAATCCGATTGATGATTCCAATGGCATTGATTTTTAAGTAAGTATAAAAATGCCTAGACTTCAAATAGCTAGGCATATTATTACTCATTAAGATGACTCAGAATCTTCAAAGCGATTATTTGCTTTGTAAGGTTTTTAAATCCTTTAACACTTGATCAGCATGAGTTTGTGTATTCACGCTGGTGTAGTGATACATCACCGCGCCTTGAGGATTAATCAAAAAACTCTCGCGTTTGGCAATTTTAGTAATACCCAGGTTTCGAACGATGCCAAATTTAGTTGCCAGTTCACCCTGATCATCAGCAAGAATCGGGAAAGGCAGGCCGAGTTTTTCCGAGAATTTTTGATGTGAGGCAACATCATCCAGACTGACACCCAGCACCACAGCATTTGCTTTGGTAAATTGAGGATAGAGTGATTTAAATTGATTGGCTTCTTGGGTACAACCCGCCGTATTATCTTTTGGATAGAAATAGAGCACCACCCATTTGCCTTTATATTGGCTCAATGTATGCCATTTCCCACTCTGGTCTTGCAGTTTGAAATCCGGTGCGGATTTTCCAACCCATTCTTTTTGTGCAGTATCTTGTTTCGAAAATAAGGTACTTTGTGCGCTACTGAGCATCGGTGCGCTGAGTAAAAAAAGTGAGCTACATATAACGAGAACTTTGGACTTTATCGTATTCATCATGTTGATCTCAAAGTGTAATAGCAGCTACTTTAGCAAATTTAGAGATTGGATGGGGTAGAAAATTCTTTACAGGATTTTGATCTGCTTTATATATTTCAATTGAATCATAGAGCGCTTTTAAAAGCCGAGAAATGATGAATGTTGAAAGTCATTTCTCCTTTGGGGAGGAGGGCTGCAAGTCAGCAATAGGATGAGTGGGACTCTTCATATAAATCCTCTCCCTAGCCCTCTCCTTTAAAAAGGAGAGGGAACTTTCATTGAGAATTTAATACAGCTCAAAAAATGATTTATACAAAAAATTCTAATGATTTGAAAAAAGAGAAAATTAATGGAGGTTGGTGCAGTCCTGATTAAATTAAAAGCCAATAGCATGGCCGATGTCGAAGTCTGGCAACGTGAAATTCAACAACGTAAAGCCGAAGCGATTCAAACGCTGCAAGCTGAAGGAGTAACCGTTGAATCTTGGTTTCAACTTGAACTGAATGGCGATGATTATTTACTCGCCTATATGCGTGCCAAAGATATTGCGCATGCACAACAGGTAGCAAGAAACAGTACCTTTGAGATTGATCAAGTTCATCGACAGTTTAAGCAGCATTGGGAGCAGGTGATTCCAGCGCAGCTTTTGGTAGATTTGGAAAATAATGAGCAGTATTAATCGCGGTATACTGCGTTGAAGTTTTTGGAATTGGGCAAGCGCGTGACCTATAAGATTTTACTCATCACCGGCTGGGGTGGTGGTGCCGAATTATTACAACCCTTACATGAGGCTTTAGAACAAAAGGGACATCGCGTTGAGCGAATCAATATCTTTAATGCGCTGGATGAGGATATTTTACAACAGCAGGTCGAACATGCAGTGAAGTTCGATGTGATTGTTGGGTGGTCGCTTGGCGGACAACTGGCGACTTTACTGGTCGATCAGATCTGGAAAAAATATGCTGAGCAGAAAGTTTTAATTACTTTAGCGTCAAATCCATGTTTTGTAGCACAAGCAGATTGGAGCACTGCTATGCCTGTGGAAACCTTTATGCAGTTCAAAAAGTCATTTGAACAGGATGCGATTAGTACTTTAAAGCGGTTTGGCTTGTTGGTCTGTCAAGGTGCAAATTCTGCAAAGAAAGATTTCGTAGCCATGCAGAAATTGATTCGTTCGCAACCGATTGCCTTGCTTCGGCAGGGATTACAGTTACTGGAGCAATTGAACTTGGTTGAATTGTATAAAAATTATCAAGGTAAGCAGTTGCATGTCTTTGCAGAGCATGATGCTTTAGTTCCTTACCAAGTTGTGCTAAAAATTAAAGATTTGACTGCAAAGAATCTATCTGTTGTTTCGATTGATGACGCTTCGCATGGTTTTCCGTGCTTTATGGTGGAGCAGACTGTGCAAATAATTGAAGATTTTATTCAGTAGACGGTTTAATCTTGCTTGAATTGAAAGTTCTCGCAATATATTTTAGATTTTGACAAGTTTAAGATAAAACCTATTTTATAGATCTAACGGAATCGTGCCGAGTACTCATCCATTTTCAGGATATGCCTTCGGCGACCTACTTTTTTTTCGGGAAAAGTAGGCAAAACCATTTGTCATCTGCAAAACCTGTTCACTTCTTTCATTTTTTCTTTTGATCAAGTGTACGAAGCCTTGTATTTTATTTATACCACGCAGGTTGCAGATGACATTTCCGAGTATCGAAAAGTGTGATCAGGCAAATGGTAAATTTTGAAACAGCAGCAAATGAGGTAAAGGATGACCGATTTATTTGATTTAGAACATATATGGCATCCCTATACTTCGATGTTAAATCCACTGCCAACTTTTAAAGTCAAACGTGCCTATGGTGCAACCATTGAACTGGAAGATGGTCGAACTTTGGTAGATGGCATGTCGTCATGGTGGTGTGCGATTCATGGTTATAACCATCCCGAACTGAACAAGGCCGTTGCTGATCAATTGCAGAACATGGCACATATTATGTTTGGCGGTTTGACTCATGAACCGGCGATTGAATTAGGTAAACTCTTATTAAAAATTACGCCACCGTGCTTGGATAAGATTTTCTACGCAGATTCAGGTTCTGTTGCTGTAGAAGTGGCCTTAAAAATGGCCGTGCAATATTGGACTGCATTAAACAAATCAGAGAAAACCAATTTTATTACCACGCGCTCTGGCTACCATGGTGATACCTGGAATGCAATGTCGGTGTGTGATCCGGTCACGGGAATGCATCAGATTTTTGGTACCAGTTTACCCAATCGAATTTTTGTACCCGCGCCACAAAGTCGCTTCGATGCAGAATGGGACCCGCAAGACATCCTGGAACTTAAACAACAGATTGAGCAGCATCATCACAGTATTGCAGCCCTCATTATCGAGCCAATTGTACAAGGTGCAGGCGGCATGCGTTTTTATCATCCTGAATATTTACGTCAGGCCAAAGCGTTGTGTGAGCAATACAATCTATTGTTAATCTTTGATGAAATTGCCACGGGATTTGGGCGCACAGGTAAAATGTTTGCGTGGGAACACGCACAGGTGGAACCCGATATCATGTGTATGGGTAAGGGCTTAACAGGCGGTTATATGACCCTGTCTGCGACCTTAACCAGCAAACAAGTGGCTGAAACCATTAGTCGAGGGGAAGCAGGCGTATTTATGCATGGGCCAACCTTTATGGCGAATCCATTGGCGTGTGCAGTTGCTTTAAGAAGTACTCAATTATTGCTGGAACAGGATTGGCAAGCCAATATTCAACGGATTGAAAAGATTTTGGCTGAACAATTAACCGATTTAGCTCAGCTCGACCATGTTGCGGATGTACGGGTTTTAGGGGCGATTGGTGTGGTTGAATTAACATCTAATGTCGACATGAAAATCTTACAGCAACAGTTTGTGCAGCGTGGTATCTGGGTACGACCATTTGGGAAATTGGTGTATGTGATGCCGCCGTATGTAATTAGTGATGATGAACTCCATTATTTATTAGCACAGATGAGTGAGGTGGTGAAAAATATGCAAGGAGCAAATAGCAATGTCCTTGCTTGATCATTATGCCGAGCAGCTTGAGCAACTCAAACAGCAAGGTAATTTCCGCCAATTCACTTCAAATGAGCAATCTGGACGATGGATTACCATTCAAGATCGAACCATGTTGAATCTGGCATCCAATGATTATTTAGGCTTGGCCGCTGATTTAAATTTAAGAGAAGAATTTCTTGATACGCTGAAAATCGAACGAGCGCTTTTTAGTTCATCTTCTTCACGCTTACTGACGGGTAATTTTGCGGAATATGAACAGTTTGAAAATAGCCTAAGCAAAGCCTTTGGCCGTGCGGCCTTACTTTTTAATAGTGGCTATCACATGAATATCGGTATTTTGCCAGCCTTAGCTGACAGTAAGACCGTGATTCTGGCCGATAAACTGGTGCATGCCAGTATGATTGATGGCATTCGATTATCAACTGCTCTATATGTACGTTATCGTCATAATGATTTGCAGCATCTGGAACAGTTATTGCAAAAGTATCATCAAGATGAGCAAATTGAACGCATTATTGTGGTGACCGAAAGTATTTTTAGTATGGATGGCGACGAGACGGATTTAGCTGCATTGGCGCAGTTAAAACAGCGTTATGTCAAAACCATGTTGTATGTCGATGAAGCACATGCGATTGGCGTCAGGGGTGAGCAAGGTCTGGGTTGTGCTGAACAATATGGCGTATTGGATCAGATTGACTTCTTGGTTGGAACCTTTGGTAAAGCAATTGCCTCGGTAGGCGGCTATATCATTTGTGATTCAATCATCCGGGATTATCTGATCAATAAAATGCGCCCACTGATTTTTAGTACTGCGTTACCGCCGATTTCGATGGCATGGTCAGATTTCATGTTTAATAAAGTATTGAGCATGCAGGCACAGCGTCAGCACTTGGCTGAGATCAGTCAATATTTACAACAGGCGGTGATCGCAAAAGGTTTCTCTAGTCCTTCCAGCAGTCATATCATTCCGATTATCGTGGGTGAAAGTCAGGCTGCGATTGAAAAAGCGCGTCATGTACAACAACAGGGTTTTTATGCCATGCCGGTACGCCCGCCAACAGTGCCACAGAATAGTTCACGCCTACGAATTTCTTTAACCTCTTTGGTGCAAAAAAACGAATTGGAGCAATTGGTGGAGTGTTTGTGAGCATCAATAAAGCATTGGTTGCACGACGTTTTGCCAAAGCAGGGCAAAGCTATGTCGAGCATGCTGTGGTACAGAAACAGATTAGTGCGCAATTATTTGAATATCTGAAAGCATATTATCCACACAACTTGGACTCAGTTCTTGAGATTGGTTGTGGTTCGGGTAATCTCACTCATTTGTTTCAGCCCTATTTTCAGGTTAAACAGCTGTTTTTAAACGATTTATATGGCGATGTAGAGCAGCATTTTTCAAGCGTCGACAAGATTAATTGGTTGATCGGTGATATTGAGCAACTGATGTTACCGCAATGTTTGGATGCAGTGATTTCCAGTTCTGCTTTGCAATGGATGATGGACCTGCCCGCGTTATTGCAACGGATTCATGGGGCGTTAAACCCTCATGGATATTTCGGCTTTTCTACCTTTGGTCCTGATAATCTCACTGAAATTAAGCAACTGACAGGACAGGGTTTAAATTATATCGATCGTGATGTGCTGCAACAGCAGTTGCAAAAGCAAGGCTTTGACGTGCTATTCATCGCGCAAGAACTGAAGCAGGTTTATTTTGATCATCCCAAATCGGTATTGCAGCATTTGAAAGCGACAGGGGTAACCGCAACAGCAAAATCACATCGCTGGACCAAGCAATCCTTGCAGAAGTTTTATGCAGATTATCAACAGTTTTATGATGAGCAGGGTTTCCGCCTGACTTATCATCCGATTTATGTGATTGCACGGAGAGCGAAATCCTTATCGTTGGGTGATGAATAGAATCATGTCAGATCGATTAACACCCAGACATAATGTGGTACATGGTTATTTTGCATTAACCATAAGTTTAATTTTTTTGATGTTTTCTGCTTTCCCTTGGGCAATAGTTTGCTTGATTTTGGGTGTTTTGCTAATTGGCTTAGGATATGTACGGGTTTGGAAAAAAGACCGAATCCCCAATCCAGTGGTAGAGGGAACGGTTTTAATGATGATTCTATTTTCTCTTTGGTCAGCTGGCTGGATAACAAATTATATAAATCAAAACGCGCCGCGCAACACCACCTGTGGCTGGGTTAAAAATATTAAAAAGCCAGGACGGAGTAGCGGTCAGTTTACACTGGTAAATGAACAGAATAGTCAAATTTTCCCTTATACCGATCAGATACGAGACGATTCAGGCAGTGAAGTTTGTATTGAATATTCTTTAGATCAGCGTTTCAGTGATGATCCTTACATTCATGAAATTTATCCCAAAAGTTCGATAACTCGGGGAAAGGAAATTAAGTAGATGAGTCATATTTATTTTGTCAGCGGCATTGATACCGAAATTGGTAAAACTTATGCCACAGGCTATCTCGCGAAGCTTTGGACCGAACAGGGACAGCGTGTGATTACCCAGAAGCTGGTGCAGACGGGGAATGTTGATGTCTCGGAAGATATTGAAAAACACCGTGAAATTATGGGCAGTGGCTGGTTTCAGGAAGATCATGAAAAGTTGACCATGCCTGAAATTTTTACCTATCCAGCCTCGCCGCATTTAGCCACACGACTGGATGGGCGTGATCTGGATTTTGCCAAGATTGAAGCTGCGACCAAAGAACTGGCTCAGCGTTTTGAGGTGGTGTTGTTAGAAGGTGCGGGTGGTTTGATGGTGCCTTTAACCACAGAATTGCTGACCATCGATTATATCGCTCAGTATCAATTTCCTGTGATTTTAGTGACTTCAGGACGTTTGGGAAGTATTAACCATACTTTGTTGAGTTTAGAGGCATTAAAGCAACGTGGTTTGAGTTTGCATGCTTTGGTGTATAACTTAAAGGATGAGTCGAAAGATCCGGTGATTTCAAAAGATACCGCAGATTATTTAAAAGCTTATTTGGCAATACATTTTCCTGATGCCCAATGGATTGAGTTGGAAAAGTTTAAATAACTTAAATTTTAATTGGAATCAAAATAGTGGCTCTTCATGGAGTCGTGCCGAGTTTAAGCTAAGATTAGGGATAAACCTGCGGTTCGCCCTACTTTGGTTTCGCCCAAAGTAGGCAAAGGCATTGTCATCCACAAAACCTGTTCTCTTTTTGTTCTTGTTTTTATTATTTCGCAGAAACAATATATTGCAAAATTCACGCAGGTTGTGGATGACGTTTCCGAGTATCATATTTTATGTGAGAGTTTCGCTTGCATAAAAGTAAGGTCTAAAATGAACAAGAAAAATAAATTAGCTCTATCCATATTATTTGGATTTTTGATTCCAGTCTCAGCATCCTATGCTGCTGTGCCAACAGATAAAACCATCATCAGTTGGATCACCAACTTACAAGATTCAAATGCCAATCCCCCCCAAGCCATTCAGATCGATTCTACTGAAGCCGTAAAACTGATCTCAGGAGAAGAAGCTTATTTATCGGGCGTAAGTTTTGAAAATACAGGACGTAATTTTTGGGCTGGTTATGTATTAACCCGTCCAAAATTAAAACAGGCTCGAATCTTAAAAGAGTTTGGTGGCCAATCGAATAGCTTTAAAGTGCATTCAACCGTTTATAAAGGCAAACCGATTCAACTGATCGAAATTGAAAGCGCAGGCTCAGGACAGGGCACGGTAGAGTCGAGTAAAAGTCTGGTTTATTTAAATCAATGGACCATCAAGCTGATTGCAGAAGTCGAAGAATCTTCTTACGAAGGGCGTTATGATGATAAATCAGGAGCAGAAGACTGTCGTACTGGTCGGGATAATTCAGGTTATTTAAATGTGATGCCTTATTCACCTTATGTTATTCGAACCACCGTGACAGGGGATGCCTGCAACAATAAACCTCAAGGCTATAAAGTGAGTAGTAAGCTGATTCCGATTGTAATTAGTGAAATAAAATAAAAAAAGCTAACAAGCGAACTTGTTAGCATAGGAGTAAACTTGTCATTATTGGAGGAATTTTTTATTTTTTAGTTATTGCTGACGATACCAATTTTGGTGACATTGCTCTGTTGAGCTAACGCCATCACCATGGCTATGTTTTTATATTCCGCCTGGGCATCAGGCTTAAACTTGATTTGATCCTGATCGACTTTTTTGGCAACTGATTCAAATAAAACCTTTAATGCCTGACGATCAGCCACTGCCTGATCATTCCAGAAAATATGCCCTTGTGCATCGACCCGCAGATTGATGGTCTCTGGTGGTTTTTGATCTGTTGGTGGCAGTGGCGTACCATTTGGCAAATTAATGTTAATCGCATTATTCGGAATCGGGATAGTGATAATGAACATAATCAACAACACCAACATGACATCAATCAGAGGTGTCATGTTGACGTCGAGCATGACATCTTCTTCATCATTTTTTGAACCTACATTCATACCCATAGGTGAGTCCTCCTGTTATGGTGTGGTCGCAGGTGGGGTCGTGACAAATGCAATTTTGCCAATACCCGCTTGCTGAGTTGTACTGATTACCTGATCAATCGCGTCGTAATGTGTCAGTTGATCGCCACGAATATGAACCTCAGGCTGCGGACGTTTTTGTGCTTCGGCGTGTAAGCGCGCAAGTAAGGTTTCCTTATTTGCAACATGTTGTTCATTCCAGAAAATATCACCGGTTTTATTCACTGAAAGCTGGATATTTTGTGGTGTAGTGGCATAAGGTGTATTTTTTTCTTCAGGCAGTTTTACCGGAACGGTGTGTGTGACCACTGGCACTGTAATTAAAAAGATAATCAGCAGGACCAGCATGATGTCGACTAAGGGGGTGGTGTTAATCGTTCCGATCACATCATCATCATTTTGATCTGAATTAATCATCATGCCCATAATGGTGTTCCTTATTTAGAATCACGGTTTGGGTGATTACTGTTTAAGTCACCGCTGAGAAGTACGGCATGTAGGTCTGAGCCAAAAGAACGAACATTGTCCATGACTGCTTTATTGCGACGGGTTAACCAGTTGTAGCCCAGTACTGCCGGTACTGCGACCGCAAGACCAATCGCTGTCATAATCAAGGCTTCACCGACAGGGCCGGCCACTTTATCAATTGATGCCTGACCTGAAATGCCAATTGCCGTGAGCGCATGGTAAATCCCCCAAACGGTTCCAAATAAACCAACAAAAGGTGCAGTTGAACCAACAGTCGCCAGAAAGGCCAGGCCATTGCTCAGATGGCTTTGAACTTTTTCAATAGCTCGTTGAATTGAAATGGTCACCCAGGTATTGAAGTCGATACGTTCTAATAAGGTGCCGTCATGGTGTTTGGTTGAACGAATGCCTTTTTCTGCGATATAGCGATAACTGCTATTGGTATTGAGGCTTTCAGCTGCGCTATTTAATGATTCAGCTTCCCAGAAATTACGTTCAG
Source organism: Acinetobacter sp. 1000160 (assembly GCF_000588715.1). NCBI lineage: Bacteria > Pseudomonadati > Pseudomonadota > Gammaproteobacteria > Moraxellales > Moraxellaceae > Acinetobacter > Acinetobacter sp. 1000160. The sequence goes on along the minus strand of NZ_JFWP02000009.1, from coordinate 33,778 downwards.
CTTCTGTAGCATGGCGCTTGATTTTACTTTGTTGAAATACTTTAGACAGAATGATGTACCACGTCCCAATTGACATCAGCACCAAGATAAACAAGGTTGATTTCGCGACTAAGTCACCTTCGCGCCACAGGGCTTCCAGGCCATAAGGATTATGGACTTTTTCAACAGTTGCAGGTAATGGTGGCGGGGTTGGTGTTGCTTGTGCTGTGGCATCAGTCGTTACTGCCGTTACCGCTGTGGTTTGCGTAGTTTCATCGGCCCACACGGTTGTAACAGGTAGTAAGGTACTTCCTGCAATCAGGCCAATTGCTGCGATTCGAGAGATATGTTTTGCTGTATTTTTCATCTGTAAATTCTCCAAAAATTGTTTATTCAATATATTTAATTAGGAAAGCGTGAATGGATATTCGATCTCGTACCATTCTTGCTGTGGCACACCGTCTTTCATTGCCGGTTTAAAAGTACACAGGCTATACGCCTTGACCGCCGCTTTATCTAAGCTCTTACTACCACTCGATTTTTTGACTTTTGAATCGATGACTTTGCCTGAGCTGTCCACCAATACGCGAATACGTACCGTACCTTCCTCTTCGTTCATCAGTGCTTCACGCGGGTATTCTGGTTTTTGACAACCAGCTTCACCTTCGGAAACACCACGTGAAATTCCTGCAGGTTTGGCAGGAGCAGCAGGCGCAGCTGGGGCTACAGGGGCTGCCACAGGACTCGGGCTTGGTGTCGCAGGGGCAGGGGTCGGTGTTGCAACTGCTGTTTGGGTCGGTTGTACAGGTGCCGGTTTTTGTATAGGTGTGGCTTTCTCCACCTGTTTGGGTGGGTCAGGCATTTTGGCCACTTTCTCGACCATCTTTGGTGGCTCGGGTGGCTTTTCTTTGGGTTTTGGTTCCTCTGGTTTTGGCGGAGGTGGTGGTTTAATGTCCTGAATAATCTGTAGTTCTACAGGCTTATCGACAGGCTTGCTAAAGTCAGTCGCTAAACTTGTCATCAGAATATAGGCGATAATGAGATGTAGAAATAACACCAGACCAATACCGACAAGGCGTTTGGCAGGTTGATTTTCATTCTCAGAAAAGGGGATGCCCATAATTACTCCTGAAATTGTAATCTTGCATTCATCTTTTTTCGGCGTAGAGCATCAATTTAAAATTGATACGGACCACTTTAATGTTCAATGAATCAGAGGATTACGGTGAACCACTACGACAGAAGGAAAATCATGTCGTAGTGGCGAAACACATTAGAATTTATAAGTGCCACGGGCGAAGTAGGTACGACCAGTTGGATCGCTGAAGCGAGGGTCATAACCATACTGGAAGTTAGTGACTGTATTGGAAACCGTTGGATCTTCATCAAACAGGTTTTTAATACCAAGTGTTAAATCTAGGTTTTTAAAACCTTTGTAAGTCCCAGCAACGTTATAAACGGTATAGTCACTTACACGATGATTCTTATAGCCATCGGCGAGATTGTCAGAGTTTTGATCTTTGTACCCACTTGTGAATTGTTGCTGGAAGTTCAGAGCCCAATTTTCGTAGTACCAATTTAGGTTTGCAACATGCTTCCAGCGAATCGTTGGCCCACCATTACTGATCGGGCTATTATCTTTATACGCCCCTAGGTTGCTAAACCATTCACCATCTTTCTCAGTTTGGTAATCGTATTTCGTGATATAGGTTCCATCAATACCAAAACCAAATCGACCAGTAGAAGTTACAGGAGTGAGATAATTCAAACCAAGGTCAATACCTTCTGTTTTAATATTTCCCATGTTTTGCATGGTTGTGATGACATAGTCGATTGAACCATCTGTCTTACGTACGAATTTGTCTTGGTACTTGTTTGGATCGGCAAAAATGGCAGCAGAATCAAGTGCAGAAATTTGATTTCTGATTTCAACATTGTAGTAATCTAGAGAGAACACCAGGTTTTTGATCGGTTCTAATACGAAACCAGCTGTAATAGAAGTTGATTTTTCTGGTTCTAAGCTTTTATTCCCCCCTTGCATACGATCAAATTGTTGACCACAGTCCCGAGCTTTTACTCCACCTAATTGTGCATTTGGTACCCCATTCGGGCATAGCACAGGATCATCGCTGACAGGTGCGAGTGTTCTACTATTACTTTTATTAATTTCATAAAGTGTTGGAGCGCGGAAGCCTGTACTGTAAGAGGTTCGGAGCATTAATTGTTTAATCGGTTCCCAACGTAAAGCAATTTTAGGATTAACGGTGCTACCTACATCACTATAGTTATCATAACGAGCGGCAATTTGTGCTTCTAAAGTTTTATGTAGTGGGATATGGAACTCTGTAAATGCTGAGCTAATATCACGTTTGCCTTCTTGGCTAGGATTATCTGGATCTGCACCAACGCTTGGGAGTCGTTCGGCAAGTTCTGAATTTACGTCTGAATTCCATTTGTCATGACGGAAACTACCACCAAAGGCAAAACCAACATCACCAGCTGGGAGAGTATAGATTGGACGACTTACAGTGAAATCTGCAGTTGTTGATTCTAATTTAGCAGTATTGTATTTGCCTGAAAGAGAGAGTTTATTCCAAATCTCAGGGTCATCTCCAGCTGCTTGGGGCCCAAATGGATTTAATTTGCCATCATCTAAAGCAGATTGTACAGCTGCTTTATCTAAGTAACCGCCTAATGCACTATCTGCTGCTTTACTTTGCGCATAAGTAATACCTGCATTAATGTCCCAACCTGCTGCTTCACCTTCAATTCCAGCAAATAAACGATGTGATTCATTTTCCGATTCACTGATTCGATTACCTGCTTGAGAGCGCAAAGAGAGTTGTAACGGGCCTCCGCTAATACCCGTGACATTTGGGACAATGCCTTTACCTGGATAATATTTACTGGTGTTGCTGATGGTTACTTTGTTATTGCCATTATAGACGTCGGGAGCAATTGCAGACGTTACTTTATTTTTTGCGTAGACATATTCACCAATCGCATTGAAGCTATCGCTCAATTTATAAGTGAGACGTCCCATCGCTGAAATATCTTCAGTTTCAGGAACAATACCAATTAAACGTTGTGTGTTTAATAAGCATACGCCATCTTCAGAAGAAGTACCTTCATAACCTCCACAATTGGATGCAGCATAAGGATTGCCACCAATTTTACTGGTTGGATCATAGAAGTTAGCAGGGAATGAACCCGTACTACGTGCATCTAAGCCAATCTCAGGAATTAAGCTTCCTTTGGCACTCAGTTTGCGGTCTTTGGCCATAATATCGTTGGAACGACGGTAATCGATGACACCGAAAACATTAAAACCATTGTCTTCTAGATCACCATAGCCACCGAAAATACTCATATCTTGAGTATCTCCCCCTTTTTGCTCAGGCTGGGTTAATCCACCACTAATATTCAGTCCTGTGAATTGTTTTTTAGTAATAAAATTGATAACCCCACCGATGGCATCAGTACCGTAAATTGCAGATGCGCCATCGCGGACAATCTCAATACGTTCCAGCATGGCAAGTGGAATAATATTTAAGTTGGTCACCCCACTATCAAATGCGTTGGCTGCTAAACGACGTCCATTGAGTAAAATCAATGTTTTATTTTCACCAACACCACGTAAATTTGCTGTTGCTCCGGAAGTATTACCACGACCAACATTCTGAGAAGTAGTGAATCCAGCTTGGTTGGCAGTAATTTTAGTTAGTGCTTCTTCTGTAGTTGTGATCCCTTGTTTCAGAATTTCGTCTACTTTGACTATGGTAATCGGTGATGCACTCTGTGCTGCAACGCCTTTAATTGACGAACCTGTAACCGCAACTTTTACGACTTTGGTTGGCTTTTCCTCTGATGGTGACTCGGCCTCAGCAGCGTGAGCCATGGTTAAACACAACATACTTAAACTAAGCGTACTGAGTTTGAGTATGATTTTGCCCGATTTTTGTGTGAAGTCAGGTGTAGCGAAGTTGGCTTTTTTCATTGTTTATTGAACCCCTAAATGGTTTGCCACTCTAAAATTAGATAAATCCGTTTTAGCAAGACCTGTGCCAAGCTCTAGTTTTAGATTTCGCTTAATGTAGAATAAATTATGTAAAAGTGTTTTAGTTTTTATATATAAGCTTTTCATATTTTTACTAAATATTAAAAAACTAAAAATAATGATGAGTGCGGATAAGTTGTCATAAAGTTACAAAATAGAAGTTTGCTATTGATGCATTAAAATGAATCATAAAGTTTTATTTTTGCTTTTTTCTAGTGCAAATACTTTTATATTTCAATAAAACATGTATTTTATTAATCTGATTTCATGGAAATGGGAAATAATATAAAAAAATATGATTTGGCATAAAATTACTTTTATTTAAGATGCCTGAAAACTAGTTTAGCTTTGCATAGTTTTTGGTTAGAAAATAATCACAAATTTTTTATTTGAAAAGTGGCATGAATTTAGCAAGGTAATTTTTAACTTGGAAATGATTTTTCTTCCGATTTAATTTTTCCGAACGGTAAAATTAAATCAAGTAAATGATTTTTTAATGAAAAAATTAAATCTGATTCAGGTTAAGAGAAATGGCAGCGGTGTTGAATGCTATGCAAAAGTCTAGTATTTATTAAAAAACGATGATGTGAGTATTGAGTTGAAGTCTATTTTTTTTACGGTCACCGTTTTATCTGGTGTATTTGCATTCATGCCATATGTCTATGCAAAAACACCTGCGCAAGCGGATAAGGTACTTCGGGTTGCTTTTGAAGCTCCGGATGATGGTTTTGACATGGTTAAAACTTTCAATTTCTATAGCGGGAATGTGGCGGATGTAATTTTTGAAAGGCTGGTTCAATATGATTATCTGGCAGACCCCGTTAAACTGATGCCAGGAACTGCACAAAGCCTACCTGTGATTGAAAAAAATGGGCAAGTGTATGTCTTTAAAATAAAATCAGGGATTTATTTTACGGATGATCCTGCATTTAAAGGCAAGCGCAGGGAGCTGGTGGCTGAAGATTATGTTTATTCCATTAAACGTATATTAGATCCTAAAAATCACGCCTCATCATTTTCTTTTATTGATAATAAAATTGTCGGTGCCAATGCGCTGATTGAACAGGCAAAGAAAACTGGAAATTTTAATTATGATGCCAAGATTGAAGGGATCAAGGCACTCGATAAATATACGATTCAATTTACGCTGACGCAACCGGATTATAACTTTCCTTATATTCTGGCCTATAGTTCATTTGGTGCAACAGCACGTGAAGTAGTTGAATATTATAAAGATCGTTTGGCCATGCATCCGGTCGGTACCGGCCCCTATATGTTGAGTAAATATGTCCCTCGCAGCAAGATCGAACTGGTTGCCAATCCGGATTACCGAGGCTTTGTCTGGAATTTTAAATCTTCTGGTACAGCCTGGGACAATCAACTGGTCAAGGAAATGAGTGGTAAGCAGATGCCACAAATTGGCAAGGTTAACATCAGCATCATCGAAGAAGAACAGTCGCGCTGGTTAGCATTTCAGTCCAAACAACTGGATTTTGATAAAGTCACAGAAAATGCCATACCCAAGGTACTAGATCATAACAATCAGTTAAAACCTGCGATGCAGAAACAGGGGATTCGCCTGTATGCCAATAAAGAGGCTGAAATTACCTATTCGATGTTCAATATGCGTGATCCGCTGGTGGGTGGTAATAGTCTGGATAAAGTGGCATTAAGGCGTGCTATCGCCCTGTCGTTTAATGTGAATGAATATATTCGCATACTACGCAAGGGACAGGCGGTAAAGGCTGAAATGCTGGTCCCCGCAGGTGTCAGCGGGCACAATCCCAATTACCGCAGTAGCATTGGCTACAATCCAGTTTTAGCCAATAAACTGCTGGATCATTTCGGTTATAAAAAGGGCGCAGATGGCTATCGTAATCTTCCCAATGGAAAGCCGCTGACCTTAAAAATCAATACAGAAACCGGTTCGGCAAAAGTCATGTATTCGGAACTTTGGAAAAAAAGTCTGGATGCGATCGGGATACGTTCCGATTTTAAAGTCAGTAATTTTGCCGATAACTTAAAAGCTGCATCACAGTGTAAATATATGATGTGGAGCGGGGCATGGCATGCCGACTATCCTGAAGGAGAAAACTTCACTCAGTTACTGTATGGACCCAATGTTGGACGCGGTAATCAGTCCTGTTATCAATCTACTGCTTATGACAATTTATATAAGCAGGCCATGCAGCAACCACCTGAAAAACGCATGCCATTCTATGAAAAAATGAGTCGCCAGATTGAGGCCGACAATACCTGGATTTTACAGGATACACGGATTCGCAACTGGTTGATTCAACCAGAAGTTCAGGGGTTTAAGGCTCATCCTATTATGAATACCAATTGGCAATACCTTGATATTGCTTCACCAAATCAAAAATAAGTGATGTGTATACGATGAAGCAAAATTTTAAAATTTCTATTTTGCGTGCAGGACTGGCACTGGTATTGGGGACGACCCTAGGTTCAGGTTTCAGCTCAGTACAAGCCAAAAGCCCCGCCGATCCTAAAAAAGTCTTGCGTTATGCTTTTCCAGTGGCAGAAACGGGCTTTGATCCCGTGGCGACTCAAGATTTATATTCTGCCCATGTTTTATATTCTGTCTTTGAAACCCTCTATACCTATGACTATCTGGCATCGCCAGCACAATTGGTACCTAATACTGCCGCTGCCTTACCCGAAGTGAGTGCGGATGGACTGACCTACACCATACGGCTGAAGAAAGGGATTTATTTTGCTGCTGATCCTGTCTTTAAGGGTAAACCGCGAGAGCTCACGGCAGCTGATTATGCCTATTCCTATAAGCGCTTACTGGACCCGAATTTACGCTCACCGAATAGTTGGTTATTTGAAGATAAAATTGCCGGGATTGATCCTTTAATTCAACAGGCCAGTAAAACTGGAAAATTTAACTACGATCAGCCGATCAGCGGATTACAGACCCCTGATCGTTATACCTTGGTGATTCGCCTGAAAGAACCGAATCATAATTTTCCGATGCTGCTTGCCCATCAACCGACAGGGGCAGTAGCACGTGAAGTGATTGAACATTATCGGGATAAAACAACAGGCTATGCCATGGCGCATCCCGTCGGAACAGGCCCGTATGTGCTGGCACACTGGACGCCAGGTTCACGGATTATTTTGAAAGCCAACCCTGATTATCGCGGTTTCACCTGGAATTTTAAGGCCAGCAATCCAGAAGACCAGAAAATTGTCCAGCAGATGCAAGGTAAAAAAATGCCGCAGATTGGGGTCATTGATATCCGTGTCATTGAAGAATCACAATCAGGATGGCTTGCTTTCCAGAAAGACGGGCTGGATTTATTTACACTGGACGGTGAGTTGCCTGCACAAGCCTTACAGCAAGATGGTAGCTTAAAACCCGAGCTGGCCAAGAAGGGAATCCAGTTGTCGCGTATACCCGATCCGTCGATTGATTATCTTTACTGGAATATCCAGAATCCGGTGGTCGGTGGTTTTGGCAAAGATAAAATTGCATTACGTCGTGCCATGTCAATGGCCATTTCCAAAGACAAAATGATTGCGATTCTGGCCAAGGGAAATGCCAAAAAACTGGAAACACCGATTCCTTATGGGGTCGCGGGGCATGATCCTGAGTATAAAAGCAGTATTCCTTATTCGGTCAAGGCTGCAAATCTGTTACTGGATCGGTATCACTATAAGGTCGGGGCCGATGGCTGGCGCAGACTGCCTGATGGCAAGCCACTGGTGATTGAGTTTATGCCATCCACCAGCAGTGCCCGTAGTATGCAAATGGCTGAACTACTCAAGAAAGACCTGAGCAATATCAAAATTAATATGGTATCCAAGCCTGTGCCTTTCGCGGAAGGTTTAAAGGCGGAAAAACAGTGTAAGACCATGTTTAAAGCCTCTGCCTGGATTGCTGACTATCCTGATGCCGATAATTTTATGCAGTTATTCTATGGTAATAATATTCATGCCACTAATCATACCTGCTTTAAATTACCAGAATATGACCGTTTATATGAACAATCCCTGAAACTGGAAGATGGTCCTGAGCGCGATATGTTATATCGCAAAATGTCACGTCTTTTAGAGTTTTACTCACCCGTACAATTCGTCTCGACCCGTTATCGGACTGTGGTCGCACAGCCTCGTGTGCTGGGCTATAAAAAGCATCCTATCTTGCCAGCCGAGTGGATGTACATTGATATACAAGATAAGAAATAACCAACACATTAAATTGGAGAGAAAGAATGGCGAAAAAAATATTGCAATTATCGAGTCTGGCTTTGTTATCCATGACGGCCGTCGGCATGAGCCAGAATATCTGGGCTGAAAGAACCACCTTACCTATTTTAAAAACCGCGGCGAGTTCGCAATGGTGTGATGCCAACTTAGAAAAATTACAACAGCGTATTGCTCAACTTGAAAAACAAACAGTAAAACAGCAGTCTGATGCCGCACCAGTCTTGGCTGAGTGGGATCAACTGATGGCAAGCTTTGAAGATTTTGCCGGACCGATCAGCTTATATAGCAATGTCGATCCGGATGCGAAATTGCGTAAAGCTGCTGAAGATTGTGAAGTCAAATTGAACCAGCTACAAACTGAAATTTATCAGAATCCGAAACTGTATCAGCGCATTAAAAATACCACGGCAGCAGATGCCATTGATCGCAAATATCGTCAGGATATTCTGGATGCTTTTGAAGATACTGGGGTGCAATTAGCCCCAGAGAAGAGAGCTCGGGTGAAAACGATTTTTGATGAATTGACCAAACTTTCGCAAGAGTTCTCCCGCAATATCCGTGATAATCCGGAAAAACTGGAATTTACCCCTGCGGAATTAAAGGGCTTACCTGACAGTTATATTGCAGGGTTAAAGAAAAATGACAAAGGTAATTATTTATTAGGCTTTGAATATCCTGAATATCAGCCTTTCATGGAACTGGCAGACAGCGATGCTGCACGTAAACGTTATCAAACCGCCTTTACCCGTCGTGGTACGGAAAAGAATCTGGTTTTACTGAAACAGATTATCGACTTGCGCTATGAACTGGCGCAGTTGTTTGGTCAGGCTAGTTATGCTGATCTGGCCTTAAAAAAACGCATGGCGAAAACACCAAAAACAGTGAATAGCTTCTTGACGGATGTACATAAAGTGGTGGCACCACTCGAGCAAAAAGAAGTAGAAGAACTACGTGCGTTTAAAGCCAAAACCTTAAACACGCCGATTGAAAAAACAGAAATTAATCGCTGGAATGTGGGCTATTGGAGTGAGAAACTGCGTAAAGCTAAATACCAGATTGATCAGGAAAAACTGCGTGATTATTTTCCAACTTTAGCTGCGCAAAAATGGTTATTTGCGATTTCTTCAGATCTGTATGGCATTGAGTTTAAGCCCGCCAAAGTCGATACATGGCAGGATGAAGTTGAATATTACGATGTGACAGACAAGAAAACCGGCGAAGTCTTGGGTGGCCTGTATATGGATAAATTCCCGCGTGAAGGCAAATATGGTCATGCAGCGGTGTGGGGCGTATATGGCGGCAGCACTTTAAGCAAGCGTAAACCGATTTCTGTACTGGTCACCAACTTTAACCGCAAAGGTTTAAATAGTGATGAGCTTGAAACCTTTGTGCATGAGTTTGGTCATGCCTTACATGGCATCCTGTCGAAAACCCGTTATTCAGGCCAGTCAGGAACCTCGGTAGAGCGTGATTTTGTTGAAGCGCCTTCACAAATGTATGAGGAGTGGGCTCGCCGCAAAGAGACCTTAACTAAAGTGGCGGATTATTGTGATCCAGCTTGTCCACGTGTGGATGATGCCCTGATTGCCCGTTTGAAATCGGTCCATAATTATGGACGTGGTATGCGTTATGCACGTCAGACCCTGTATGCACAATACGACATGGCTTTGCATGGTGCCGATGCCTTGAAAGTCCAGCCGATGGATGTCTGGAAGAAAATGGAGTCAGCCACGGCATTAGGCTATGTACCTACTACCGAATTCCCAGGCCAGTTCGGGCATTTGATGGGCTATCAGGCGGGCTACTATGGTTATATGTGGTCTGAAGTACTGGCGCTGGACATGTTGTCTGCTTTTGGGGACAACCTGAACAATCCGGTCGTCGGGCAACGCTATCGTCAAACCATTCTGTCACAAGGCAGCCAAAAGGATGCAGCCCAACTGGTAAAAGACTTTTTAGGTCGAGAGCCTGATGACAAAGCTTTTTTTAATGAAATTACTGGTCAACGGGTCAAATAAGGATTTGCCATTATGCTTGCTTATGTCGTGCGTAGACTATGGCAAATGATCCCGACCATGTTGGGTGTTATTTTGCTGATTTTCTTTTTATTTAACTGGGTGGGGGGCGATCCTGCATATATTCTGGCAGGAAAGATGTCTAACCCGGAGCAAATCGAAAACATCCGTAAACAGTTGGGCGTAGATCAACCTTACTACATACAGCTATGGATTTTTATCAAGCAAATTCTGAGCTTTGATTATGGTGTCAGCTGGAGTACCGGTGAATCGGTCTCACAGATTATTCTGACCCGTTTAGGGCCATCACTGACGCTATTGATCCCACTGACGATTTTACAAACCGTAATTTCAATCATCTTGGCACTGGCTGTTGCTTCCGTGCGTGGCTCGCTGACAGACCGTATGGTAATGATGCTGTGCACCATTGGTATGTCGATCAGTATTCTGGTGTATATCATTGTCTTCCAGTACGTTTTGGCTTATCAACTGAGCTGGTTTCCGGTGCAGGGCTGGAGTGATCATTTCAGTGAAAACCTGTTTCAATACGCCTTATTACCGATCCTGATTATGCTGGTGGTAAGTATTGCACCGACCTTGCGACTGTATCGCAGTTTTGTGCTGGATGAGATTCATCAGGATTATGTGCGTACTGCTCGTGCCAAAGGTGTGGGCGAATCGCGTGTACTGGGTGTGCATGTGCTGCGTAACGCGTCCATTCCGATTGTGACCGAAGTCATGGCAAGTTTACCGGCTTTGTTAATTGGTGCCTTCCTGATTGAGCGTTTTTTTGGCATCCCGGGAATTGGACGGGAAATCATTATTGCGGTAGAGCGTAGCGATTTTCCAGTGATCAAGGCAATTACGGTCTATATCGCTGCGATGACCATGATTTTTAACCTGATCGCCGATCTGATTTATAAGCTCCTCGATCCTCGTGTTCAGTTGAAGTAGAGGAGAGCACAATGCTAAGTACAATTTTTAAAAGCAAAGCATCTTCTGGCGAAGCAACGGCTGCAACAGGATTATGGCAACTGGCATTAAAGCGACTGAAATCAGATCGTATTGCGGTAGTTTCCTTTATTGTAGTGCTGTTCTATTTCATCCTGCTGGCCTTATCCATGACCGGTGTCATTGCATCGGACTGGAATAAGGAAGTGGCGGTCAGTTATGCACCACCAACGTTTTTAGGCGCAGATGCCGATACCTCGTCAACTGGGGAAGCGGCGAAGCTTAACGAAACGCTGCCAGAAAATCCGGTAGATCCCTTAAAAGATGTCATCCGCCAGCTCAACAGCGAGATCCAGAATGAACAGCAAGGCGGTTATGTGGATCATTATGGTGTGGTTGATCCTTTGGCGGAAGATATGCAGCAAATTGATCAGCAACTGGGTGGGCATTTGCTTGAACAAAAGCAGGAGTTAAAAACCACCTTGCCATTTGGGGCCGATAAATGGGGGCAGGATATCCTATTGAAAACCATTAAAGGAGCGGAAACTTCAATTCTGGTCGGTTTGTTGTCAGCACTGCTGGCCGTGGTGATCGGGACTTTTCTGGGGGCAATTGCAGGTTATTTTGGCGGTTGGGTCGATGATATTCTGAACTGGTTTTATAACATTTTCACCTCGATTCCTTATTTGTTGCTGGTCTTGGCGATTGCCGCAGTACTCCAGCAAAAAGGGATTCTGTCGATTGTACTTATTCTCGGTTTGACGGGCTGGACTGGGGTATTTCGTCTGATTCGTGCCGAATATATGAAACACAAGTCGCGTGAATATGTGCTTGCTGCCAAGGCGATTGGTGTCAGTCATTTACGCCGTATGTTTGTGCATATCTTTCCCAATGTGAGTCATATTGCACTGGTACAGATTTCGATTCTGGTGGTGTCTTTTATCAAATCGGAAGTGATTCTGAGCTTCCTAGGTTTTGGTGTGCCTGTTGGTGTGGTGTCGTGGGGCAGTATGCTGAATGAAGCGCAAAGTGAACTGATTCTGGGGAAATGGTGGCAGCTGGCAGCAGCATCAATGGCAATGGCGATACTGGTCACGGCATTCTCGATGTTTACCGATGCTTTACGTGATGCACTAGATCCTAAGTTGAAATAGCGGAGAGAACAATATGCAACATCAGAATGAAATACCGTTATTACAAGTACAAGATCTTCGGGTCAGCTTTAAAGGCGAAAATAAACAGTGGATTGAAACCGTGAAAGGAATTTCATTTTCGATCCCTAAAAATAAAACCGTGGCTTTGGTAGGGGAATCCGGCAGCGGTAAATCAGTGACCTCATTGGCGGTGATGGGGCTATTGCCAAAAGGTCAGAGCCAGATTGCAGAACGCAGCCAGATCAAGTTTGAAAGCAAGGATTTACTGCACCTGTCAGCAGGTGAAATTCGCAAGATTTGTGGTAAAGACATTGCCATGATTTTTCAGGAACCCATGTCCTCATTAAATCCGGTATTTACGGTCGGTGATCAGATTGCCGAAGTGCTGCGTATTCATCTGGGCATGCGGCGCAAGGAGGCCAGAGCCCGAGTATTGGAATTGCTCCGGGAGGTTGGTATTCCTGCTCCTGAAACCAAGATTGATGCCTATCCCAGCCAGCTTTCGGGGGGACAGCAGCAACGGGTCATGATTGCGATGGCTATTGCCTGTGAACCGAAGCTTTTGATTGCGGATGAACCGACCACGGCTTTGGATGTCACCATTCAGAAACAGATTATTGATTTGCTAGAGTCATTACGACAACGCCACCAGATGTCGATGTTATTTATTACCCATGATCTGGCGCTGGTCGGGGAAATTGCCGATGAGGTGATTGTCATGCGGCATGGGGAAGTTCGGGAATGTGGTCCTGTTGAGCAAGTGCTGGAACGGCCACAGGATGTCTATACCAAAGCTTTGCTGCATTGTCGTCCGCAGTTGGCTTCACGACCTTACCGCTTGCCTGTGACTAGTGACTTTATGAAACAGGAACATGGACAATGGGTTGAAGTGAGTCAGCGATCTGACCTGAATCTCAAACAACGTTCTCGTGGTCTGAACGGGGATGAACAGATTATTTTAGAGGTCAAAGACCTGAAAAAATCTTTTTATAGTCGTAAAGGCTTATGGGGACGAGAGGAGTTTCAGGCCGTGAAAGGGGTGTCCTTTCAACTGGCCAAAGGCAAAACATTGGGTTTGGTCGGTGAGTCGGGTTCGGGAAAAACCACCATCGGGTTGTTATTGATGCGTTTACACGAAGCAACCGGTGGACAGGCGCTGATTGGCGGTAAAGACATTCTTGCCATGAGCGAGAAAGAGTTTTGTCAGTACCAACGCAAGATCCAGATCATTTTCCAGAATCCTTATGCCTCACTCAATCCACGCTTTACCATTGGACAGATTTTATTGGAACCGATGCGGATTCATGATATTGGTCAAAATGACGCCGAGCGTAAGAAAATTGCCTTGGAATTATTAGAGCGTGTCAGCTTGCCTGTGCAGGCTTATGATCGTTATCCGCATGAGTTTTCTGGCGGGCAACGGCAACGGATTGCGATTGCACGTTGCTTGACTTTAAAACCTGAGATTTTGATTTGTGATGAATCTGTTTCTGCACTGGATGTGTCCGTGCAGGCACAAGTGCTGAATTTATTGCAGGATCTACAGGATGAGTTTGGATTGAGCTATATCTTTATTTCACATGATTTATCGGTGGTGAAATATATTTCAGATCAGGTGATGGTGATGAATCATGGTGAACTGGTTGAAATCGCCAATTCGGATCAACTGTATTTACATCCACAGCATGAATATACCAAGAAACTATTGAATGCAATTCCGCAAGGGATTGCCCATCATTAAAATCAAGTCATAAAAAAACGCTCTAATCAGAGCGTTTTTTTATTTCAGATCTCAGGCTTAAAACTTTTTAAAGCCTTTGTTGAAACCAATGGTTTTACGACCATTGTTATTGTTGCTATTGCCGCCTGAACGTTGCTGTGATTGATCTTGTTCATCATCACGGCGCTGTTGACGTAAATATCCACCACGACGTGCAGCCATCGGCTTTTCTGCCATACGTTCGGTACGACGTTTTGCCATGCCGAATAGACCAGTCCCTTGACGTGGTTTTAACTCGACTGATTTGGCTAAATTGTCGATATCGGTTCTATCCAGTTCCATCCAGCGACCGGTACGTAATTCACGCGGTAAAATCACCGTGCCGTAACGGGTACGTAACAAGCGGCTGACTTTCAGGCTTTGTGATTCAAAGATACGACGTACTTCGCGGTTACGACCTTCTTTAACTACCACTTGATACCAGCGGTTGATGCCGTCACCACCGATTTCAGAGAAAGATTCAAATTTCGCCGGGCCATCTTCAAGCTCAACACCTTTTAGCATGTTGTTGCGAATTTGCGGTGTCACTTCACCCATGACACGAACCGCGTATTCACGCTCAACTTCGTTTGAAGGGTGCATTAAACGGTTGGCAAGTTCACCATCATTGGTGAATAGCAACAGGCCTGTACTGTTGATGTCCAGACGACCCACCATGACCCAGCGGTCATTGGCAATTTGAGGTAAATGATCAAATACGGTTGGGCGTTTTTCAGGGTCATTGCGTGAGCAAATTTCACCTTCTGGCTTATAGTAAATCAACACACGACGACGGATTTCGTCTTCAATCTGGAACTGTACTTTACGACCATCGATACGGAGTTCATCACCTGGTTCGATACGTTCACCGACCTGGGCAATACGACCATTGATACTGACACGACCAGCAGCAATGACTTCCTCCATATAGCGACGCGAGCCGAGCCCGACTCTCGCTAAAACCTTTTGTAATTTTTCACTCATGACAGCACAACCTTAGACATAATGATCAACAGTTCACCTTCTCAAGACTTCGGCGCATGTGCATCGAGAGCCATGAATGCTTCCTTGGCGTTCTGCAGGGGAGGCAATTGACCTAGCGAAGCTAAACCAAAAGCATTTAAAAATTGGGGCGTTGTAATCAACAACGCAGGTCTTCCGGGTAAATCTCTGAAACCGGCTTCTTTAATCCAGTTCCAGTCAAAAAGTGTTCTTAAAATCTGGCTGTTATTAGAGACACCACGAATCTGCTCAATATCGGCACGGGTTACAGGTTGATGATAAGCAATCACTGCGACAGTTTCGAGTAATGAGGGTGATAACTTGGTCGGACGTTCCGGCCAGACTTGTGCAATGATATTGCGATATTTGGCGCGCACCTGAAAACGAAAGCCTTGCGCCGTTTCAATCAATTCAATCGAACGGCCATGCTGCAACATGGCAAGTTGCTGCACAAAGGTCCGCAATTGTTGCTTATTATATTGGTTTTGAAAGGCTTCTTTTAGACGGGCAATCGAAACTGGTGAGTCACTGGCGAACAGGATCGCTTCGATTTGTAATAAAACATCGTGATGAATGTCTTCAAGTGACAGGCTTTCATTTTGTTCTAACTGTTCTAAACTCATGCGGCAATTCCCTGAATGGTCAACGGAGCTTCAATACCAGTATGAATAATCTGGATTTTTTGCTGACGTGTGAGTTCAAGTACGGCCATAAAGGTCACCACCATCCCCATACGACCTTGCTGGGGATTTAATAATTCAATAAAACTCAATGCTTCACCTAAGGCAAGCTGACGCTCAATAAAGGCAATCCGTTCTTCTAGCAAGACGGGTTCTTGTGCCACCACATGCGTGACCGGTTCAGGGCGGTTAAATACACAAAATAATGCATCATGTAAGGCGGCGACATCATAG
Source organism: Acinetobacter sp. 1000160 (assembly GCF_000588715.1). Lineage (NCBI taxonomy): Bacteria > Pseudomonadati > Pseudomonadota > Gammaproteobacteria > Moraxellales > Moraxellaceae > Acinetobacter > Acinetobacter sp. 1000160. The sequence goes on along the minus strand of NZ_JFWP02000009.1, from coordinate 17,711 downwards.
CCTTCATAAATCGGTGCAATATGCCCCAGACTGACATTGGCACTAAAGGTATCACGCTCGAAGATCGGCATTTGTCCCAATCGTTCGGCAGCCTGTTTAATGCGTAAATAGGTTTCCAGACGGTCAATCAATTCCTGTTTTGGATCTTTTTCAAATTGATCGACAACCGCAGGTTTGGGCAATAACAGACGTGATTTCAGATCAGCCAGAAGCGCGGCCATCACCATATAATCCGCTGTCAGTTCGATATTCAACGATTTCATACTGTCCATATAAGACAGATACTGGGTGGCAATTGGTGAAATATCCACTTGTAATAAATCAAAGCCATTTTTTTGAATCAGGTAAATCAGAAAGTCTAAAGGACCTTCAAACTGTTCCAGTAGAATTTCAAACGCGGCGGGTGGAATATACAAATCTTCAGGTATGACTTCTTGCCACTCGTCAAGCACGCGAATGGAAGGAGTGGACTCCAAAGTTTGGGGGAGAATTTGGTTCATTACCGTTATAAGCCACGCGAATTTTCAAAAGCATGAAAAGATATAATTTTTGTGCAGGAAAGGCACATGCTACCAAGAGCACGCTCATTCTACTCGAAAACCCGAATTTAATAAATTGCTGACTTACAAAAACCTTAAACTTCTCAGGGTATTTTTCCTATTTATGTAGGATCAGCTAGGTCAGCTAAAAAACTTATGCTTAAATGAGCAGCGAAAATCATGTTTGCTTCTTAATTATAAATTGCCATGAAAAAATATTTAAAAACGCAACAAAATCCGTTTGGACAAAGTGTTGGCTTTGCCATTGATCATCAGCCCTGTCTACCCATTGAGCAAAATCTGACGGGGCAATACGTTCAACTGCTTCGTATTGACGGTGAAATTTCCGATCAGGCTGCCAGTGAAATCTGGCAGGCTGTAGAAACTGAGCCTGATGCGGCATGCTGGACCTATTTACCTTATTCTGCGCCAGAGAGCAAAGCACAACTAAAACAATGCTTAGACGATTTATTTGGCTTTCAGGGATCCACCCATTTTCTGATTGAAGTGGATGGCAAAGTTCAGGGCTGGATTGCGCTATTGAACCCACGACTAAACTACGGGGCGATTGAAATCGGTAATGTGTACTACTCACATCAGATGAAAAAATCCAAAGCCTCGACCGAAACCATATTTTTACTGTTACAACAATGCTTCAAACAGGGCTTTAGACGGGTAGAGTGGAAATGTGATGACTGCAATGCACCCTCTAAAGCAGCGGCTTTACGCTTCGGGTTTCAATATGAGGGGCTATTTCGCCAAGACCGCATCACTAAAGGCCGTAACCGCAATACTGCATGGTTTTCAATCATTGATGAGGAGTGGCCGGCACTGCAACAATGCTACTTACAGTGGTTAAATCCATCAAATTTTGATGCCCAGGGATTCCAGAAACAGCGGTTATCAGACTTTTTTGAAATCTGAGTTGTTGTTCGTCGTTTTAATGAGAAATATTGCGGTATATCACTTCAATGAAAAGAAAAATAATTGTCAGCCTGATGCTGACCTTACCGGTTGTTCTGATCGGAAGTTTTTTTGTCTGGAACAATCCTTCTGTTCAAAAAGAACTGTTAAGGCAGTATTTAGGCAGATTGATCGTCAGCAAGATTAATCATCGCGCCAACCCGACGGCTTCGAAGTGGAACATGGATATTCACGCCGTTAATTCCTACCCGAAGATTAGGGTGAAGATGAAATTACGGGGTGAAGGCCATAACCCGGTCAGCGCTGCGCAGCTTCAGCAGCAAAGCTGTATCTTTCTAAAAAACTTTCAGACGCTTAAACAAAGCACAAGAACCAAGGTGTATGGGCTTTTAATTGAAGATCGGCTGTCATTTGAAATCGAAATTTTTAATATGTCTGGCCAGAAAATACAAAGTACCCAGCAAGTTCTGGCGCAATGTCCAAACTTTCCCTATGCCTAAGCTTGGGAGAAGAAAGCGGGTGTCAGTCCTTATTCAAAAGCACTGACATCACCGACACCACGACGCACGATTTCAGGATTTTCTCCTGACAGGTCGACAATACTGGTGGTCGATAAGGTTCCGAAACCACTGTCGATAAATACATCAATACGTTTACCCAACTGGTTTTCAATATCGTATGGATCATCCAGTGGGTCTTTCTGATCTGGCAAAATTAAAGTACTGGTTAGCAACGGTTCACCGAGTTCTTTTAATAAAGCTTGCGCAACAGGATTACTAGGAATACGCAGGCCAATGGTTTTTTTCTTCGGATGCATTAAACGTTTTGGTACTTCGCTGGTCGCCGGCAAAATAAACGTGGTGACAGCAGGTGTATTATTTTTTAATAAACGATACATGGCATTATCGACTTTGGCATAGGTCGCAATATCAGAAAGGTCACAGCACATAATGGCATATTGATGCTTTGGCCCCAGACCACGAATTTGTGCAATACGTTCCATCGCATTTTTATTTCCGATCTGACAACCGATGGCGTAGGCCGCATCGGTCGGATAAATCACCACATCCCCAGCACGAATACGTTCCACTGCTTGTGTGATTAAGCGTGCCTGTGGATTTTCGGGATGAATATGTAAATGCAACATCTTTGAACTCCCTGATCTATATGGCTAATTTGAGTATGAAGCGGGTTGCGGTCAAGTTGCAAGCATTAGATGTGACAATTTTGTCCTTTAATCAAGGTCTTCACGTTTAAATTCATCGAGTTGTAACGGTCGGCCATGACGGCTACATAGACAGATGTAATGAATGAAATGCGCAGCATCGCGTGGTAACTTGGCTTCACCTGAAAAATAATCTTGTAGCTGAGCAAAAACATGATCTTTAAATTGCTGGCCATTGCCGCCATCGCCGGTCAAGTTATCTAAAGAGACACGGAATTTCCGGCCGAAAGCCTTTGCAAACAACCATTCAATGGCTTGTGGCTTGATTTCAACCTGCTCAAATAAGGCTTGCTGTTCAGCAGTTCGACCATCTGGCGCATACCAGTATCCCAGATCCGGGAGTAGGCGACGCTGTGCACCCGAGATGCTCCAGTGACTAATTTCATGCAGTGCACTATTAAAGAAACCATGGGCAAACTGGATTCTTGCAGGCTGACCATTTTCCGCCGGGAAATATTCTGGTTCAAAATCACCTTTAACTAGTGTGACATTATGGTGGGAAAACCAGTGATTAAAGTGTAAAATAAGCCAATCGACCTGTTCTGGTTCTGATGTTAACTTTTGCCAAGATGAGCGTTGCACTTGATCTGGCGTTAATGCAGGAGCAGAGGTTGAATGGGTGCTTACAAGTAATGAAGTTGTTACTTCAAGTTGCGGCTGCAACAGGTGCATTGCTTAATTTACCCCGAGTTCTGTCTAAAGAAGTGCAAAATTGTATCTTAATCTTTGACAGAGTACCGATGAATTTGTAGAATTGCCGCCTTAATTATGTCAGCAAATACCTTTCCGGCACAGATTGAGCCGTTTAAATGGGCTGAACAGGGCTTTACATGGTCAGGCACACTGCCATTGTCTCGCTTTGCTCGTATCGCTCGTGAAGCTGTTGGATCAATTAATGATCGATTGATCAACGTAGACTGTAAGCTATCAATGGATGCATATCATCGCATTGTATGGCTGGATGGACGTATTGAAACGAGAGTTCCAATGGAATGCCAGCGTTGTCTGGATACTGTTGAAACTGAACTTGTTTCAGATTTTCATTTGGCCTTGATCGATGATGAGTCACTGATAGAGCGCTTGGATGAGGATGCTGATTTCATCGTTTTAGGTGAAAGCGAATCTTCGAAAAAAGGTGATTTTGATACACCTGCTTCGATTGATTTGCTCGCACTACTAGAAGATGAACTGTTATTGTTGATGCCTTTATCTCCCAAGCATGATGTTTGTGAGCATAAGCATCGACCTGCCATTCAGGACGTTGTCGAAGAGAAACGGGATAACCCGTTTGATGTTTTGGCAAGTTTGAAGGGTAAACTTAACTCATAATTTGTGATATAATGTTGAGTTAAGACAACTGAATTTGTTTCTGATCCATTTTTTCGATCTTTGTAAGGAGCCATCATGGCCGTTCAGCAAAACCGTAAAAGTCGCTCTCGCCGTGACATGCGCCGTTCACATGACGCTTTAACCGAGAATGCATTATCTGTAGACCAAACTACGGGTGAAACTCATCGTCGTCACCACGTGACTAAAGATGGTATCTACCGTGGTCGTCAATTATTCGCTAAAGCAGCTGATGCTGAATAATTGAACCATATGCATTAAGCGTTAGCTTAAAGTATAGAAAAAATGGGAGCGAAAGCTCCCTTTTTTGTTGTTTTTCGCAATTAAAAAACGATTTAATCAATGGTAAATTGCCGCATCGGAAAAGAGTCTGTTGTCATTCTCATGTAGAATCATGCATGTTGATGAAATTGGCGATAGACCATTTTAAGGATTTTTATATGTCGACTAAGCGACTTGAGCAGGCTGCTCAAGCAACAAAAACAGCATTTGTTTTTCCTGGTCAGGGTTCACAAAAAGCAGGTATGTTGGCTGAACTTGCAGAGCAATTTAGTGTCGTTCAAGACACATTTGCAGAAGCATCGGCAGCACTTGGTTTTGATCTTTGGCATATTGCCCAGAGCGGTGAAGGTTTAGACCAGACTGAAAACACCCAGCCTGTGTTATTAACTGCAAGTATTGCCTTATGGCGTGTGTGGTTAGAACTGGGTGGAATTGTGCCAAAGTACCTTGCTGGGCACTCTTTAGGGGAATACAGTGCGCTTGTTGCAGCAGAAGCCATGACTTTAGCTGATGCGGTTAAACTGGTTCATTTACGCGGTCAATTAATGCAGAGCGCTGTTCCTCAAGGCGAAGGCGCAATGGCAGCAATTCTTGGCTTGGCAGATGACAAAGTGGTTGAACTTTGTGAAAAGGTCTCTGCTGCGGGTCAAGGTTCTGTTGAAGCTGCAAATTACAATGCACAGGGACAGGTTGTGATTGCGGGTAGTGCTGCATTGGTTCAGCAAGTGATGGCTGAAGCAAAAGAGCAGTCAGGTAAAGCGATTGCATTGCCAGTTTCAGTGCCTTCACATTGTACCTTGATGAAGCCGGCAGCAGAAAAGTTTGCTGAAGCTTTGGAACAAACTGCCATTGAGCTACCATGCCTTCCTGTAATACAAAATGTCAACGCGGAAATCGCGACAGATGTTGCGCAGTTACGTCAGGCCTTAACAGCCCAATTGTACCAGTCGGTTCAATGGACACGGACCATGCAATATCTGCAAGATCAGGGAATCCAGTACATGGTTGAATGTGGACCAGGGACTGTGCTCAGCAATCTTGCCAAGCGATTACCGAACATAGAAAAAGCATTTGCCATTGATAGCAAAGCACGTATGGAAGATGCCCTAAACGCAGTGTTAGTGGCAGAAGGAAAAATTGCATGACACAACAACGAAAAGTTGCGTTAGTGACAGGAGCAAGCCGCGGTATTGGCGCTGCAATTGCACAGCAACTCATTCAAGACGGTTTTTTTGTGGTTGGCACCGCAACTTCTGAAGCAGGCGCGCAAAAGCTGACAGAAAGCTTTGCTGAACATGGTGCAGGTGCTGTACTCGATGTGCGTGATGGTGCTGCGATTGATGCACTGGTTTCAGACATCGAGCAAAAATACGGTTCGGTGCTGGTGTTGGTCAACAATGCAGGCATTACCAAAGATAATTTGTTGCTGCGTATGTCGGAAGATGACTGGGATGACATTCTCAATATTCATCTGAAAGCAGTATACCGCTTATCTAAACGTGTATTGAAAGGCATGACCAAAGCACGTTTCGGCCGCATTATTAATATTAGTTCAGTGGTTGCTCATTTTGCCAATCCTGGACAAGCGAACTACTCGGCAGCGAAAGCAGGGATTGAAGCATTCAGTCGTAGCTTGGCAAAAGAGATGGGGAGCCGTCAGATTACAGTGAACAGTGTTGCACCTGGTTTCATTGCCACTGAAATGACTGATCAGTTAAGCGAAGAGATTCGTAAAAAAATGACTGATCAAGTAGCTTTAAATCGTCTAGGCGAACCTCAAGATATTGCTGATGCAGTGAGTTTCCTTGCCAGCGATAAGGCGAGTTACATTACTGGTACAGTTTTACACGTAAATGGTGGTCTATACATGGCCTAACTGGCGATGTATAAACTTTTAAAAATTTTTATATTCAATTAAACTAGTGGCAAATTAAAACGCCACAAGCAATGAGGAGAATTCCTGTGAGCGATATCGAACAACGCATCAAACAAGCTGTAGCTGAACAATTAGGTATGCGTGCTGAAGAGATTAAAAACGAAGCATCTTTCATGGATGACTTAGGTGCTGACTCTTTAGATTTGGTTGAACTTGTAATGTCTTTCGAAAACGATTTTGACATCACGATTCCAGATGAAGATTCAAATGAAATCACAACTGTTCAATCTGCAATCGATTACGTAACTAAGAAACTTGCTTAATCAGCTTGCATGATAAAAAAGCCACCGTCAGGTGGCTTTTTTATGGGCTATTGAACAAGAGCAGAAAATATCCTGAGTTTTAGTGGATATACATATATTTACAAGACCGCTTTAAATTGAAACTCGAGTGATTATTTTTTTCGGTATAACTAAAGTAAGTCTATTTTGACGATTTGAGATTAATAATTACAGAGGTAATAACAATGGGTCTTTTTGATTTTGTTAAAGGTATCGGTAAGAAAAATACAGCACCAGCAGAGCCACAAGCTGCGCCAGCAACACCAGCTGAACCATCAGCTCAAGAGATTGCAAATAAGTTATTAGGTTTGATTAAGAGTTTGGGTCTAGGGGTTGAAGGTTTGTCTGTGACCTATAATGGCAGTACAGATACCGCAACAATTAAAGGTCAGGTAAAAAGTCAGGCGGATAAAGAAAAGATCGTATTGGCGGTCGGAAACACAGATCATGTTGCGAAAGTGGATGATCAGATGACTGTGGAAACACCAGAACCAGAAAGTAAATTCTATACCGTGAAATCAGGCGACAACCTGTCGAAGATTTCAAAAGAATATTATGGTGATCCAAACCAGTACAACAAGATTTTTGAAGCGAACCGCCCGTTACTTAAAAATGCCGATGACATTTTCCCGGGACAGGTTTTACGTATTCCACAGTAATCTGATGGAACTAAAAAAGGCGCTTGATGCGCCTTTTTTAATGAAGTTTTTTTGAAAAAACCACCGGTTTCTGCAGCGCTTAAAAGCGTTTTGGAATCTTTTGCCCATTAGGTACAGGGGTTTCTGCCTGTTTCAGTACGCCAAACAACCAGGTTTCGGCATGTTGAACGGCAATTTTTAAAGAATCACCTAGTGCCAAACGTCCTGCAATGAAGCTTGCCAAAGAGCAACCTGAACCGTGATATTGACCTTCTAAGCGTGGACAGCGGCTTTCTGCAAGCATTTTTCCATCTGCATAGAGCACATTGCGGATATGATCAGGCGTATCTTCATGGCCGCCTTTGACCAATACTGCTTTTGCACCCATTTCAAACAGTTTTTGAGTGGCTTGTTCAATATCTTCCAGACCTGTTAAAGCTCTTAATTCAACCGTATTGGGCGTGATTAGCGTCGCTAAAGGAATCAACTCCACGAAGGCTTTGACTAATGTGGCTTGGTCACCCAATGAACCGCCGCTATTTGCGACTAAAACAGGGTCTAGGACATAGAGATAATCTGGATGGGCGCGCAAGAATTCAGCCAGTGCAGCAATATTATCGGTTGTGCCCAGCATGCCTGATTTTACACATTTAATCGGCAAGTCACCGACCACGGCATTGGCCTGTGCAAGGAGCAATTCTTTTGAAGTGGCTTCAAAGCCAAATACTTGTTGTGAGTTTTGGATGGTTAATGCGGTACAGGCAATGGCAGCATGCGCACCACTTTGTCCAATAGCTTCAATATCTGCCTGTAAGCCAGCCCCGCCAGATGGATCTAAACCTGAAAAACAAAGCACGGTCGGACGCACTGCAATTTCCTTTTAGTCTTCAATATACGGTAGTATAGGGAAGTTTCGAGAAACTCTCGACTCTGTTGTGTAAGGCTGCAAGAGATTGAACGAATGACGATCAAAAATATTCTCATTGATTTAGATGGGACGCTGACTGACCCTAAAACAGGAATTCATGGTTCAATTCGTTTTGCTTTGCAAAAGTTAGGTCAACCTTTGACTGATGACGTGGATCTGGACTGGACCATTGGCCCACCCTTAAAAGCTTCTTTGGCAAAATTACTCAATACTCAGGATGATGAACTGGCTGAGCAGGCATTACTGGCTTACCGTGAGCGGTTCTCAGTCACAGGCCTATTCGAAAATGAAGTTTATCCGTCAGTCGCAGAAACACTGCAGCAATTACAGGCGGAAGGTTATCGACTATTTCTCGCTACTGCCAAACCCGTGGTCTTTGCCAAACAAATTTTGGCTCATTTCAAGCTGGATCAATATTTTACCGCCATCTATGGTAGTGAGCTGACCGGTGAGCGGACTAATAAAGCGGACTTGATTGCCTATATTCTTGAGCAAGAACATCTCGATGCCCAGCAATGTATCATGGTGGGGGATCGCCAATATGACATTATGGGTGCGCGTGCCAACGGGATTGAAACCATTGCGGTTAATTATGGTTATGGTCGGGCAGAGGAACTGGCTCAGGCACAGCCGGTAACGCAAATTTCTCAATTTAGCCAGCTGATTGAAACGGTGGCTGAACTGAATGCAGAACGTAAGGTTTCTTAAAATCCAAGCAATAAAAAGCCTCGAAATATCGAGGCTTTTTTATGTCTAATCAGACATTATGTTTTAAGCGGTATTGAACCAGTTCTTCAATGCTAATCACGGTCAAGCCATGGGTCTGTGCATAAGCTAATACTTGAATACCAGACGCCATAGAACCATCCGGGTTGGTCAGTTCACATAATACGCCAGATGGTTTTAAACCTGCCAAACGCGCCAGATCAATCGTACCTTCGGTGTGACCACGACGGGTCAGAACACCGCCTTCGCGTGCACGTAAAGGGAACACATGACCTGGACGGCTTAGATCACTCGCCACAGCCCCATCTTTGGTGGCTGCCAAAACGGTGGTGACGCGGTCTTTGGCCGATACACCTGTGGTTACACCTTGTGCTGCTTCAATGGTCACGGTAAACGCAGTTTTAAACTGGCTTGAGTTATCCACGACCATCGGTGGAAGTTCTAAATGATCTGCCAGTGCTTCAGTCAAACATAGGCATACAATACCTGAACCATCCCGGATCATTTGCGCCATGGTTTCAACAGTCAGTGTTTCGGCAGCAATAATCAGGTCAGCTTCGTTTTCACGGTCAAAGTCATCCATCACCAACACAGGTTTGCCTTGGCGGATATCTTCTAAAGCTTGTTGAATACGTTGTTCAGCAGGGGAAAGGGCTGAGAAGAAAAGTTCGGGTTGAATTAAACTAGACATAATGAAACGCTCTCGTAAATAGGATACGGTTGAACATTTCAGGACTGATGTAAAAAATAAGCGTACACCAAAACAACGCAAAAGCGTGTTTCAGTGGTTTCGTCTTCTTTCATCCGGACTATACCGTCGGCTTTGGCATCTCACCAAATCTGCGAGTATATAAAAATATATACAGGCTCGTGGGCTGGTTAGGTCATTTGATTGTGTTGCCTAACTTACCACCGGTGGGGAATTTCACCCCGCCCTGAAGCGATGTACGTCGATTATAGCCAGATTTTTAAGTGAAAAGGCAACTTTTTATAGAATGTATCGTTCTATAAAAATGAAGAAAACTGCTGAGACTTGACGCTACTTTCTATCATGATCAGTGCAACTGGTAATCCATTTCAATTGAGCATAGACTGAAAAGATAAAACAACAATAATCTGGAGTAGCTTCTATCATGGAAAAGACAGATAAAATCGAGCTGGAACAGCTAGCACAACAATTACATCGGCCTGTCATGAGCCTGAAGGCATTTTCTCAATTAAGCCCGCAGGAGTTGGCCTGGCTCAACCAACAATTACAACATACCCTAGAACATGAAGATCAGAAAATGAATCAGAGTTTGTATCAAACTCCTTTTTTTCTACGTTGGCTGTTCCGAGATAAAGCCTAGGGGGCAAGCTTATGACTCGACTCGCGGTACAGGCAGAGATAATCAAATTGGCGCGTATCTTGAAGGTCACCGAAGCGGAATTAGCCTTTCTGCAGCCTTTGGCGCCAGAAAATTTAAGACAATTCCGTTTTGCGATATTAGAACGATTACAAAATCAGCAGAAAAAACGCTTCCGTTATTTGGCTGCCTGGGTAAGCTGGTTGCCGCGCTGGATCAGTGTTTTTATGGTCAAACACTGCTTAGAGCCGTTTATCGTGGCACAAATTGCCGTGTATTTATCGACAGAAAGTTCTTATCGCATCGTAAAGCATTTACCTGCCAAAACTGTAGCTGCTATCTCAGTGTATCTCGACCCACGCTTGGCAAGAGAATTGTTGGGCTATCTCACCACGCATCAGATTACGGAGATTACCCGAGTTCTACTGGAACAACGTGACTTTGTCACCATGGGGCGTTTCGTCAGTATGCTGTCCGATGCGGTATTACAAGATGTGGCGCAAGTGGTCGAGAGTGAAAGTGACTTGCTGGAAATTGCATTTTTTATTGAGTCACGCGAGCAAATTGACCATCTGGTGCATGTCTTACCGAAACAGCGGATCGAGAAAGCGTTATTGATTATTGGCGATCCGGCACAGCGTCTCATCTGGCCAAAAGTTTTGGCCTTGATGAGTTACATCAGTTATGGGTTGAAGCAGGAGCTGGGTGATCTGGCGGTTCTGCAAGGTGAGCCTGTGATCAATGCGATTATTCAGGCTGCGCAAGAAGATCAGTTGTGGGAAGATATGCTACCGGTGGTGGCTTGCCTGTCAGCACAAGCCCAGCATTTCGTTGCTAATTTGCCGGCCTTAAGACGGGTCGAGATTATCCAGAGTATCGTCGAGGCGGCTGACCGTTGTGATTTATGGACGGATATGCTGGTGATTGTCAATTATATGCAAGATGAGGCCAGAGACGTGGTCGCCTGCGCGATTGCACAAATTGATGAGCAGGTCCTGCACCATATTGCCTATGCTTCGTTGTTGCGTTCCCAGTGGGAAGTGACATTTGATATCATGCGGCGCATGCCCGTTGCAAAGCAGCAGGAGTGCCATCGAATCCTTGATGGCTATATGCAGCAGCTAGATCCTGAAACCTATCAATATTTAGATACATTGCTTGAGCGTTACCAGATTCAGTCCGCTATGACCGGATCGGGAAGCTAAATTCAAGATGAGGGAAGTGTATCCCGAATAGGCAATAGCATTTCGAGCGCATGTTCATATCCGCGTTCGACCAGTTCATCCAGTTTATGCCAGTCAAACATGCCAATTCCTTCAATCGGCATACGAATGTGTAAATTCGCCCGTTCAATCGCTGCACTTTGAATCATGGTATCGCTGGCAAGGGTCGCAGTACGCATCAGGATCTCAGCCAGTCGTGGTGCGTGTAACAGCTTATCTTTGATAATTTTATTCCAGTTGAGCAGGGCACTCTGATCGGGTTCTTCCAGTCCGATACCGGGAACGCGAATATCATCATGCAAGCTGACATTGCTGGCAATAATGGTGCCTCTTTCCAGATTTTGCATGACATCGGTGGGCAGGTTATTGATCACACCGCCATCGCAGAGCAGGTTTTCATGCCAGGCCACAGGGGGTGCAACGCCTGGCACACTCATACTGGTGCCAACCCAGGTGGCAAGTTCCCCCTGATCATGAATGACTGCCTGTCCGGTGGTCAGATTGGTGGAGATACAGTAATAGGTCTGTCTGAGTTCTTCAATCCGCCGTTGCCCAAAGATGGCATGCAGGCGACTATGGAAACGCTGTCCCCGAATCAGGGAAACCCGCGGCATGGTGTAATCATTCAGATAGTTACGTGCCACAAAAGTCTCATAGGCGATATGGGTCATCTCGACACTATCAAAACCACATGCCACCAGCGCCGCAACAAATGCCCCCATACTGGTTCCACCGACAATATCAATCGGGATATGTAGCTGTTCCAGGGCGCGAATCAAACCGATATGCGCGAATCCGCGTGCACCGCCACCACCCAGCACCAACCCGACCCCCTGACTGGAAATCTGACGTGCTACCGCACAGATGTCATTTTGCGCCCAAGGATGGACAAAATAGTGGGCGCGGGCATGATAAAGTTGTTTCCATAATAGGGTATGGGGAGAAGGATCACCTTCGGAACGCAGCAAAACCAGTTCGATCGGACTTTGCCAGTCATGTTGACTGAGCACATGCGAGAGTGGAGTTCGTGTCGGGGTCTGATTGGCTTCTGCCAGAATCAGAATCCGGTCTGCCTGATGTAAACAGCGTTTTGACCATTCATCTTCACTATTATCGGCAGCATACAGGACATAGCAATGTTTTTCTTCCAGGCTGGCAAGCCACTGTCTGAGCTGTAAATCTTCAGCACTATAGTCTAGTGGAGTTTGACTAAAACCAGCCCCAAACAGGGCATCGACATGTGCTGCAGACACCAAGCGAACATGCGGCCAGCGCTGTAAATGTTCAGTCAGTTTTTCTGCCAAATGGGTGGCAGGGATATGGGCTGAGACAGGAATAACAGAGAGCGTTCGGCTACTGCCCATGGCATGACTATGCTGCTGTTCGGATTGCGAGCGATGAATGATCAGCCGGGATAAAGCGAACAGGACTTTGGGGTGCTGATGGATGAAATCCAGAAATTGTTGTTGTGGAATGCCAATGAGAGCAGTGTCCCGAACTGCATTGACTGTGCAATGATGTGGCTGATTGGAAATCACACCGGTTTCGCCAACCAGTTCATGACGGCCATAGTAGGTCAATACTCCCGTTGTGGTGGTGAGCTTGACCCGCCCATAAATCACAATATAAACATGATCGGCAATATCATGGGCACAGTACAGAGTTTGTCCGGTTTGTAGATGACGAATATGGCAAGCGGGAATCAAGCTCTCAAGTGTTGAACCATCCAATTCAGCAAAGAGGCTGACTTTGCTGAGAATATTAAGCATATCCATATTGATCAAATTATCGTTATTGTCTGTTTATTAAACAAAGCTAGGCGATGTTTTTCAAGTCTGTTTGCGTAAAATCAGGCTTGAATTGAAGTAGGATAGCTTTTATGCGAATAGGGGAGGACGGTTTGGGGTGGCAATAAAAAAGCCATGAGCAGCTTCATTCGCGGCACATGGCTTTTTAGGAATCTTTTATGCTTTATGCAATTTGTACCGGAATACAGTTTGCGGTGTGATTCACGGTATTGTCCGGGTTTGCATACACCAGACGTGGTTTGTGAAGATTGGCTTCAACTTCAGTAAAATCACCGAAGGTTGCGATAATCACTAAATCACCCACATCAGCTTGATGGGCTGCGCCACCATTGACTGAGATAATGCCTGAATCGTCTTCACCACGGATTGCATAAGTGGTGAAACGTTTGCCATTCGTAACGTTCCATACGTGGATTTCTTCGTATTCACGAATTCCTGCCAAGTCCATTAATACGCCATCAATTGCACAAGAACCTTCATAATGAAGCTCTGCATGCGTCACAACTGCACGGTGAATTTTACATTTTAATAAACGAGATAGCATGGCTAGCGTCTCCTGAGTAAGACCTAAGATGATTATCTTATGGTTGACTTGTCACGTTTTCCGCGGGCTAGGGGCGGTTTGATGCGCATTTTGCGCCTAAAAATGCAATATGGCAAGCGTGATTGATCAACAATTCAGTTTAAGCGGGTTTGTAAGCATTAATTTGATTCATTGCCTGTGATACTTGTCCGTCAACAAGCATTTTCACTTTCGATAAGGCATGATCAATGGCTGCATCCATTAGAGCTTGTTCACTACTAGGCGCTTTGCCGAGCACATGACCAGAAACACGTTCTTTTGAACCTGGATGTCCAATGCCAATACGTAAGCGATGGAAATTTGCACCGATATGCGGGACGATATCACGAAGACCATTATGTCCGCCGTGTCCGCCACCTGTTTTTAAACGGATGATGCCAGGGTCCATATCCAGTTCATCATGGGCAATTAAAATTGCTTCTGGTGCAACCTGATAAAATTTGGCAAAAGGGACAACACTTTGACCAGAACGGTTCATAAAAGTGGTGGGAAGTAAGAGACGTACGTCGCGACCTTCAATTTGACCACGACCGCTGTATCCATGAAATTTAGGATCAGCTTTTAGGGAAATGCCATAACGGTCTGCAAGCTGTTCAACGAACCAGAAGCCTGCATTATGGCGGGTTTGGGCATATTCCTTTCCAGGATTGCCCAAACCGACAATTAGCGAAATATTTGACACTAATTTACGCCTTTAACACTTATGCGCGTTTGAAGTCAGCGTGCATAGGTGTGTTTTTCGCTGGGTGACGTTGTAACGCTTGGATTTTAACGTTTTCAACTTTGTCACCGATTTTGATTTCGATCACTTCTTCGAAGAAAGCATTGTTTTCTAAAGCTTTAACGATTTCGCGAAGCTCTAAAGTGATTGCTACAGGCTCAGCGCTACCACCGTAGATGATTGCTGGAATTTGTGAAGTGTGACGAAGGCGGCGGCTCGAACCTTTCCCTTGTTGTGCGACTTCACGTGCTTGAGCGTTTAATACGAAGTTTGCCATGGGCATATCCTCAATGGAGTTTAATGAACTAAACTTGCGACCAGTTTAGTGATAGAAAAACCCTAGCGAGCTAGGGTTTAAGAAAAAAAGCTGGGCTATTATAGATAACTATCGAACATTGCGCTAATAGATTCTTCGTTGTTAATACGACGAATTGTTTCAGCAACCATGCTCGCAACCGAAACCTGGCGAATTTTGCCGAGGCTCAAGGCTTCATCTGAAAGTGGAATGGTGTCCGTAACAACCAGTTCATCAATCACAGAATTACGAAGGTTATCAATGGCTTTGCCAGATAAAACAGGGTGGGTTGCATAAGCAACAACACGACGAGCACCAAATTGTTTTAGTGCATCGGCAGCTTTGCAAAGCGTACCTGCTGTATCGACCATATCATCAACGATGACACAATCACGATCTTTTACATCACCAATCAAATGCATCACTTGTGATTCATTTGCTTTTTGGCGACGTTTATCAATGATGGCTAAATCGATATCACCCATTTGCTTGGCAACAGCACGGGCACGAACAACACCACCAACGTCAGGTGAAACCACCACGAGGTTATGATGTTGTTGTTGACGTAAGTCAGCCAATAGCGCTGGCGTACCGTAAATGTTGTCAACCGGGATATCAAAGAAGCCTTGAATTTGGTCTGCGTGTAAGTCAATCATGACTACACGGTCAATACCTACAGTTGTCAGCATGTCTGCAACAACTTTGGCAGTGATCGGTACACGTGCAGAACGTGGACGACGATCCTGACGGGCATAACCGAAGTAAGGAATGACGGCAGTGATACGACCAGCACTTGCGCGACGCAAAGCATCAGCCATCACCAAGATTTCCATCAGGTTATCATTGGTTGGGGCACAAGTAGATTGGACGATAAAAACGTCTTTACCACGAACATTTTCAGTAATTTCAACTGAAATTTCCCCATCAGAGAACTTACTTACAGAAGCAGCACCGAGTGGGATATGTAAATGGCTTACGACTTTTTGGGCGAACTGTGGATGAGCACTTCCACTAAAAACGACAAGATTGGGCATGAAGCACCTGAGCGAGGGTTAAGCGAAGCTATGCTTCGACCGAGCGCAAGGGAAAAATTTTTAATTTTTCCAACGGGTAATTTGGAAACAATCTATTATATGGCAGGGGCGGCTGGATTCGAACCAACGGATGCCGAGATCAAAACCCGGTGCCTTACCACTTGGCGACGCCCCTAATGCGGCAGAACTTTAATCGTTTTATAGGACAATGTCAATATATTTGAGCAAATATCGATACAAAACAAGTCTGTCTAAAGATATGGCAGGGGCGGCTGGATTCGAACCAACGGATGCCGAGATCAAAACCCGGTGCCTTACCACTTGGCGACGCCCCTAAATTCGATGATATGTAATGGCAGGGGCGGCTGGATTCGAACCAACGGATGCCGAGATCAAAACCCGGTGCCTTACCACTTGGCGACGCCCCTATTACATATACATCTACAGGTGAAAATTGGCAGGGGCGGCTGGATTCGAACCAACGGATGCCGAGATCAAAACCCGGTGCCTTACCACTTGGCGACGCCCCTAACGTGTAACTGAGAAATGTCTTAACGGAGACTCTACTAAACTGTTGACCAAGTAAGATTTACAAGGCGAGTTTTGCAAAATTTGCGCTGTATCCATTTCACCGGTTACTTCAATAAAAACACAAGCACCTGTACCTGTAAGCTTTGCTCGACCAAACTGATCTAAATACTGCATTGCTTCTTCTACTTCAGGGTATAACTGTCGAGCCAGAGGTTCAAAGTTATTTCCAAAATTAGAAGGTTCTATCTGATAGGCGCAAAATTTAGTGATCTTAGAGTCTCTTGTCAATGTTTTTTGCGAAAAAAGCTGTTGAGTGCTGATAAAACAGTCAGGTTTCAGGATTATGAATTTTTTTTGAGCTAAGTCTATGAATGATAAATGTTCACCGATGCCTTCAGCCCAAGCATTGCGGCCAAAAACAAAGATCGGAACATCCGCACCCAGCTGTACACCATAGTCGGCGAGTTGTTGCTCGTTTAAGCCACATTGCCAGAGCTGGTTCAGCACAATCAGGGTGGTCGCGGCATTGGACGAACCACCACCCAGCCCAGCACCCATCGGAATATTTTTTTCAATCCGGATATTCAGCCCACATAGTTTTTTGGCATGCGAACGTAAGAGCTGTGCAGCGCGATAGATTAAATTCTGTTCGAGTTGTACTTCTGCCAGACCTTCAATCTGAATATTTTCTTCTGCATGCGGTTCAAAAGTCATCCAGTCGTATAAATCAATCAACTGAAAAATGGTCTGTAATTCATGATAACCATTGTCACGACGACCGGTGATATGCAGAAACAAATTCAGCTTGGCGGGGGAAGGCACTCTAATCATAAAAAATAATCTAAAAAATTATCGGTTTTGAATCACCATTGTAATACGGTTTTCTTTACCGTCTGCAAGAGCTTGCTTCAACAAAAGCTTATTCGGAAGCGTTTGTGCATCGTTATAACTGAAATCTACAGTCCAGCCATCTTCAACTAGCTGTTTAAGACGATTTTGCTCATCTTTACTCACCTGAGCATTCTGGGTTGCGGGTTTGGCTTGTATCCAGTAGGCAAGATGCATAATCGGCGCTTGCCAACCGGTTGCTTTTTCTAGTAATTCTTCTGGTGTTGCGGCCGTAATCAAGCCTGTTTTAGCGCTATTTAAGGTGACTTGACCAGGTTTGCCTTCAATCTGGGTTTTACCTACGCCGAGGATACCGGTCAGCTCAATATCAAACTGATCCTGTTGTTGTACCCATGTAAAAAATGCACTGCCAGATTGTTGCGGTGTGCGGACACCGATTTTGCCTTGCAGGTTAAAATTATTTTCGTCTTGTAGTTGTGGTGAAGCAATCACTTT
>NZ_JFWP02000008.1:0-172062 GCF_000588715.1 Acinetobacter sp. 1000160 | reverse complement strand
TAAGCTACTAATGATTTTAAACTGAAGAGTTTGATCATGGCTCAGATTGAACGCTGGCGGCAGGCTTAACACATGCAAGTCGAGCGGGGAAGGTTGCTTCGGTAACTGACCCAGCGGCGGACGGGTGAGTAATGCTTAGGAATCTGCCATTTAGTGGGGGACAACATTCCGAAAGGAATGCTAATACCGCATACGTCCTACGGGAGAAAGCAGGGGATCTTCGGACCTTGCGCTAAATGATGAGCCTAAGTCGGATTAGCTAGTTGGTGGGGTAAAGGCCTACCAAGGCGACGATCTGTAGCGGGTCTGAGAGGATGATCCGCCACACTGGGACTGAGACACGGCCCAGACTCCTACGGGAGGCAGCAGTGGGGAATATTGGACAATGGGCGCAAGCCTGATCCAGCCATGCCGCGTGTGTGAAGAAGGCCTTTTGGTTGTAAAGCACTTTAAGCGAGGAGGAGGCTCTCTTAGTTAATACCTAAGATGAGTGGACGTTACTCGCAGAATAAGCACCGGCTAACTCTGTGCCAGCAGCCGCGGTAATACAGAGGGTGCGAGCGTTAATCGGATTTACTGGGCGTAAAGCGTGCGTAGGCGGCTTTTTAAGTCGGATGTGAAATCCCCGAGCTTAACTTGGGAATTGCATTCGATACTGGGAAGCTAGAGTATGGGAGAGGATGGTAGAATTCCAGGTGTAGCGGTGAAATGCGTAGAGATCTGGAGGAATACCGATGGCGAAGGCAGCCATCTGGCCTAATACTGACGCTGAGGTACGAAAGCATGGGGAGCAAACAGGATTAGATACCCTGGTAGTCCATGCCGTAAACGATGTCTACTAGCCGTTGGGGCCTTTGAGGCTTTAGTGGCGCAGCTAACGCGATAAGTAGACCGCCTGGGGAGTACGGTCGCAAGACTAAAACTCAAATGAATTGACGGGGGCCCGCACAAGCGGTGGAGCATGTGGTTTAATTCGATGCAACGCGAAGAACCTTACCTGGCCTTGACATACTAGAAACTTTCCAGAGATGGATTGGTGCCTTCGGGAATCTAGATACAGGTGCTGCATGGCTGTCGTCAGCTCGTGTCGTGAGATGTTGGGTTAAGTCCCGCAACGAGCGCAACCCTTTTCCTTACTTGCCAGCATTTCGGATGGGAACTTTAAGGATACTGCCAGTGACAAACTGGAGGAAGGCGGGGACGACGTCAAGTCATCATGGCCCTTACGGCCAGGGCTACACACGTGCTACAATGGTCGGTACAAAGGGTTGCTACCTAGCGATAGGATGCTAATCTCAAAAAGCCGATCGTAGTCCGGATTGGAGTCTGCAACTCGACTCCATGAAGTCGGAATCGCTAGTAATCGCGGATCAGAATGCCGCGGTGAATACGTTCCCGGGCCTTGTACACACCGCCCGTCACACCATGGGAGTTTGTTGCACCAGAAGTAGCTAGCCTAACTGCAAAGAGGGCGGTTACCACGGTGTGGCCGATGACTGGGGTGAAGTCGTAACAAGGTAGCCGTAGGGGAACCTGCGGCTGGATCACCTCCTTAACGAAAGATTGGTGACCGGTAAGAATCCACAACAAGTTGTTCTTCGAAGATGTATCTGAGGGTCTGTAGCTCAGTTGGTTAGAGCACACGCTTGATAAGCGTGGGGTCACAAGTTCAAGTCTTGTCAGACCCACCAAATCTGATAGCTGAAGCTGAGATTGAGATATATCGTTCATTATGATTTTAAGCTGGGGACTTAGCTTAGTTGGTAGAGCGCCTGCTTTGCACGCAGGAGGTCAGGAGTTCGACTCTCCTAGTCTCCACCATGAATTACTTAGTAATTCTGAGCTAAATAGATTATAGAGTTTAGTGAATACAGTCCAAGTTGACTGGTTTATTAATCTCTGTGATTTATCACAGTTTACTACGCACCGACGAGGTGGTAGTTAATCATTAACAGATTAGTAGAATTGAGTCTGAAATAAATTGTTCACTCATTCTTTGATTTAAACATTTCGATGTTTAAGTTGAATGAAATGAGAACTAGCAAAAACACTGAATCAAGCGTTTTGGTATATGAATTTAGATTGAAGCTGTACGGTGATTAAGTTCACGAAACAACAAGCTGTATGAATTAATGTTTACATTGATTCTGTTGCTACACCCACTTGTAGGTGTAACGACTGTTTGGGGTTGTATAGTCAAGTAATTAAGTGCATGTGGTGGATGCCTTGGCAGTCAGAGGCGATGAAAGACGTGATAGCCTGCGAAAAGCTCCGGGGAGGCGGCAAATATCCTTTGATCCGGAGATTTCTGAATGGGGGAACCCACCCGCTAAAAGGCGGGTATCATAAGCTGAATACATAGGCTTATGAAGCGAACGAGGGGAAGTGAAACATCTCAGTACCCTTAGGAAAAGAAATCAATTGAGATTCCCTTAGTAGCGGCGAGCGAACGGGGAGCAGCCCATTAAGTTATGTGTGTTCTAGTGGAACGCTCTGGGAAGTGCGAACGTAGAGGGTGATATTCCCGTACACGAAAGGGCACACATAATGATGACGAGTAGGGCGAGGCACGTGAAACCTTGTCTGAATATGGGGGGACCATCCTCCAAGGCTAAATACTCCTGACTGACCGATAGTGAACCAGTACCGTGAGGGAAAGGCGAAAAGAACCCCTGTGAGGGGAGTGAAATAGATCCTGAAACCGCATGCATACAAGCAGTGGGAGCACCTTCGTGGTGTGACTGCGTACCTTTTGTATAATGGGTCAGCGACTTATATTCAGTAGCAAGGTTAACCGCATAGGGGAGCCGTAGAGAAATCGAGTCTTAATAGGGCGTTTAGTTGCTGGGTATAGACCCGAAACCAGGCGATCTATCCATGAGCAGGTTGAAGGTTGGGTAACACTAACTGGAGGACCGAACCCACTGTCGTTGAAAAGCCAGGGGATGACTTGTGGATAGGGGTGAAAGGCTAATCAAGCCTGGTGATAGCTGGTTCTCCCCGAAAGCTATTTAGGTAGCGCCTCGGACGAATACCATTGGGGGTAGAGCACTGTTTCGGCTAGGGGGTCATCCCGACTTACCAAACCGATGCAAACTCCGAATACCAATGAGTACTATCCGGGAGACAGACTGCGGGTGCTAACGTCCGTAGTCAAGAGGAAAACAATCCAGACCGCCAGCTAAGGCCCCAAAATCATAGTTAAGTGGGAAACGATGTGGGAAGGCATAGACAGCTAGGAGGTTGGCTTAGAAGCAGCCACCCTTTAAAGAAAGCGTAATAGCTCACTAGTCGAGTCGGCCTGCGCGGAAGATGTAACGGGGCTAAAACTATGTGCCGAAGCTGCGGATGTATACTTTAGTATACGTGGTAGGGGAGCGTTCTGTAAGCCGATGAAGGTGTATTGAGAAGTATGCTGGAGGTATCAGAAGTGCGAATGCTGACGTGAGTAACGACAAAACGGGTGAAAAACCCGTTCGCTGAAAGACCAAGGGTTCCAGTCCAACGTTAATCGGGGCTGGGTGAGTCGACCCCTAAGGCGAGGCCGAGAGGCGTAGTCGATGGGAAATTGGTTAATATTCCAATACTTCTGTGTAATGCGATGAGAGGACGGAGAAGGTTAAGTCAGCCTGGCGTTGGTTGTCCAGGTGGAAGGCTGTAGGCATGCATCTTAGGCAAATCCGGGGTGCTCTATGCTGAGAGCTGATAGCAAGCTGTACTTGTACAGTGAAGTGGCTGATACCATGCTTCCAGGAAAAGTCTCTAAGCTTCAGTTACACAGGAATCGTACCCGAAACCGACACAGGTGGTCAGGTCGAGTAGACCAAAGCGCTTGAGAGAACTCTGCTGAAGGAACTAGGCAAAATGGTACCGTAACTTCGGGAGAAGGTACGCTGCTGACGGTGATGGGACTTGCTCCCTGAGCTGTTGGCAGCCACAGAAACCAGGCCGCTGCAACTGTTTATTAAAAACATAGCACTCTGCAAACACGAAAGTGGACGTATAGGGTGTGATGCCTGCCCGGTGCTGGAAGGTTAATTGATGGGGTTAGCGTAAGCGAAGCTCTTGATCGAAGCCCCAGTAAACGGCGGCCGTAACTATAACGGTCCTAAGGTAGCGAAATTCCTTGTCGGGTAAGTTCCGACCTGCACGAATGGCATAATGATGGCGGCGCTGTCTCCAGCAGAGGCTCAGTGAAATCGAAATCGCTGTGAAGATGCAGTGTACCCGCGGCTAGACGGAAAGACCCCGTGAACCTTTACTGCAGCTTGACATTGAACTTTGACCTTACTTGTGTAGGATAGGTGGGAGGCTTTGAAGTTAGAACGCTAGTTCTAATGGAGCCGTCCTTGAAATACCACCCTGGTAATGTTGAGGTTCTAACTCTGCCCCGTAATCCGGGGCGAGGACCATGTCTGGTGGGTAGTTTGACTGGGGCGGTCTCCTCCTAAAGAGTAACGGAGGAGTACGAAGGTGCGCTCAGCGTGGTCGGAAATCACGCGTAGAGTATAAAGGCAAAAGCGCGCTTAACTGCGAGACCCACAAGTCGAGCAGGTACGAAAGTAGGTCTTAGTGATCCGGTGGTTCTGTATGGAAGGGCCATCGCTCAACGGATAAAAGGTACTCTGGGGATAACAGGCTGATACCGCCCAAGAGTTCATATCGACGGCGGTGTTTGGCACCTCGATGTCGGCTCATCTCATCCTGGGGCTGAAGCAGGTCCCAAGGGTATGGCTGTTCGCCATTTAAAGAGGTACGCGAGCTGGGTTTAGAACGTCGTGAGACAGTTCGGTCCCTATCTACCGTGGGCGCTGGAAATTTGAGAGGATCTGCTCCTAGTACGAGAGGACCAGAGTGGACGAACCTCTGGTGTACCGGTTGTGACGCCAGTCGCATCGCCGGGTAGCTATGTTCGGAAGGGATAACCGCTGAAAGCATCTAAGCGGGAAGCCTACCTCAAGATAAGATTTCCCTAGGAATTTATTCCTCTAAAGAGCCGTTCGAGACTAGGACGTTGATAGGTTGGGTGTGGAAGCACGGTGACGTGTGAAGCTGACCAATACTAATTGCTCGTGAGGCTTGACTATACAACACCCAAACAGTTGTTGTATTCAAGATAAATTCAATACATAACTTGATTTAGTGTCAAAACTAGTTACAATACGACTCAATTAACTAATCCGTTAATAACTCTTTCGGTACTAAGTGGCAAAAAACGTAAGACCACCCAAAACCAAAACAGTTTGCTGGCGACAATAGCAAGAGTGAACCACCTGATCCCTTCCCGAACTCAGAAGTGAAACCTCTTAGCGCTGATGGTAGTGTGGCACTTGCCATGTGAGAGTAAGTCATCGCCAGCTTTTAAATCTAAACACCCCTAACCTGACGGTTGGGGGTGTTTTTTATTGCGTAAAGGAAAATAATGCTGTCTAAGAACTTATTCTTGGCTTAACTCTTTCAAGATAGCTTCATTGAACTGTGGAATATCATCTGGGCAGCGTGAGGTAATAAGAGGCCAATCATTGGTATTACAACGATGTACCGCTTCATCCACCCAGTGTGCGCCTGCATTTTCTAGGTCCAGACGAATGCTTTTATAGGACGTCAGATTTTTATCCTGAATGCGTTCTGCATTGATGAGTGTCCAAGGCGCATGACAGATTGCGGCAATCGGCTTGTTTTGATCGGTAAAGTACTGAATGATGGCATGGGCTTTTTCATTGAGCCGTAAGGTATCGGCATTGACGGTACCGCCAGGAATAATCAAAATATCGTAATCTTCTACAGAAACCTGATCCAATGAGGCTTGTGGTGTATAACTTGGACCAAGTGCCTTATCACCTTTTACCGTCTGTACAGCATCAAAGCTTTCTGCAGCATGGATGACTTCAATACCTTTGCCTTTTAAAAATTCGAGTGGCTGAATCAGCTCATCATGTTCAACGCCTGCGTTAGATGTGATGATTAATGCTTTTTTACCCATGGTTACGACCTCAAAATCATTTTTATTTTAGGGTAACAAGCTAAAAAAATGAAAAATGTAGGGCTTTCTGGGGCAGATTGTATCTTGCGGGATACGATGTCAATTTCTGTTACATGCTTCAGATAGATAAAAAGAAGCCCCATCATCCTGACGGGGCTTCTTCGTATTCCGCTTATGTCGTTGATATCCTATTAACGACCACGTCCTGTGTGTTTTATTATTCTCAATGAGACTTCCTGTCTCTCTATGCTTCATATATTAACGATTAAGCTGGGTTGGATATAGAGGTAAATCTACCTGATCAACGTACGCTTAGGCGTACAATTAAGCGATATGATACTTCTGTAGTTTACTCATTAACGCTGACAAGCCTTTCACTTCAAACTCATTGGCTTCAAACGTTTCTTCTTTATTACGTTTAAAAATATCACGGATTTCAAGAACGGCGTTGCTGTCCACCAAGCCGATATAGGTCGCGACCTGACGGAGTTGATCAATTGAGCGCGAGCCATTGGTTGCACCATAGCCCACATAAGCCGCAGGTTTACCTTGCCATTCCTTAGCCACGTAATCCAGTGCATTTTTGAGTGCTGGACTGTAGCCATGATTATATTCAGGGCTAATCAAGATAAATGCATCAGCAGCGGCAATTTTATCGGCCCATTGTTGTTGTTTAGGTTGGTCATAAACACCTGTCGCTGGAGGATGCGCGCCTGCAAAGATAGGTAAAGCCCATTCTTTCAGATCGATAATCTCGGTCTGAATATCATTTAATGAAAGTTCATTGATGGCCTGATCGACCCAATTGGCGATTTTAATGGCTGTACGGCCTTCGCGGATGCTACCGACGATAATGTAAATGAGCATATTAATCTTCCTGTGTTATTGCTTTGAATCGAAAATAAATGTCTTTTAATGATCTTATACTTTTATTCAGGGTTAAAAAAAGCTCTCATTTGAGAGCTTTTATGTTACATCAATTTAATGCCTTGCTGTCCAGCAGGGGTAACCTTAAAGATTTCCACTTCAAAGGTAATATTTTTGCCTGCCAGTGGATGATTAAAATCGATTTCAGTGGTGTCATCATTGACCGATTTTACAATTCCAAATAAGGTGGCTTTGGCCTTATCTTCAAATTCAATCATATGACCAACGATGGGACGTTGTTCAAACTTAACCGTATCGAAGATCTGGATATTTTCAGCATTCCAGGGGCCAAAAGCATCTTCAGGTGGTAAATGTACAGTACGACGATCGCCTGCACGTAAACCAAATAAAGCCTTTTCAAAGCCAGGTAACAGGTTACCGTCGCCAATCACCAGACTGACAGGTTCTTCACGGCCACGGGTATTGTCGATCTCAACACCATTTTCGATTGAAACCGAAAAGTGCAAGTCAACTTTTGAACCGTCCTGGATACGAATTTCTTCGTTTGGGTGAATAATTTCGTTCATCTTATCTATCCGCATTTTGGTTGCGTTTCTTCTCGAGGAAGAAGGTATCGATTAGCAGTAAAATCGTTCCCAAAGTAATGGCACTATCTGCAAGATTAAATGCCGGGAAATGGCTGTTCTGGTAATAGACATGGATAAAATCGACCACATAGCCCAGACTGACACGGTCAATCAGGTTGCCAATGGCTCCACCGAGAATCAACGCAATCGCCATAGGCAAAACGATCATTTTCTTTGGCATGCGCATCAGCCAGAACACAAAAATAACCGACACAATGCCTGCTAGAGAGGTAAACAGATAACGTTGCCAGCCACCCGCATCAGATAGAAAGCTAAATGCTGCGCCATGATTGTGAAGTAATGTCCAGTTTAAAAAAGGCAGAACCGGAACAGGATCAGCATAATTTAAATGCGAACTTGCAATCCATTTGGTCCATTGATCCAGCACAATGGCAAGGACAGAAAGTCCAAGCCACATGAAGTTGTGCGGGTAAAACTGGAATAAGCCTTTTTTCGCGGGGCTTGTTTGCACAGAATTATGCATATTTTCTCACTTCGCCACTGCCAGTGACATTGATAATACAACGAGCGCATAAACCAGCATGACCAACGTGTGTATTTACATCTGGCAGCACATGCCAGCAGCGTACACATTTTTCACCATCCGCCGCTGAAACCTGAACACGTAACCCGGCAAGGTCAGTGCTTTCACCTTGTTCAGCATACGGATGCACAATGACTTGAGAGGTGATCAAGACAAAGCGTAATTCATCAGCCAATTGGTTCAACAATTTCTGTAATGCTTCATCTGCCCAAAGTTCAACTTTTGCAGATAAGTTACTGCCAATCAGTTTAGCGTTACGTGCTGCTTCAATCTGTTTATTTACTGCTGATTTTACGCTAATCAATGTTTGCCAATCTGCTTCAGACAGTAAGTTTGCTGTTGATGCGGTTGGAATGTCATACCATTCAGCGGTAAACACATATTTTTCAGTTTGTTCTGGGATTAAAGGCCATGCTTCTTGTGCGGTAAAGCTGAGAATTGGTGCCATCCAGCGGACAAAGGCCTGAACGATATGGTATAGCGCGGTTTGGGCAGAATGACGTGCTTGTGAATCTGCCTTGGTTGTGTATTGACGATCTTTGATGATGTCGAGATAGAACCCACCCAAATCGTTGATACAGAAGTTGGTGAGGGCATTGGTCACAATATGGAAATTCATCTCTTCATAGGCTTGCTGAATGGTTTTTTGAACCTCAGCAGCACGTTGCAGGATGTATTGGTCTAATGCAATCAACTGGTCCACTGGCAGCGCATCCGTAGATGGCTTGAAGCCATTCAGGTTCGCCAGCAAGAAACGTAAGGTGTTACGGATACGACGGTAACCATCTGAAGCACGGCTAAAGATTTCTTTACCGGCCGTCATTTCATAACGGTAGTCTGCAGAAGCGATCCAGAAGCGTAAGCCATCTGCACCCATATCTTTAATAATGTCTTGTGGGGTAATGATATTACCTAATGATTTAGACATTTTACGGCCTTTCTCATCGACCACGAAACCGTGGGTGAGCAAGCCTTTATATGGCGCGCGTTCATTGATGGCAATTGAGGTCAGCAATGAAGACTGGAACCAGCCACGGTGTTGATCTGAACCTTCAAGATACAAGTCAGCAGGATCTTGCAGGTCTTCACGTTCACGTAGCACCGCATAGTGGGTTGTGCCAGAGTCGAACCAGACATCCAGTGTGTCACGGATTGCATTGTAGTTTTCGGCATCTGCACCAATGAAGTCACTTGCTTCACGGTTATACCAGCCGTCAATCCCTTCCTGTTCGATCAGCTTAGCCACTTCTTCAATCAGTTCAGGCGTACGCGGATGCAATTCGTTGGTATCTTTATGAACGAAGAACGGGATTGGCACACCCCAGGTCCGTTGACGTGAGATACACCAGTCAGGACGACCTTCAATCATGGATTGGATACGGCTTTGACCCCAATCAGGCACAAACTCAATGTCATTTTCAATCGCGTTTAATGCATTTTGGCGTAGACCGTTGGCATCCATACTGATAAACCATTGTGGTGTCGCACGGAAGATAATTGGTGTTTTGTGACGCCAGCAATGCGGATAGCTATGCTTGATTGGCTGATGCGCCCATAAACGACCGACTGCACCCAATGCTTCAATAATTTGAGGATTGGCTTTATAGATGTGTTCGCCTGCAAAAATTGGTGCAGTGGGTAAATACACACCATTGCCGCCTACAGGATTTTCAACTTTCAATTGATAGAGTAGGCCGACTTTATAGTCGTCTACACCGTGGCCCGGTGCAGTATGGACTGCACCTGTACCACTGGTTGCAATCACGTGCTCGCCTAAAATCACAGGCACTTGGCGATCAGTTAACAGCGGATGTTGCAATAAAAGATTTTCGATTGCCGCACCTTTGAAATCAGCGAGTACAACTGGGTTTTCAAGCTTATAACGCTCGATTGCTGATTCCACCAGATCTTTGGCCAGAATAAAGTTTTGCGTACCACGGTCAGTCGTAACCTGTACCAGTTGATAGTCGATTTCAGCATGCAATGCTACGGCTTGGTTTGCAGGCAAAGTCCATGGTGTCGTGGTCCAGATCACGATATCAGTCGCATCTTTAACCTCGACATTCAAACGTGTGCTGAGCTCTTTCAGATCAACCACGGTGAAGCCGACATCAATGGCATCTGATTTTTTATCTTCGTATTCAACTTCAGCTTCAGCCAGAGAAGAACCACAGTCCATACACCAGTTTACTGGTTTTAAACCTGGCTCAATATGACCTGCTTTGGCAATTGCACCGAGTGCACGTACGATATCTGCTTCTTGTTTGAAGTTCATGGTGAGGTATGGATTGTCCCAGTCACCAAACACACCCATACGTACAAAGTCTTTTTTCTGTAATTCGACTTGAGTGTATGCATATTCACGGCATGCTTTACGGAAAGTCGATGCATCAACCTTGACACCGACCTTACCAACTTTTTCTTCTACTTTCAGTTCGATTGGCAGACCGTGACAGTCCCAACCTGGCACATAAGGTGCATCAAAGCCATCTAAAACACGGCTTTTGATAATGATATCTTTTAAGACTTTATTGACGGCATGGCCTAAATGGATTTGACCATTGGCATAGGGAGGGCCGTCATGAAGGACATATTTTTTCTTGCCAATACGCGATGCACGAATCTGCTGATAAATGTTGTCGGCATACCACTCTTCTAACCATTTGGCTTCACGCACAGCCAAGTTTGCCTTCATGGCAAATTCAGTCGCTGGCAAATTGAGTGTGGCTTTATAATCCACTGCATTTTCAGGAGTTTGCTTATCGCTCATGCAAGTTTTCTTCCAGTTTGATCAGTTTGTAAACTGACATGTATTACGTTTTAAATTTAAAAAGGAAATTCTGCTGTGCTACTACGATAATCTCGTAACTTTTGCACATCATCATTAATTCCGGCTTTGAGGGCTTCAAGCGAAGGGTAATTCAGCTCACCATGTAAATAGTGAAGGAAGGTTACCCGCATCAATAAGCCATACAGATTAGCAGAAACATCAGGGAAATGTACCTCTAATCGCCATTCTGGCTGGTCTTGTTTGATGGCTGGGCGTGTTCCCACATGACCTGCACCAAACAAACTGTCAGCTTGATAGCCAGAGATGCCATTAAGGGCAGGATCTGCATGTTTTATTTTTGCTGTAAGAGAGGCATCTTCACACACCACATCGACCGCATAAATCCCGTTTAAGCACGGTTTATGGCGGTTTAAACGCACATTAATCGTTGGGAAATCAAGAGTGCGACCAATTTGATCACCATACTGGACACGGCCAGTGATGCTATACGGACGACCCAGTAATTTTGCCGCTAAGGCCAGATCACCTGCTTGTAGGACCTGACGAATACGGGTTGAACTGACCCGTTCACCGTTTAAGGCAATGGTATTTAAATTGGTGACATCAAAGCCATAGTTGCGTAGAAATTCGCTGTTGCCTTGACGATCTTTACCAAAATGGAAGTCATCTCCCAGTACAAGGCTTTGCGCATTCAGTTTTAATTTGAGTAGGTCTGCAAATTCTGTAGCATTTAGACTTCTAAAATATTGGTCAAATTTCGCAACTGCAATGTAGTCCACACCGAGCTCAGTTAAATATTCTACTTTTTCACGTAATGAGCTAATCCGTGGCGGAGCATCATAACCTTTAAAAAATTCAAGCGGTTGCGGCTCAAAAATCATCACCAATGTTTTTAAGCCTTGCGCAGCAGCCAACGTTTTGAGTTGAGCAATCATCGCTTGATGGCCGAGATGGACACCATCAAAATTGCCAATGGTTACCGCAGTCGGCGGTAACTGAAAATCTGGCGATAATGCGTTGAGACGAAGCAACTTCATGGGCGTTAAATACAGTGATTTTTGCAAAGGCTATATATTGCCATATTCTCAGCGTTTCGTCTTGTTGTTGTGTTTTTACACAGAAAATTTTCAATATTTAGAAGTTTTATATCAATTAAATTGATTCATTAAATAAAAATAAATCAATTTTTCTTATTTAATGATTAAACTAAAATAGTTGCATAGTCGCTTGATATCGAGATAGAGATGAAAAAGCCGTTTTATCAGCTAGAGCAGAGCACCGATGTAATTCGCCATTTTACCCCAAACTGGTTTACTGCCACCATGGGCACCGGGGTGGTGGCGATGATTTTAGCACAGCTGCCTTTTGCTTCATCTCTTTTGTTTATGCTTGCGACGAAGTTGTGGCAATTCAACATTCTGTTATTTAGCACCTTTACTGTGTTGTATGGCTTACGCTGGATCTTGTTTCCGACTGAAGCCAAGCAGATTTTTAGCCATCCCAATATGAGTCTGTTTTTGGGAGCGATACCCATGGGTTTAGCCACGATTGCCAATGGTTTTATCAGTTTCGGAACACATTTATATGGTGATATCGCCATCCAGATAGCCACTTACCTTTGGTATATCGATGTTGTTCTTGCTGTAGTGATTGCGTGGGTGGTGCCATTTTGCATGTTTAGTTGTCAGGACCATCAACTGCAACGCATGACCGCCGTCTGGCTGTTGCCGATTGTGGCATGTGAAGTTGCTGCCAGCTCTGCGGGCTTGTTATTGCAACATTTAGCAGCCGATCAGCATGCCTTGACCATCTTGATCACAGGCTATGTATTATGGGGAATTTCTGTCTTACCTGCCTTTGCAATTTTAACTATCCTGATGTTACGTCTGGCATTGCATCAGTTGCCTGAGAAAGAAGTGGCGATTTCTAGCTGGTTATGTTTAGGTCCGATTGGGACAGGGGCGTTAGCATTACTATTACTCGGTGAGCAGGCGCCACGGATCATGCAAGCGATGGGCTTTGAAGGCTTGGCAACGTTATTACCTGCTTTAGGCATCGTAGCGAGTCTGGTGTTATTAGGCTTCGGTTTATGGTGGTTTGGGATTGCGATCTTGACCACACTGCGCCATATGCGTACTGGCATTCCATTTAACCTAGGCTGGTGGGGCCTCACGTTCCCGTTTGGGGTATTTATTTTGGCGATCTTTAATCTGGCACATCAGTTACATATCGGTTTTTTACAGTATGCGGCTGTGGTTCTCAGTCTGCTGCTAGTCGGATTATGGGCCTTGGTGATGAAGAAAACGCTGGCAGGGGCATATAGCGGTCAATTATTTTTCTCTCCCTGTTTGGTCGCCTTACAGCAGAAGATGCAATAATATCTAAGGTGTGCCTGAGCGCACCTTTTTTGTGTCTCTATTTTGATTTGAACGAGTCTTTTTATGAATGCTGATGTAGCTCTGATTATGGCGTTGCCGAGTGAATCCAAAGGTTTGTTTGAGCAGGCAGGTATAGAAGTCCATTATAGTGGCATCGGCAAAATTAATGCGGCATTCAAGGCATTTGAAGTGATTCAAAAGACGGGATGCAAAACGCTAATTAATTTAGGCAGTGCAGGCAGTTCACACTTTGATGCACATAGTCTGGTTGAAGTCACGACTTTCGTGCAGCGTGATATGGATGTCTCCCCACTCGGTTTTGCAGTCGGGGTTACACCAATGGATGATGAGATTCCTGCTGACATCCATGCCCAGCCGCATTTTGAGTCTTTACCAAAAGGAATTTGTGGCACGGGTGATTCGTTTGAAACGGGCTTACCGAAAGTCAGCTGTAATCTGGTTGATATGGAAGGCTATGCCTTAGCTAAAGTGTGTCAGAAACTGGGTGTACGTTTGATTTCCGTTAAATATATTACTGATGGTGCCAATGATACGGCTCATCTGGATTGGGAAGAGAATCTGTTACTAGGCGCACAAAAATTATTGGCGTTGTATCAGGCGCATTTTTAAACACAAAGGCATAATATAGTTATGTATATGAACACATTTGAGAGTATTGTTAAGCTTTTAAAATTAAATAAATTTTTATCTTTTAATTGTATGACGATTATTCTGTTAAATGGAATAAATTATGATTCTAAATGAATCTGTAAAAAGTAGAATTTTCCCATGTTTTCCCAAAAAAATTGATAATTTGGACCTCCTTCATCAGGACTATTAGGAATAACATTAGAATGACTTAAGATTTCATAACTATTTGTAGTATTTTCAAAATTTAGAGTACATAAATATTCTTTCAGGAATTTGGCACCCAAGCTCGCTGGAGATTCATTTAAAATCATATCTAATTGATTGATTAGATTATTAGTTTGTAGTGCTAATTCTTGGATGGATATTGCTTTAAACTCTGTATTAACGATCCATTTTCTAAATGAATAATCTCCCCTTGTTTCTTGATTAAGAATACATGCAAGTAACTCATTAATATTGTCTATATAGGAAAACAAATCCAAGCAGAAAAATTGAATATAGCTTGCTTGTTCAGTATGAATATACAAATGTAAAAGATCATCTCCACAGTAAATAGGATTTTTTACTTCTATTATCTTACTTATTTGAAAGTCTAATTTTTTCATATTGAATAACTGAGTTTTCCTAAGATTAACATAATATTTTTTACAATAAATACTTAAGACTTTATATTTAGCATCACTATCCTAGTCAATTCTGTTTCAGTTTTATATGCCTTGAAAAAAAGCGACTAACAAAGCCGCTTTTTCTATTTTAATCGCTAAGATAAGGCGTGTGAAGAAAATTTAACGCGGCAATACGCCGTATAACATCACATGCACGGTATGCTCGATGCTGCGTTGAAACATACTACGATTACGTAGGGTTTTTCCTGTCACCATTTCAATCTGGGTCGAGAAATCCGCGTAATTCTGTGTAATGGCCCAGATATTCAGAATCAACAGTTCTGGATCAATCTCTGCCGACAATTTACCTTGTTCTTGCCAAGTTTGAATGACTTTAGCTTTACGCTTAAACAGTTTTTTTAACGGACCTTTCAAGATCGGCAAAATATGAGGAGCACCTTGAATAATCTCGAGTGCAAATAAACGTGAAGCCTTTGGCTGGTCACGTGAGCTTTCAATTTTTTGAATTAAATAATGCGTCAGTGCTTCTGTTGGTTCAAGTTCAGACTCTAAGGTCTGCAAAGGCGCCAGCCATTTTTGCAGAACCGTGGTGAGTACTTCCACATACAATGACTCTTTATTTTCATAGTAGTAGAAAATATTGGATTTATGCATATTTGCGAGCTGTGCAATCTCATCCAGACTTGCGCCACTAAACCCATAGACGGAAAAAACATCCAGGGCAGCATTCAGCAGTTGATTGCGCTTTTGTGTACTTTTTTTCTGTTCCATCTGCGAGCTTGATTCAAAAAATGTCATTGACATTGTAAGATAAATTGCCGGATTTGTGCACAGTCACAGAATTTTTTTATCGAAAAAATTATACTTTTTGGGCCAAAATTGGGGATGTGTTTGATAATTATTGAAATCTAAAAAAGGTCATACATATTTTGTAAATAATTCATCTGTTGGTCATCAATTGGAATCGTTATTTTTGATGATTTGATGCATTTTTTAGAAAAAGTGAAACGGTTTTAGGTGGCTAAAACCGCATCAAGGACTTGTTGTTCGAGTTGTGCAAAAGCAATACTCTTTTTACGTGGACGTGGCAGATTCACCTGAAAATTATGCGCAATATGGCCCTGATCCAGAAGGATAATTCGATCGGCCAACTGGACAGCTTCACTTACATCATGAGTCACCAGAATGGCGGTAAAGCCTTGTTCCTTCCAGAGACGTTCAATCAGGTTTTGCATTTCCAAACGGGTCAGGGCATCTAAGGCGCCTAAAGGTTCATCCAGAAGCAAAATACGGGGTGAATGCGAGAGCGCACGTGCCAGTGCGGCACGTTGACGTTGCCCCCCTGAAAGTTGTGCAGGCCATTGCGAGGCTTTCTCTTTTAAGCCGACTTTTTCCAGTAAGGTTGCTGCGAGTTGGTGCTGTTCTTTAGGTAGTCCCAGTTGAACATTTTGCAGAACGCTTTTCCATGGCAGCAGGCGAGGGTCCTGAAACATCACCCGAATGTCTGCATTGGTGATACCTTCACGAAAATGGCGGGCAGACTGGAATTTAATTTTACCATAACTGGCTTTTTCGAGTTGGGCAATCAGACGGAGCAGGGTGCTTTTACCACAGCCACTACGTCCGACGACTGCAACAAATTCACCGGCCTGAATATGCAGATCAAGATCTTCCAGAACCTTGACCTCACCATAAAACTTATACAGTTGCTCAATCAGAATATCTGCGCCATTGGCAGGGGCCTGAGCTGTTTCTGGTTCAGTCACAGGTTGCACCAGATTGTTGTCATAGAAATTTAGATTTAAATTACTCATCTTTATCTCCCTTTTATTTCTGGTAGCCTGCATGCCAGCGTAATAAATAACGTTCTAAACCTTGAGCCAAGACATCGGCCAATTTGCCCAGCAGTGCGTAAAGTAAGATACCGACCAGAACAATGTCAGTCTGTAAAAATTCCCGCGCATTCATGGTCATATAGCCGATTCCTGATTGTGCAGAAATTGTTTCGGCCACAATTAAAAGGACCCAGACCAGTCCTAAAGAGAAACGCAGACCGACCAGTATGGAAGGCATGGCACCGGGTAAAATGATGTCTTTATACAACTGCCAGCGGCTTAATCCATAGCTTTTACCCATTTCGATCAGCTGGGGATCGACGGAACGGATGCCGTGATAGGTATTGATATAGATCGGGAAAAACACGCCCACCGCAACCAGAAACAGTTTGGCCGTTTCATCAATCCCGAACCATAAAATCACCAATGGAATCAAGGCCAATGCCGGAATGTTACGGATCATTTGCAAGGTGGTATCAAGCAAGGTTGAAGCAATACGCGATGAGCCGTTGAGTAGCCCTAAAATCAGTCCCAATCCACCGCCAATCAGTAAACCCAGTAAAGCGCGACCCGCACTGACTTTGACATGCTGCCAAAGTTCACCACTGAGCAGTAAGTGCCAGAATGCACTTACCACAGCGCTTGGAGCGGGTAATACCCGACTTTGTAACAGGCCCGAACTTGAAGCAGCCTGCCAAACCAGCACCAGTAACACTGGAAATAGCCAAGGCAATAAACTGCTGCCTATTTTTTGTGTTCCACGTGAAACATTATTGATGGAAACTTTGCTATTCATGCAGTCTCCTTGGCCAAGGGCTTAGTTTCCTTGACCTCCGGCACGTAGTTATTGGCAATAATTTCACCAAATGGGCCAGTTAAATGTGGCTGTGCCAGTTTCTCGCGGGTTTTAAGGGGTAATAATGGGAACACCAGTTCTGCAAAACGGATCGATTCTTCCAGGTGCGGATAGCCCGAGAAGATAAAGGTATCGATACCTAAATCGGCATATTCCTGAATACGTGCCGCAACTGTTTCTGGATCACCGACCAAGGCGGTTCCTGCACCGCCGCGTACAAGGCCAATGCCTGCCCAGAGGTTCGGTGAGACTTCAAGTTGGTCTTTACGTCCGCCGTGAAGGGCAGCCATACGCTGCTGGCCCACAGAATCCATTTGCGCAAATTTTTTCTGTGCTGCGGCAATGGTGGCATCATCCAGATATTGAATCAGCTCATCTGCTGCTGCCCAGGCCTGTTCGTTGGTCTCACGCACAATCACATGTAAGCGGATCCCGTAATTCAGGGTACGCCCTTTGGCGGCTGCTTTGGCACGCAAATATTCGACCTTTTCTTTCACTGCAGCAGGAGGCTCACCCCAGGTCAAATAGGTATCGACCTGTTCTGCTGCTAATTCAGTTGCGGCCTCTGATGAACCGCCAAACCACAATGGAGGATAGGGTTGCTGTACAGGCGGGTAGAGCAGTTTGGCGTCATCGACACTGAGGCGTTCGCCGTGAAAGGTAAACGATTCACCGGTATGTGAGCGGGTCAGGATTTCACGCCAGATTTTGACATATTCAGAGGCAGTCTGATAACGGGTACTGTGATCTTCATAGAGACCATCACCCTTGAGTTCTTGCTCGTCGCCGCCAGTCACCAGATTAAGCAAAATACGGCCATTGGAGAGACGGTCAAAGGTGGCGGCCATCCGTGCAGCAAGTGCCGGAGTGGTAATGCCAGGGCGAAGTGCCACAAGGAATTTCAGCTGTTTGGTGGCATCAATCAGGCTGGCAGCGGTGATCCATGGATCTTCACAAGAGCGCCCGGTCGGAATCAGGACACCGGCATAACCGAGATTGTCCACCGCTACGGCAATCTGTTTCATATAAGCATGATCGACCTGACGAGCGCTCTTGCTGGTGCCAAGATAACGACTGTCACCATGAGTGGGAATAAACCAGAAAATATTCATATGCTTACCTATCTATTGAAATCACTTGGCTTGCCAAACAGCTTGTTTGATACGGATGCTGTTCGGAATAATGCCTTGCTGGCTAAAAATGTCCGCGAGTTGTTGTTGCTCTGCAATCACCTTGGCATTCAGTGGCGCGGCGGCAGAAGGGCGCGGACGACGTTGCACAAATAAACTGCTGACAGCTGGTTTAAGGCCTGTACTTTTGCCAATCAGGTCGGCAGTTTCACTCTGATGTTGCTGGACCCATCGATCGGCCTGATTAATCTGTTTTAGCAGTCCTGTCACCGCTTGAGGATGCTGCTGGACAAAATTCGGTGCTGCCAGATAAAAGGTATAATTGGGACTCAGATTTTTACCTGTCGCCAGAACTTTGGCCTGATCTTCCAGTTCTGTGGATGCGTAATAAGGATCCCAGATCGCCCAGGCGTCGACCGCTCCTTTTTGAAATGCAGCCCGTGCATCAGCAGGAGTGAGCCAAATCGGCTGGATATCACTCCATTTCAAACCTGCTTTGCGTACGGCCTGAACCAGTAAAAAATGTGCACTCGAGCCTTTTTGTAAGGCAATACGCTTACCTTTAAGATCGGCGAGCTGTTTTAAGCTGGAACCCTTTGGAATTAAAATTGCGGAAGCCAGCGGTTTTGCGGTTTCATAGGCAATGTAGTAGAGCGGTTTTCCTGCCGCTTGTGCATAAACCGGCGGGGCGTCGCCTGTGACTCCCACATCAATCGAGCCGACTGCGAGGGCTTCTAATATTTGTGGGCCAGCTGGAAACTCGTTCCATGTCACTTTGGCATTGGGAAACTCTTGTTCCAGAAGTTTTTGCTGCTTGGTAATGGCAAAGTTAATCGAACTTTTTTGAAAGCCAATCCGCAGCTGTTTAACACTTGGATCAATTGCCCAGACCGGGCTGCTCAGCAACATGCCCAGACTGGCCAAGGTGAGCAAAGATTTGAACCGACGGATGTGTTGCTGCATGACCATATCCTTATACTCAAATAGAAGACTTAAAATGGGCTTATTGCTTGCTCAGTAATGCATCTTGAATGACCAGTTGCTTGGGAATCAGCTTCTGGGCAAAAAATGCATCGGCTACATATTGCTGTTCTTTGGCAACCTTTTCGGAAATAGGCTGAACTCCAAAGCCCATACGGGAAATCGACGTTTTTAAAATATCGAATTCAAGTGCGGTCGGTTTTTCTAATAGTTTTGCAGCATCGTCTGGATGCGTTTTGACCCAGTCCGTGGTTTGATTGAGCGTGGTGACCACGGTATTTAGCACTTGCGGATGATTTTGTGCGAATTGGCGATCAGATAGATAGAATTGATGGTTACTGACCAGATGTTCGCCATTGGCAATGACACGTGCATGAATCTGATGCTCAGCTGCAGCCAGAAATGGATCCCAGATCACCCATGCATCGACAGCACCTTTTTCAAAGGCAGCACGTGCATCTGAAGGCGGAAGGTAAACGGGCTGGATATCACTTAAGGTCAGATTATTTTCTTCCAGTAACTTAAGTAATAGGTAATGCACGTTGGAACCTTTATTCAATGCAATACGCTTGCCTTTTAAATCCTGAATCGATTGAATTGGCGAATCTTTTTGCACAATCAAGGCTTCTGCGGATGGGGCAGCGGGCTGATTGGCCACATAGACCAGATTGGGATTGGCAGCCTGGGCAAAGATCGGTGGTGCTTCACCAGCCTCGCCCAAGACCACACTTCCGACGTTTAAACCTTCCAATAACTGGGGTCCGGCCGGGAATTCAACCCATTTCACCTGTACACCCTGAGCAGCAAGCGTTTTTTCTAATTCACCTTTTGCTTTGACAATCGGCAAGATGCCATACTTTTGAAAGCCGATATTTAATGTGGTGGTTTCTTGTTTTGTGGTGCTTTGCTGCTCAGGTTTTTTGGCACAGCCTGCAACACCCAACAAACTGGCAAGACTTGCCGCGATGAGGGTAGATGTTGTCCATGAGCGATGGTTTGAAATAGCCATGATGGTTGTGCTCCCCGAAAAATCAAAAGATTTAAATAGATGAGCAACTAAGCTAAAACTTTTTTTATTGCATAAAAAATAACAAATCGGGCTTTGTTTATGAGGAAAAGTGCAAAATACAAGATTGCATAACCTTATCCATAAATGGAATAAGAATTAAAAAATGAAACATATTAAGTTTTTGTTTTTAATTGAATTTTTATTATTTTATCGGTTGGTGAATTTATTCTTCATACAGACTTAAGCAGAGATAATGATGATGAAGAGAGATCTTTATCAAAAATAAACATATCTCTTCATCGTGCTAAATGCTTAGCGCAGTCTCTTTTTAAATACCAGAGAATTACGCTGATAGTTATATAACTCCTGACGCGCATTCGGTAAATCATCCACGCTGGCAGGGACAAAGCCCTGTTCCAGAAACCAGTGCGCGGTTCGGGTGGTAAGCACAAACAGTTGCTGAATACCTTGTTGTTTGGCTTTGCTTTCCAGAAATTGTAAAATCTGGCTACCGCGATTGGATTTACGATAGCTTGAATCCACAGCCACGCAGGCAATTTCAGCAGAACGGATTTCATCTGATCCGGCCGGAATCGGGTATAGGGCTGCACAGGCCAGGATCATACCGTCCCGTTCAATTACCGCAAACTGTTCAATTTCACTTTCCAGACGTTCACGCGAGCGATAAACCAGAATGCCTTCCTGCTCCAGTGGACGTAACAGGTTAATTAAACCGCCGACGTCATTGATATTGGCAATGCGGACTTCTTCATAATGCGCATCAGTAATCAGGGTACCGACACCATCACGGGTGAACAGCTCTTCAATCAGGGCACCATCATAGGCATATGAAATCAGATGCACACGATGCACTCCCGATAAAGAGGCCTGTTGCGCCTGTTTGAGATGGAGCGCAAATTCTGGATATTGTTGCTGGTTCTGTTGAATATAGGGTTCCAGCTGATGCGGATTTAACTCACGCAATAACTGGTGCTGCGTATCCATTAGACCTTGTCTTTCACCCAGGAAAATCAGTTTATCGGCTTTTAATGCAATCGCGGTCTTGGTCGCCACTTCTTCTGCCAGTAAATTAAAAACTTCCCCCGTGGTTGAATAGCCAGTTGGGCCCAGCAGGACGATATTATGGTTATCCAGATGACGCTGAATGGCATCAGTATCCACCGAACGGACTTCACCCGTAAGCTGGAAGTCGATACCATCACGAATCCCGTAAGGTTTGGCAGTGACAAAATTACCTGACACCACATCAATGCGAGCGCCGTACATTGGTGAATTGGCCAGACCCATCGAGAGTAGGGCTTCAATTTCCAAACGGATTGAACCCACCGCATTCATGACGCCACGTAATGATTCGCGGGTGGTAATGCGATGGTTCTGGTGAAAGGGCGTGTCAATATTGCGATCAAGCAGATTCTGGTTGATTTGCGGGCGTGCGCCGTAAACCAGAATCAGTCGGATGCCCAGAGAGTGCAACAGGGCAATATCATGAATAATATGCTGAAAATTTTCGTGCTGAACTGCTTCACCGGCAAACATCAGGATAAAGGTTTTATCACGATGGGCGTTAATATACGGTGCGGAATGGCGAAACCAGTGTACATAATCTTGGGTTGTACTATGTAACGTTTCAGTCATTTGGGTCGCCATGTGAATCTCAGAGATGTACCAATTGATCTGATTTTAACGAAAAAAATGAAAATATAAATCACTTCCTAAAACAACACCCCAACTTTTAGCGGTCAAGCGATTGGGGCTGTGCCTAGAAACCCATGATACGGATAATGCTGTTATCTTCCGAATTGACCAAAATATAGTCGTTGTTGATTTTGTACCATTGCTCGTTACGGCTCGGTCGAGGAAGATTATTATCTTTATAATCGACTTTATAACCGTTGCCACGATAGTGCTGTGGCATGACATAACCTGCCTGCCAGCGATGTTGCTTTAAGCGCTCGACACCACGTTCTTCACGCATACGACGTTCACGTTGACGATTTTCACCATCCGGACGATCAAAGCCACGACCATTTTGCCAGCCGCCACCGCGCGAATCCTCATCACGATCGTGCGGACCTGCAAAACTCCCCATGCTACTGAACAGGGTGGTTGAACCTAAAACCAAGATAATGAAAAATTTTTTCATGATGCACCTTATTGACTTCGGATGTCTCTCATGTGAACTACTGTACGTTAAAAATGCAGAGAAACTGTGAAGATCAATTCATTATTGTTTTAAAACAATGAAGAGTTTTCACTCATTTCTCTGAAAAAAACAGTTTTAACCTCAGGGTCCAATGTTATTTAGAATTATTGTAAGGATGAAATTAAGCTTGGGCGTCAATACTTTGCCCGTTCATCTCCAGACTATCGTCACCCATCAGGTACAGGTAGGCTGGCATAATGCTATCCGGTGTTGGAAGAACTTTCGGATCTTCTTCCGGATAAGCCTTGGCACGCATCGCGGTACGTGTACCCCCTGGATTGATGCAGTTAAATCGGATATTCGGATAGGTATTTTCAGCGGCAAAGATCTTGCTCATGGCTTCAGTGGCTACTTTAGAGACTGAATAGGCACCCCATAAGGCACGGGCTTCACGGCCGACACTGGAACTGGTAAATACCACAGAGGCATGTTCAGATTTCTGCAGCAACGGTAATAAGGCCTGGGTAAGGGCAAAAGGCGCACGTAAATTGACTGCCATGACATCATCCCAGACATCGACTGGATATTCTGCCAGTTCAACACGGTCACCGAGCATGCCTGCATTATGCAAGATGCCATCAAGGCGGCCAAATTGCTGTTCCAGTGTATTGACCAGAAGCTCGTAGTCATGCGTTGAAGCAGTGGAAAGCTGCAAAGGTAAGATTGCAGGTTGAGGCGCACCCAAACCTTCAATTTCGTCATAGATCACTTCAAGTTTATTCAGGGTACGGCCGTGTAATACAACGGTTGCACCATGAAGGGCATAACTCATCGCAGCAGCACGTCCAATACCATCACCGGCACCGGTGATCAGGATAATACGGTCTTTCAGCAAATCTGGACGAGGTTGATATTCTGAATATTTCATTGTTATGCCTCCTGTTTTTATCGTTAATAATTAACCCATCATACCCTGATTTTCTGACAAAACAGTGATTTTCTGTTTGAGCAGCTGGTGTAATTCGGGGATGGTGTGAATAATGGCATCGGCCTGCCAGGCCGCCAGATCATCACGTGTTTCTACAGGCAAATAACCATAAGCCGCCAGAATGGTATACATGTCTGCATTACGGCCTGCATCAATATCACGTGGATGGTCGCCGACATAAATGATGTCTTTGGCATCAAGATTAAGCTTTTTAGCCGCCAGATACATCGGTTCCGGATCGGGTTTGGTATGGCTGACATCTTCCGGGCAAACCAGTACAGCGCAACGATCGGACAGGTTTAAGGCCGCGAGTAAAAGCTCGCTTAAGCCACGAGGCTTATTGGTCACAATACCCCACGGGATATCGTGGGCTTCCAGTTCTTCCAGTAAAGGATACATGCCTTCAAACAGGTTGGTGTCGACTACAATATTGTCACCATAGACATCTAAAAAGCGCTGGCGATGTCCTAAAAATACAGGATCGGTAACCTCTAATTCGGGATAGACCAGTTTTACCATGGCACGTGCGCCTTCAGACACCTGCGTGCGAATGGTTGCGGCATCCACCACAGGGCGCTGCTCGTCACGGCACATTTGCTGAATGATACGGATAAAGTCGGCAGCGGTATCGATCAGCGTACCATCAAGATCAAATAAAACAGCTTTCATCACGCACCTGTATTTGTGGTATGAACCATATAATTCACGTCAACATTTGGCGCTAACCAGTAATGTTTGGTGATCGGGTTGTAATGTAAACCGGTCATTTCTTTGAGGGTAAGACCTGCATTGCGGATATCATGTGCCATTTCTGAAGGGCGAATGAATTTATGATAGTCATGCGTGCCTTTTGGCAGTAAACGAAGCACGTATTCCGCACCGATAATGGCAAATAAATATGATTTCGGATTACGGTTAATGGTCGAGAAGAATACATGACCGTCTGGCTTAACCAAAGCCTGGCAGGCTTTCACGATTGAAGCAGGGTCTGGTACATGTTCCATCATTTCCATACAGGTTACCACATCATATTGACCGGCCTGTTCCTGCGCCAGTTGCTCGACTGGGATCTGACGGTATTCAATATTTTCAACATTGTCCTGCTGGGCATGCAAACGTGCCACCGCAAGCGGCGCTTCGCCCATATCAATGCCTACAACATCGGCACCACGACGTGCCATGCTTTCTGCCAGAATCCCGCCACCACAGCCGACATCAAGGACTTTCTTGCCTGCCAGGCCGCCCACGCGTTCATCCACCCAGTTTAGACGTAAAGGGTTGATTTGATGGAGCGGGCGGAATTCAGAATGTTGATCCCACCATTTGGCAGCCAATGCTTCAAATTTTGCGATTTCTTGCGGGTCAACATTCAATTGCGACATGGAAGAGCCTCTATCAATATTTTATGGAGTTGTAATGATGATCAAATCCTTAGTTAAAACATTAAACCAAGCAGAGTCTTGCCGAGTTTTCATCTTATTTCAGGATAGACCTTCGGTTCGACCTACTTTTCTTTCGGGAAAAGTAGGCAAAACCATTGTCATCTGCAAAACCTGTTCATTTCTTGCATTTATCCAATTTATTGCAAAAACAATATATTGTAGATACCTCGCAGGTTGCAGATGACGTTGTCGAGTATCTAATTTCAGAGAATGTTTTGAGTCTGAATTTAGCTTAGTGTAGCGATTCTGGCAAAAAAAGCGATAAATCCAATAAAAAACTTCACAGAAGCAAAACGAATTGCTCGTGTTTGTTTTATATTTAGCATATAAACTTACGAAAAATGCTTAGAGGAAAAGCAAAGTCAATGAAAAAGTTAGTATTAAGTGGTTTGAGTGTGGCTGCATTAGCATTTTCAATGAATGCCGTGGCAGCTGATTTTGTGGCTGGTAAGGACTATACCGTGATTGCAAATCCTGGTAAAACGGTTGCACCAGCCGGCCAGCTCGAAGTGCGTGAATTCTTCTGGTATGGTTGCCCGCACTGCTTCAAGCTTGAACCGCATATGCAGGCATGGTTAAAACAAATTCCAAAAGACGTCTATTTCCTTCGTACACCGGCGGCAATGAATAAGGTATGGGAACAAGGCGCGCGTGGCTATTACGTTTCTGAAGCACTGGGTGTACGCAAGAAAACCCATATTCCACTGTTCCATGCGATTCATGAAGGTGGCCAGCAGATCTTTGACCAGGCTTCTCAGGCAAAATTCTTTGCCCGTTACGGTGTGCCTGAGCAGAAGTTTAACAGCATGTTTAACTCTTTCCCGATCTCTGCAAAAATTGCCGAATCAAATAAACTGGCACAGCAGTACCAGTTGACGGGTGTTCCTGCCGTGGTGGTAAATGGTAAGTATGTGGTTCAGGGTGAAGATGGTAAAGTCACTCAAGTAGTCAATTACCTGTTAGAAAAAGAACGTAAAGCCAAATAATTAATGCATTTACATATATAAAAAAGGACTGCCGCGACAGTCCTTTTTTATTTAGTCTTGTTCCAGCTGAAAGTCTTTTAAATCAATCTGGACTTTCTGGGTGGGCAACGACAAGGCCTGATTGACATACAGATTAATCAATTTCTCACGTGAACCGATCGAACGCTGATAGTAGCTTGAGTTCAACAATAAGGCCGCGCCATAGGTCAGTGACCAGATATAAGACAGGTAATCACGGATTGACATATCGTAATTCTGTGATTTTAAATATTTTTCAGTCATGTCTTTTAACGACACAATACGTTGTTGACGGATCGAGTAAAGCTCATCAAACAGATGCTTTAACTTGGATTCGGTCATGGTCAGATGTTCTTCTAACTGATGCAACAGAATGGTACGGCTTGGTGAAGTAAGGTGATAGAGCATGTAACGTGGTGCATACTCTTTGACATCCGTATTGTATTTATCTGAAATTTTTAAGATTTCTTTTTCATTCTGGATAATCAGTTCCAGCAGTAACTCATTTTTACTACGGAAATGTTTATATAGGGTGCCTTTGGCAATATCTAGTTCAGCAACCAGTTCATCGAGGGTCATTTCTTGGTTGTTTTCTAATAACAGCTTTTCTGCAACCTGCAAGATTTTTTCTTTACGAATTAAGAACTGAGTATGACGATCTGGATTCATGATGCTTATAAGCTCCTCATAGTGTTCTACACTGCATTTGCATTAGTGTCCAATGCATCATAACGCGAAGCAATGCTTTTATATATCAAACTTTGGTTTGGATATGATCAAGCGTTTTGAGGTTCCCAGTTGGAAATCCCACTGAATAATAGGCGCACTTGGGTCGCGGCATTGTCAATAAATAGGTTTTGCTGTTCGAGTAAATGATCGATCGTGTATTGTTTTGGCAGATTGATCCAGGTCATGGCCCAGGTAAATGACATATTAATCAGGATGGTCGAAAGCACCTGCAAATGCTTGGCTTCCTTGATATGTTTGAAGGT
Source organism: Acinetobacter sp. 1000160 (assembly GCF_000588715.1). Lineage (NCBI taxonomy): Bacteria > Pseudomonadati > Pseudomonadota > Gammaproteobacteria > Moraxellales > Moraxellaceae > Acinetobacter > Acinetobacter sp. 1000160. The sequence continues at coordinate 145,174 of NZ_JFWP02000008.1, read as the reverse complement.
TTCGAGCTTGCACAGATCAATCGCCAGATCTTCGATCAGAAATTCAATTTCACGTGCGATGGCGATACGTACCGTTTCAGATCCGCCCCAACGCTCCGCAATCATAAATTGCCATTGTTGCGGGCTGTGATTAACCGCCTGTACAAATAATTCAATGCTGGTCCGGGTTTTGGCCGAACCACTGTGTAACAAGTAGCTTTGCCCCAATTGATGAATCAGGCTTTTTAAATGCAAGGAAACCTGATCGACCAGCTCTTGTCCGAGCGCATCCATGTCCTGAAAATGACGATAAAATGCCGTTGGAACCAAACCAACTTCACGTGCAACTTCACGCAAGCTAATGCTACTGAATGAGCGCCCAGCAGTGCTGAGATGGAGGGCTGCATCCAGTAAAGCCTGTCGACTCTGTTGTTTTCGTTCATCTCTAATCGACATGAATAAGATCCATTAAAACCATACCAAAGAGTCTAGCAAAAAAAACGGAAACTTTTTAGTCTTCGTACATTGCTAAATACAGATGTTTTTGATCTTTATGGATGCAATAGATATGCAAATTCCCCGCCGTATCTGAAAAAAGCGCTTTATTTTCCCCGTATTTTGAGTGGCTTATAACAAGTACAAAAAATATTCAAAAAATTAGTGAACAAGTGTTGACTCAGTGAACACAAATAAATATAGTGTACACATGTTCACTACATGAACATTTGTTCACTCAAAATAAATAGCCAGATACAAAACGAGGAACGTATGAACGCAGAGTTAAGTTATCAGCCACATTGGATTCGAGAAGATTTCGTTGATTTTATCTTGCAAAAGATCAAACCAACCTTCGCCTGGAAACGCATTCTTGCGCAAGTCACTGCTGTGCAGCCGCTGAGCGAAGATATGGTCTCCCTCAGCCTAAAGCCCAATCATCATTTTGATGTTCGCCAGGTGAAAGCCGGCCAAAGCGTTTTAATTACCCTGATGATTAACGGGGTCTATCAGCAACGTAGTTATTCGATTATTGAAGTTACGCCGCAAGGCGAAATCCGTCTAGGCATTAAAGTGCAAGGTGTAGTGTCTAAAGCAGCACAACAATTACGTGTTGGAGACAGCTTTGAAATCTCTCAGCCACAAGGTGATTTCGTCTTACATCAAGGTCAGCAGCCAGCATTACTGATTGCTTCAGGTTCAGGCATTACTGCGATTTATGCTTTATTAAAACAAGCGTTACAACAGCAGCTTGAACACGTGCATGTGCTGTATTTTAACCGTGCTGAAGTATTGCATCAGGACATCTTGGCCTTGGCTGAGCAATATCCACAGTTGCACTATCACTTCTTTAATACGGCACAGCAAAAACAGCATTTAGATGCGGCATTGTTAGAAAAGTTAGTCCCGAATTTTAAACAGATGCAAGCCTATGCCTGTGGTCACCACAGCATGATGAAACAGGCGCAACAGATTTATACCCAGCATGCGGCAGCGGAAAACTTTCATCAAGAATTTTTCCAACCTGTACAAGTCGAGCACTCCAGTGAAGCACAACCGGTTAGCTTCCGTCGTGCACAACAGAATTTTATTGCAACGACCAATCTGCTGAGCAGTGCAGAGCAAGCGGGCTTACGACCACAACATGGTTGCCGCATGGGTGTGTGTAACCGTTGTAGCTGCACCAAAGTTAGCGGCGTGACCCAGAACCTGCTCACGGGTGAAATTGATGATCAACCGAATCGTCCAATCAAGTTATGTGTGAGCCAGGCACTGAGCCCAGTTACCATTGACCTATAAAAACAAAGATATTTGAGGATCAGCACAATGAATATGGCATTAGAGTTTAAAAACGCATCCAAGTCAGCACATTTAACCCCTGAACAGGTTGAAGAGTTTGGTCGCCGTGTCGAGCAAATCCGACTGGAAGTGATGCAAAACCTTGGTGAGCAGGATTCAAAATATATTTATAAAGTGCGTAATTTCGTGCGTTATACCGAAATCGCATCGCGTGGCATGCTGATGTTCGGTGGCTGGATTCCACCGGTATGGTTACTGGGAACCGCCATGCTGGGTGTGTCTAAAATCGTCGAGAATATGGAGCTGGGCCATAACGTGATGCATGGACAGTTTGACTGGCTCAATGATCCAAGTTTACGTGGTGAAGATTACGACTGGGACAATACCTGTTCAGGCAATGACTGGCGCTATACCCATAACTATATGCACCATACCTATACCAATATTGTCGGTAAAGATCATGATGTGGGTTATGGCATTTTACGTGTCACAGAAGACCAGAAATGGGAAGTACGCCATTTGGCCAATATTCCGTTGGCCTTACAGTTAATGTTCTTTTTCCAGTGGTATGTGGGGGTACAAAACCTGCATCTGGAAGATGCACTGGTGTATAAAACCAAAACCTGGAAACAGGTCTGGGCAGATGCGGCGGAGTTCCGTAAAAAAGCCAGACGCCAGGTGCTGAAAGATTATGTATTCTTCCCGGCTATTGCCACTGTCAACTTTATTCCAGTATTGGCGGGTAATGCCGTAGCCAATATTATCCGGAACCTGTGGTCATCAGCTGTGATTTTTAATGGTCACTTTACTGAAGATGCCGAGACCTTCGAAGCGGACAATACCGAGAACGAGACCAAGGCTCAGTGGTATCTGCGCCAGATTCGTGGTTCGAGTAACTTCACCGGCGGGAAGTGGATGCACTTCATGAGCGGTAATTTAAGCCATCAGATCGAGCATCATTTATTTCCGGATATGCCTGCCAATCGTTATGAACAGGTGGCACCACAAATCAGGGCCTTATGTGCCGAATATGGCGTGAATTATAACGAAGCCAACTTTATGAAGCAGTTCTGGACGGTGTGGGTGCGTCTGACCAAATGTTCATTGCCAAATGACTTCTCTGCGCAACTGGCACAAGGTTGGAGCAACCTTAAGTCAAAGTTTAAGTTTGCTTAATTGGGTGAATTGTAACGAATAAGTAAAACTGAAAGCACGTGTAATTGAGCTATACTATGGCGCAATGATATTTGAGCCATAGTTTTAAGGAATCGTTATGCGTATTGACCAAAGAGCATTAAACCAATTACGTGAGGTAAAAATTACCCGTAACTATACCCGTTACGCAGAAGGCTCAGTTTTGGTTGAGTTTGGTCATACTAAAGTGTTGTGTACGGCGAGTATTGATAACTCGGTACCACGCTTCCTGAAAGGTCAGGGTCAAGGCTGGGTAACTGCTGAATATGGCATGTTGCCACGCTCAACCCATACCCGTAGTGATCGTGAAGCGGCGCGTGGTAAACAAACCGGTCGTACTCAGGAAATCCAGCGTCTGATTGGCCGTAGCTTACGTGCCATGGTGGACTTGAAGAAGTTAGGTGAGAACACCATTACCATCGATTGTGATGTGATTCAGGCCGATGGCGGTACCCGTACTGCGGCAATCACCGGTGCAGCAGTGGCTTTAGTCGATGCCATGAATGTATTGCTCAGCAACAAGAAAATTAAACAGGACCCATTAAAAGGTCTGGTGGCAGCAATTTCAGTGGGCATGTATCAGGACGAAGTCCTCCTTGATCTATGCTACGAAGAAGATTCAAATTGCCAAACCGATTTGAACGTGGTGATGACACAAGCGGGTGAATTTATTGAAATTCAGGGTACGGCAGAAGACAAGCCGTTTACCCGCCAGCAGTGCAATGCCATGTTAGAGCTTGCAGAAAAAGGAATCATGGAGTTGATTCAGAAGCAACAGCAGGCACTCGGTTGGTAAGTTCCAGTTGATAGTGCGGGCGGTCTGGTATGTTTAGACCGCCTTTTTTTTATCTGTTTTTTGTCATCAAACTGCGATCAAATCATCATCGAACTGTCATTTAGATTGTATTGACTATCTGCACTGATATTGAACGGATCGTCAAATGCGAAATTTCTTTTTAGCCTTACTTGCTGGGAGCTGCCTGTTACTCAGTGCCTGTAACGATAGCGATAGTGGCGATAACAATAACGCTCAGCCAGAGCCGAAGCCACCTACCTCAAACTGCAAGATGCATTGCGCCCCTTAAAGAATAACAATAAGGAAATGAATAAAATGAATCGTCGTGACTTTTTATTAAATTCGACTAAGGCACTATTTGGGACTGCGGCGCTGACCAGTTTTCCAATGAGTATTCAAAAGGCACTGGCGATTGATGCCAAGGTCGAAACCGGCACCATCAAAGACGTGAAACATGTGGTGATCCTGACTCAGGAAAATCGCTCTTTTGATAATTATTTTGGCACCTTGAAAGGGGTACGTGGATTTGGCGACCGTTTCACCATTCCTTTAAGTGAAGGTCGTAAAGTCTGGGAACAGTACGATGCCAAAAAGAACAAGGTCTATCCGTATCATCTGGACAGCAGCCGCGGCAATGCGCAGCGGGTCAGTGGCACACCGCATTCATGGACCGATGGTCAATATGCCTGGGATCATGGCCGGATGGGGAAATGGGTGCAATACAAGCAGCCACAATCGATGGGCTATTACAAACAACAGGAAGTTGAGTTCCAGTTTGCCTTAGCCAATGCGTTTACCTTGTGTGATGCATATCACTGCGCCATGCACACCGGAACCAACTCTAACCGTATGTTTATCTGGACGGGAACCAATGGTCCAACTGGGGCCAATGTTGCCAGCGTGGTCAATGATTTGGACTCGATTGGGTCATCTCTCACCGGTTATGACTGGACCACTTATCCTGAACGCTTACAGCAAGCAGGCGTCAGCTGGAAAGTCTATCAAAACATGCCGGATAACTTTACCGATAACCCCTTGGCTGGTTTTAAAAAGTACCGCCGTGCCAATGAATTATCTGGCAAACCAGTCAATAACAGTACCATTTGCCCAGCTTATGACCCGGCGATTGATGCCAGACAACCCTTGTATAAAGGAATTGCCAATACCATGCCAGATGGCGGTTTCCTTGGTTCATTTAAAGATGATATTGCCAAAGAGCAGTTACCGCAGGTGAGCTGGCTGGTGGCTCCTGCAACCTATAGTGAACATCCGGGTCCTTCAAGCCCTGTGCAAGGCGCATGGTATATTCAGGAAGTCCTCAATGCACTCACAGCGCGTCCGGAACTATGGAGCCAGACGGTTTTCCTGATTAACTTCGATGAAAATGATGGCTTCTTTGACCATGTACCTTCACCAAGTGCACCTTCGATGGATATATCCGGTGAGGTCTATGGCAAATCGACCTTAAGCAAGGAACAGATGTCCTATGAGTATGCAACACATGCCAAGGCATCCAGTGGCCAACCGAATTTTACCAATCTAGAGGTCAGTAATGGGGTCGGGGTCTATGGGCCAGGAATCCGTGTACCGATGTATATCATTTCACCGTGGAGCCGTGGCGGCTGGGTTAACTCACAGGTGTTTGACCACTCCTCCGTAATTCGCTTCCTGGAACAGTGCTTTGGGGTACAGGAACCGAATATCAGTCCTTATCGTCGTGCCGTATGTGGTGATTTAACCTCGGCCTTTAACTTTAAAACCCCGAATTTACTGCCTATGCCAGATCTGGCAGGTAAGAAGAGTAAAGCTGATGCGGATGCAATTCGCAAAGCACAGGAGCAATTAGCGCAAGTCAGCCGTCCAGACAGCCAGACGTATCCTGTTCAGGAACTGGGTATCCGACCATCGCGTGCCTTGCCATATATTTTGCACACCAGTGCCAAAGTGGATAGCAGCGCGAAAACAGTCAAACTGATGTTCTCTAATACTGGGACACATGCAGCCGTATTTCATGTCTATGATAAATTGAATCTGGATGCGGTACCGCGCCGTTATATGGTGGAGGCAGGCAAGCAACTGGATGATATTTGGCAGAGCAAGGACAATCAGTATGATCTGTGGGTATTGGGACCCAATGGTTTTCATCGCAGCTTTAGCGGTGACCTGACGCAGCTCGCACAAATTCAGGCATTGCCAGAAATCCGGGTCTGTATGGAAGAATGTGATCCCAAACTGTTCCTGAAAGTACGTAATGATGCGGGGCAGACTGCAAAGTTGTTGGTCAAAGCCAATGCCTATTTGCCGAATAAGACTTGGCACATTGAAACGGCTGCGGTTGAACAGGAACTGAGCTGGGATATGAGCGAGTTCGGCGGCTGGTATGATTTTACCGTCACCATTGAAAATGATCCGAGCTATCGCCGTCGTTTTGCTGGGCGTATTGAAACCAATGCAGACTCGATTTCTGATCCGTATATGGGCTTTATGGAGTTATAAATTATTGGATGAGATCAGAAAAAGCAGTCTAGGTAAGCACTTGGGCTGCTTTTTAGATTGGATTAGCGTAATAAAAAGTAAAGACAGAGTGCGATCAGCAGCGACACACTAAGAAAACCCGCTACACATACTTCAGTACTGTCAAAATCCACCCGCTGCCCGAAACGATAACAGCGGACAACCGCATAACCGATACTACGGATCAATCCTTCAAACAGAATCTCAAAGATCACATTCATAAATACAAAGCGGAACAACTTAAAAAGTAAGTGGAATAAAGCCTCAAATATGCTGTCCATCATTATTATTTTAATCAGTCATGGTGCTGAGCATTGTCGGCTTACACAGCAAGAAAGGAAAGCAGACATAAAGCCAGCATCGTCAACACAACATTACCGAGAGTTTACATGCCTGTAACACAGCCCACTGATTTGACTCATTTAAATTTGCTAGATTGAGGCAAATTGAAACAAACACATTGAAGGGAAAGCATGTTACAGGTATTTTTGGTGTTACTCACCGCAGTAACTTTTGTTTTAATGGCGGCAGATCCACGCCCCACTGATTCGACCGAAGCCAAATCAGCGTGGCAAGTTGAAACGACAGAAGTCGCTAAGAACACAGAAATTTTGGTTTCCCAAAAGCATGAGTCTCAAAACAAACAGACCGATCAGGCTTAAGCGTTAAAACGCATCGATAAATCAACCGCTGTTACATCTTTGGTCAATACACCCATTGAAATGTAATCCACGCCAGTGGTCGCCACTTCACGTAAATTTTCAATAGTGATATTGCCCGATGCTTCTAGCTTGCAGCGACCTGCAACGTGTTTCACTGCATCAATCATCTGTTGCTGACTAAAGTTATCCAGCATCACGATATCAGCCCCTGCTTCTAGGGCCTGATTTAACTCATCCCAAGTTTCCACTTCGACTTCGACCGGTTTGCCCGGTGCGATTTCATGGGCTTTGGTGATGGCCTGGGCAATGCCGCCAGCAGCCATAATATGATTTTCTTTAATCAGAAATGCATCAAATAAACCCAAGCGGTGATTTTGTCCACCACCGATGGCTACCGCATATTTTTGTGCGATACGCAGGCCTGGCAAGGTTTTACGGGTATCCAGCAGTTTGGTATGTAAACCATCAAGCTGTTTAACGTAATTTGCAGTTTTAGTCGCAACCGCAGACATGGTCTGGATAAAATTTAAAGCTGGACGTTCTACTGTGAGTAAGCTGCGCGCTGAACCAGCGAGTTTGAGGAACGCTTCATTTGCCGCAACAACGTCACCTTCTTGCTTTAACCAGGTCACTTGCACGCTGTTGTCATAGGCTTGAATCAAGGCATTCACCCAAGGCTGACCAGCCAAGACCATCTCTTCACGGCTAATAATGGTCGCAGTGGCTTGCTCATCGACTGGTGTAAGCATGGCGGGAATATCGCCATCCCCAATATCTTCCTGTAATGCTTGTTGAATATTGATTTGAATAGATTGTTCAAGCAAAGATTGAGGAATACTCATACCATTTCCAGTGTATGTTTGACTAAAAAACGTGTCTCATATATTAACATCCTCCCTGTAAAAAATAAGTATTTCATCTCGATTATTCTGGAGAAAGCATGGCAGAATGGCGCCTATACAGATTAAATTGCTGATTCGAGTCACAATGCAACACGCTAGATTTGCTCAAGTACAAGAGGGTATATTGGTGGGAGCGACCCAGATTGCCTCGCCTAATTTTAATGCACGACCTGCCGGAACCGATATTCAACTGATCGTTATCCACAATATCAGTTTGCCGCCTTCCCAGTTTGGTGGGGGCTATATTCAGCAATTTTTTCAGAACCAGCTGGACTGGTCGCTCCATCCTTATTTTCAGACTATTGAAGGGATGCAGGTCTCGGCACACCTGCTGATTTTGCGCACAGGTGAAGTCATTCAGTTTGTGAACTTTAATGAGCGTTCCTGGCATGCAGGACGTTCAAGCTATCTTGCGCAGAAAGAATGTAATGATTATTCGATCGGGATCGAACTGGAGGGGAGTGATGATTTACCCTTTGAGCCCGAACAATACCAGTCTCTGGTTGAAGTGGTCAGCACCTTACAGCAGGCTTACCCAAAAATTCAGAATCATCTTGCAGGGCATTCTGACATTGCACCCAAACGCAAAACCGATCCAGGTGAGTATTTTGATTGGCCATTGTTCCGGAATTTGCTTGCTCAACACAAGTTAGCCGAAAAAACATCGATAGATTTATAATTTCACAACGAAATCCATCAGGACTTTCATTACAATAACGCTTTTTAAAAGATAAGCCGTAGGTGAGTGCGATGGCATTGTGGCGATCGACTGTAATTGTCAGTGCAATGACAATGTTATCCCGGGTGTTGGGGTTGGTACGTGATGTGGTACTGCTCAATGTATTTGGTGCGGGTAAGGACTTCGATACCTTCGTTGTTGCCTTCCGTATTCCCAACTTTTTTAGGCGCTTATTCGCAGAAGGAGCTTTTTCTCAAGCCTTCATTCCGGTTTTAACCGAATATAAAACCAGTCGCGCTCATGCTGAAGTCCAGATTCTCATTAGTCGGGTATTTGGCTGTTTGCTCACGGCCATGTCCTTACTGACCTTTGTGGCGATGGTCGCTGCGCCTGCAATTATTTATCTCTATGCGCCGGGTTTCCATAACGACCCAGAGAAGTTTGAGCTCGCGGTCGATATGTTCCGCCTGACCATTCCTTATCTGATGTTTATGTCCTTGACGGCCTTTGCCAGCAGTATTCTCAACAGTTATGGTTCTTTTGCCTCACCTGCGTTTTCTCCGGTGTTGCTCAATGTGGCAATGATTGCTGGGGCGTGGTGGTTGACGCCGTATATGGCTGAGCCGATTATGGCATTGGGTTGGGCGGTGGTTGCCGCTGGGGTTCTGCAGCTAGCGATTCAGATTCCGGAATTATGGAAGAAAAATTTGCTGATTCCACCTAAAGTGGATTTCAAACATGAAGGTGTGGATCGCATCTTAAAGCTGATGTTACCTGCTTTATTTGGTGTATCGGTCACCCAGATTAACCTGTTGCTAAATACCATTTGGGCTTCCTTTATGCAGGATGGTTCAGTCTCATGGTTATACAGTGCCGAGCGGATGACCGAGTTACCTTTGGGACTGATTGGTGTTGCGATTGGTACCGTGATTTTACCGTCATTGTCTGCGCGCCATGCTGAACAGGACCAAACCAAATTTAGAAGTATGATTGATTGGGCCGCCAAGGTAATCATGCTGGTCGGGATCCCTGCCAGTATTGCCTTATTTATGTTGTCGACGCCGATCATTCAAGCGCTATTCCAACGCGGTGAGTTTACTTGGGAAGACACCAAGATGACCGCTCTGGCACTGCAATGTATGAGTGCAGGGGTAATCTCGTTTATGCTGATCAAAGTATTTGCCCCGGGCTTCTATGCGCAGCAAGATACCAAAACGCCTGTTCGGGTGGGTTTAATGGCGGTTGCTGCCAATGCCATTCTCAACGTGGTGTTTATTGGTTTCTTTAAGCTGATCGACTGGCAGGCAGAACATATGGCTTTGGCCTTAGCCTCTTCTGGCTCTGCTTTGGTGAATGCGGGCATGCTGTATTTCTATCTGCATAAACGTAATATTTTCCGTTTTGGCGCGCATTGGAAAAAACTGGCGTTTCAATATGCAGTGGCCAATATCTCGATGATTGCGGCATTGTGGTATGGCTTAACCTGGTATCAGGGAGAGGTCTCGCAATGGCTGCGTATTGCAGAAGTGATCGGTTTATGTGTGGTGGGGGTAGTTGCTTACCTAATCGGATTGCTGGTGACAGGATTTAGACCGAGACATTTAAAGCATCAGGATACTTAAATTTATTTAAATAATATTAACAGTTATTTTACTAGTGATACTTCTATTCGAAATATTAAATACTTGCTCTAAATTTGGTTTGTGAGGTGAAGGATTATGAGATTTAAAAATAAAAGGATTACTCAAATGATAGGAGTATTACTATGTGGTTTAGGTATGCAAAGTTTAGCTTTAGCACAGGATGAAAACACTATAGGAGCTGAAGCTTATCTATCAATTAAGACTTGGGAACCCTCAGAAAAATATAATGCTGCCCATTTTTTGATGGTTCCATTATATTATGCTTATAAAAATAATGATGAAAAACTAAAAAATAAATTTAATGAGCATATGAAAAAATTTCTTTTAGATAAAAATAAAAAAAATGACATTGGGGATAAAAAACAGCGATTAAATAATTTTCAGTATTTTTATTTTTTAAGTGAGTATGCTGTTCTTTCCAATAATAAAGAATTAGGAGATTATTTATTAAATAATATTGATAAAGTTTGGCTGGATATTCCTGCATGGCAGTGGGGGAGAACTCCTTTCCCAAATATGCATGATCGAGTTCTATGGAAACTTAATGCTAAAGCTAATGTTGGTTATAAACGTCTAATTATTGATGAAGATTTCTTTATATTTGGTACAGCTGCTAATCTATTAAGACTTTATCCTGATAATGTAATACTTAAAGAAATTAGGAATTCAGCATTGCAAGTTTTTAAACAACGATCTGATTTTGATAAGCAGGGTAATTGGTTGTTCGATAAAGGGGTATATGATGATTTTCCTACCTATGCATATGCAGGCTATAATAGTATAGATAATATTAAGGAATCAAAACCTTTGAAAAATATGGTTTCTGATTCTTCTCATTTTTTTAGAATGCCAAAAATTTTACTATCTCTACAGGAGAGTTATCCTGAAAATTCAGAAAATTACAACTTATATGGTTTATATAGAAATGGTTTAAATAAACAATTTTTAAATAATGTGGTTAAAATAAAGGATAATAAAATCTACTTAACTAATTATATGGATGGGCGTAATGGGTTGTTTAGATTTGGGTATAGTTTAAAGAATAAGGGGATTGAGCCATATAAACAAACTTATTCTTTTGGGATGGGGTGGTGGGTATTTATGGGAAGTTCAAAAATAAAATCTCTATATTTGGATTATTATAATCAAATTAATGTGGCTGATAATGATTGTAATACTTTAATGGAATCTAAAATTAAAAAGGCTAAAATAAAAAGTTTTATGAATTTTCAGCAATGCCAATACATATATAACTCTTATTTAGCCTCAAAATTAAAAATATAGTTACTAACTTAGGAACCTTTATTTTACTAGAATAATAAAAATTCTTAAAATTATTTAGATATTACCTGTAATAATTCAATATCAAAAATTAAAGTACTGTTCGGCCCGATAGCATCACCTGAACCGACGTCACCATAAGCAAGATTGGCTGGAATAAAGAAGCGTGTCTTACCACCTTCTTTCATGGTTTGCACACCTTCCGTCCAGCCTGCAATCACCTGGTTCAGTTTGAACTCGACGGGGTGATTACGGGCGATAGAACTGTCAAATACGGTACCATCCAGTAAACGACCTTCATAATTGACTTTAACGGTAGAGGTAGCTTTGGGAGATTTTCCCTTACCTGCTTGGAGCACTTGATACTGTAAGCCTGATTTGGTGGTTACGATATCGGCTTTTTTGCCGTTTTCAGCTAAAAAGGCTTTGCCTGACTGATCATTTTTTTTGGCCTGTTCCTGAAACTCAACCAGTTGCTTGGCTTCCAGACGCTTTTTATATTGATTCAGCACATTGGCCATTTCTTCATCAGTTAAAGAGGCGGCTTTACCCTGCATGGCTTCCTGTAAGCCTTGTACAAAGGTCTCGATATTTAAATCTTTGAGTGTTTCGGCATTCCCTCGACCCATCAGATAGCCGTAGCTATAGCCGAGTTGATCTTTTTGTGGGCTCTTTGTGGAAATGGGTGCTGCTTGAACCGTTCCGATGGTTGAGGCAATTAAAATCAGGCCTAATCTTTTCATTCTATCTTCCAAAAAAATAAAGGAGGGCACCAGCCCTCCTTAAATCATTTATTTTACAGCGATTAACTCTACGTCAAATACCAATGGACTATTTGGTGGAATTGAGCCAGGAACACCTTGCTCACCGTAACCGAGGTTGGCAGGAATATAAAGCGTTGCCTTACCGCCTTCTTTCATCAACTGTAGACCTTCAGTCCAACCAGGAATAACCTGGTTCAGTGGGAATTCAATTGGCTCGCCACGGTCATAAGAGCTATCAAATACTTTACCGTCTGGAAGCTGACCTTTGTAGTGAACTTTCACGGTAGAGCTTGCAGTCGGTTGCTTGCCTGTACCTTCTTTGGTGATTTTGTATTGCAAACCAGAAGCAGTGGTTTTCACGCCTTCTTTCTTGGCATTTTCTGCCAGGAAGCTGCTATTGGTTGCTTCAACTTTTTTCGTTTCATCCATTTGCTTTTGTTGCAGCTGCTTCTGGAATTCTACATAGGCTGCCTGTAACTCTTCTTCTGTATATGCAGCAGGTTTTTGTGCATGGGCATCACGGAAACCTGTAATAAATGCACTGGTTTCTAATTCTGGTGGTGTTTGCTTAGCCACTTCGTAGCCCAGTGCATAACTGATTTTTGCGACAGGTGCTGCATTTTTATCAGCTTTTGCCCCAAGTTCAGTCGCTGGGTGTTGAGTTGCATAATAGACAGGAACGAGTGCTGCACCGCCTAATACGGCTGCGACAACGAAAGGTAAAGCTTTACTCATGAGATGTCCCAAAGTGAGATTGGAATAAAAAATTATGGTAATGATCTTAGCATGTCTAAGCTGAGGCATTGAATAATCAAGCGCAAAAATGCGTGGGTTTTTTATAAGATTTATGTGTTTAAGCATAAAAAACCAGATCCTGGGATCTGGTTTTTTAACAATCAATTTAAAGTTTGCTTAGTCATCTTTATTGGCTTTATAAGCATAAGAATAGTTATAACCATAACCGTAACCGGCACTTGAACGTTGAATGTCGTTCAAGATGAAGCCATTCACTTTCACATTTGCCTGTTCAAAACGGTTCAGGCTCAGCTCAAGCTCTTTCATTTGTGATTTGGCATAACGTGCAACCAGTAAATTCACACCCGCATATTGCGAAATAATAATACCATCGGTTACGGCCAGGATTGGTGGCGTATCGATAATGATGTGGTCATATTGCTGGCTCAACTGTTCCATCAAGGCCTTAAACTGTTCTGAACTCAACATTTCAGACGGATTCGCCGGATTTTTACCCCGTGCAATCACACTGAGCCCAACTACATCGGTTTGGTGGATTACTTGGCTAAGCTCTGCAAGATTACTTAAATATTCAGATAAACCTGGTTTAACATCAAGATTAAAGTATTTATGCATATAGCCACGACGCATATCGGCATCAATCAGCAATACCTTTTTATTACTTTGGGCAAAAATGGTAGCCAAGTTAGTGGAAATAAAAGATTTTCCGACTTCTGGTGAAGGGCCCGCAATCATGATGATATTATTTTTAGCATTCGCTAAAGCAAAATGAATTGCGGTCCGGATACTACGTAAGCTCTCTACTGCAATATCATCATTATGCTTGACTGCTAAAAGAGGGATTGATTTCTTTTTCTTCAAGATACTCATACGAGTTTCTTGAACAGGAGAGCGCGGTACGGTGGCATACACTGGCAAATCGAACTCGTTCTCAATTTGCGCTGAATCTTTCACACCAGTACGTAACATATTACGTAGTACAGCAATCACGACACCTAAAAAGCTACCTAAGAAGATTGAGAGTATCAGAATCTGTAGTTTTTTCGGTTTAATTGGTTCCACAGGCTCTACTGCCGTATCGACAATACGGACATTACCAATTTCACCGGCTTTGGCGATACGCAATTGCTGATACGAGTTGAGTAATGCTGTATAGAGTTGGGTTTTTACTTCAACTTCACGATATAGTTGCAGATATTGACGCTGAATATCAGGTAACTGCTTTAAAGTATTGTTTAATTCCGTAATTTGCTTATCCAGAGCGGCAATTTGAGCATTAATTTCACGCATGGCTGGATGCTCAGCCGTATATTTAGCTGCTAGATCTGCCTGTTGCTGTTGTAACTCAATTTTTTTAGTTTCTAAGGTGATACTTTGGGTTAGGTACAGTTCCGACTCTTTGGTCACATCAACGGTATTATACTGTTGACGGAACTTGTTAAACTCTCGTTCGGCATCATCTAACTGCTTTTTCAAATCTGGGAGTTGTTCATCCAGAAATTTTAAAGTTTGTGCAGTTTCTGCAGAACGACGTTCGACATTTTGTGCACTATACGCCGCCAAGATTGCATTCAGCACTTTAGTAATATGTTCTTTGTCTTGGCCTTGATAATTTAAGCCTAAGATTCCGGTTAACTTACCTTTTTCTGCGACTGAATAATTTGATTTAATAGCTTGTGCTGCAGCTGGTAAAGAACTTTTTTGTACGAAATAATGAGTATCAAAAGTATCTTTAGTAAAGATGGCTATTTTCCATACCCCAAGCTGAGTACTGAGTTGATTAAGTTGATTGAGTGGGGCGGTTAAAATTACTTGTCCAGTTACAGGGTCTGTTAAACTAAAACTTTGATCCTTAAAGCTTAAGCTGAGTTTCTTATCCAGATAATAGTTTGGTACATCAAATTGCTGGATATCAAAAGATTTTTGCTCATCATGAAAGGTAACCGCTTTAGGGTTATATTCAGTCGTATAATTAGTTTTTTTAAATAAACGATGTGAAAAAGTATCTTCTGGGCTAGTGATATCTAGGTCCAGATGAAGTGCCTCAATTACTGAGCCAAGTACCAGACGTGATTTTAAAATTTCGATTTCAGATTGGGCTGGTGATTTTTGCTCCATCATTTGAGAAAGATCACCCAGTAAAGCGGCAGATGCTCCTTTACTGTCCTCTACTTGAACCAGCGCATCCACTGAATAGGTATTAGGTGTGGCACGCAGGTAAAGTAAAGCAAGCACTAAGCTTAGGATAATACACAGTGCAATGAGCTTCCATTGTGCAATCAGAGCAAAGAACAGTTCTTTCAGGTCAATTGTATCTTCGGTATTGGTATTTTGGCTCATAATCTTAATCTAAAAAAGTTAAATATAATTTTTCCAGTCCGTAACGCACTGTTGGATTAAATGGCAGGTATTATCAAAAAAAGCCTGATCATGCTGGTAGGGGTCAGGTACATTTTTATTTTGCCAATGCCCTAAACGAAAAATTTTCCCTTTTGCAAACGGCCACATTTGTTCAATATGTTTTTGCTGATTATGGCTCATGACTAAAATCAGGTCTGCCTGTTTTAGATGTGTAGCATTGAGTTTTTTAGCGATATGCGCACCCATATCAATATTTAAACGTTGCATACACAATTGGGCTTTATCATCGGCCGGATGCCCAATTAATCCGGAGATACCTGCAGATTCAATCTGCAGGTCAGGATGTTGCTGTTTAAGCATATATTGTGCCATGGGACTACGACAAATATTGCCTACACAAACCACCAGAACTGTTTTAATCTCCATTTTAATTATTGTCCCAAACGATCTATATTATATAACGCATTTGAGAAGGGAATAATCTGATTAACAATACGTTGCCAGCGGGTTAGGCCAGTAGCATCAACATAGACAATATCATTACTACGCAGTTTAAATTGATTCGCAAGACCAAAATCACCCAGACTCATTAAATTGAGGTGATACAGTTCAGTATGGCGATCATTAGGATTTGTTCGCAGGACATAAATACGGCTGGCGCTGGCAGAAAGCGGATTGATGCCTAGACTTTCACCTAAAGCATCGCTGAGGGTCATACCCTGATCACGCATCGGTAGAGCCTGGTTTTTACCCGATTCACCCATCACATAAATTTTCTGGTTTTCGCGATTACCTACATAAATTGTATCATTGGGTTGAACCAGCAATTTATGCAACGAATAGCCGGCTTTTTCCAGCGCGATGGTATTCAGATCATAAGTCCGACCATTACGAATCAGCTGAATAAAGGTATTGTCACCTTTATCGGTGACCCCCCCTGCCATACCTAAAGCAGTATAAATACTGATGGGCTGGTCATTGAGAAAAAATTGACCACCTTTGATGACACTCCCTTGCACTGAATAACGTTGTCCCTGATAAGACAGTACCCGCACAATGACATCAGGATTTTTTAAATATTGTGCAAATTGGTTGCGTAAGTCAGTATTGAGCTGAGCCAGCGTCTTTCCAGAGGCTTTATAACGACCCACTAAGGGCACTTGGATAAATCCATTATAATCAACTGGATAACCATTGGCTTGAATAGATTGTTCATTGGTTAGATTGTTAACTGGTGGCGTGATTTCAGGATAAGCCCATAGCTGAATAGAGACAACATCACCTGGACTTAATCGATAAGCAGGTTGTTGTTGTTTAAATAGAGTTGAATAATTATTACGGTAATCAATCTGGGCAGGTTGAATGGCAGGTAAATTATTCTGCGTAATTCGAATTACATTGACATTGGTTCCCTGGTCAGTCGTGTATACACCTTCACTTGGAATATCATGTGTTTGTAAGCCTGAAGTCACAGCACAAGCTGTTGCACTAAGACTAATCGCAAGAATGGAAAAAAGTTGATAATGCTTCACACTTGACCCTTGAATAGTTATATCTGTTGTTACACAACAACATATCTTTGGACTTGGAATTGGGGTCATTCTAGCTGAAAAATATCAAAAAAGCACCGCAGAATCACTTCGGTTTGTATGTTTAGTTTATCTGAAAAAATATGAAAATGGCTTTGCTTTATATGATAATTGAAAGGCTAGGAATAACCTTATAAAAAGCTTTTGAGATATGCTAGGGTCTTTAAATAAAGAGCAGTTAAGTCTTTGCTGTAATAACGTATTTTCAGCTTTGTTTAGAGCCATTAAATGGTCTGTCTGCTCCATAAAGAAAGTATTTAAAAAAGATAAAGTTGATTGAAATCATTCCTGCTATTTCCAGTAAAAATAGTGTCATTCGAGTGTATGAGAAAAGTTAAAGCCTTTTGCTTTAAAACACAGTAGTGATAGAAGTTGATGAGCAACAAGTAAGATATTCTCGTTAGGAAAACAGGATTTTAGCGACCAGTTGTAATTGTTATTTCGTCAAATCCTTTCAATCAAGGTCTAGCTGTTCCTACTCAAGAACTGGGCGATAGGAGCAAGAAAGCCTGTATTAGCCCAATACCTGAGAGGATTAAGCAACTTTTAATGCATACATAATAAGTCATATATAAAAAGGGTGAATTCGATGAAAAAAATTTTATTGGTATTCGGCACACGGCCAGAAGCGATCAAGATGGCGCCTTTGGCTTTAAAGTTACAGTACTATTCGCAAAATTTTGAGACCAAAGTCTGTGTAACCGGACAACATCGCCAGATGCTGGATCAAGTTTTGGAGCTGTTTGGTTTAAAACCTGATTTTGACTTAAATTTAATGAAGCCAGGACAAACGCTCTCTGATGTGACCTCTGGAGTGCTTAAAGGTCTGGAGCAGGTGTTCGAGCAATGGCTGCCAGATGTGATTTTAGTACATGGTGATACTGCGACTACATTTGCCGCATCCTTAGCTGCTTATTACCATAAAATCAAAGTAGGACATGTTGAGGCTGGGCTACGTACAGGTGATTTATATTCACCTTGGCCGGAAGAAGCTAATCGACAATTAACCGGTGTGTTGGCAAATTATCATTTTGCTCCAACACAATCCTCTTATGACAACCTGATTAAAGAAAATGTGAATCCAGCGATTATTGTTGTGACCGGTAATACCGTGATTGATGCGCTATTGCAAGTCAAACAAAAGGTTGAGCAAGACCAAACACTGGTCGAACAATTTCAACAGCAGTTCTCATTTCTCGAGAACGAGAAGAAATTGATTCTGGTGACGGGTCATCGCCGTGAGAACTTTGGTCAGGGTTTTTTAAATATTTGTCAGGCCTTAGCGAATCTGGCAAAAAAATATCCGGATATCCAGATTGTGTATCCGGTGCATTTAAATCCCAATGTACAGCAACCGGTAAACGCGCTTTTGGCCGATATTGACAATGTGTATCTGATTGCGCCTCAAGACTACTTACCTTTCGTCTATTTAATGAATCGTAGTTACCTGATTCTGACCGATTCTGGCGGGATTCAGGAAGAAGCACCTTCTTTAGGTAAACCGGTGCTGGTAATGCGAGATACCACAGAAAGACCTGAAGCTGTACAGGCTGGCACAGTGCGTTTAGTGGGAACAGAGATCGCTGCGATTGAACAGTCGGTAGCAGAATTGCTTGAAAATCTTGATGTTTATGCTGAAATGGCTGCAGCACATAATCCGTATGGTGATGGCACAGCCTGTCAGCAGATTATTCAGTTTCTGCTTCAAGTTTCATGATAAAAAACTGGTGAGTAGTTGAGCTTTATAAATTTTTTTGATTTTATTTATAAAGCGATAAGAATGATTGATAAGTTTCAGTAAACACAATCATACAATTGAAATGAGGGAGTCTTAAAAAATTTGCTATAGTACGCACGACGTTTAATGTGAAGCATTAGGCCTGAAAAAATCATTTGATACTGATGTAAACTTTATAAAGGAATAGGCTGATTGTGATGCAACTTGCCGAATTGAAAATAGCAATTATTGGTTTAGGGTATGTAGGTTTGCCATTGGCAGTAGAATTTGGCAAAAAAACTCCTGTAGTGGGCTTCGATATCCACCAAAAACGTATAGATGAGCTTAAAAGTGGTCAAGATCATACGTTGGAAGTTTCACCAGAAGAATTAAGTCAAGCCACCAACTTAAGTTATAGCGCAAATTTAGAAGATTTAAAAAGCTGTAACTTTTTTATTGTGACTGTACCGACTCCGGTTGACGAGGTGAATCGTCCAGACTTGACACCTTTACGAAAAGCGAGCGAAACCTTAGGTAAGGTGATTAAAAAAGGCGATATCGTTGTTTACGAATCCACGGTTTATCCGGGCGCTACCGAAGAAGTCTGTATTCCCGTGCTCGAAAAAATTTCAGGCCTGAAGTTTAATCAGGATTTCTTTGCGGGCTATAGTCCAGAACGGATCAATCCTGGCGATAAAGTAAATACCTTAACCAAGATTAAAAAAATTACCAGTGGTAGTACACCTGAAGTTGCAGATAAAGTAGATGCGGTTTATGCCAGCATTATTACTGCCGGTACCCATAAAGCATCAAGTATTAAAGTTGCAGAAGCAGCCAAGGTCATCGAAAACACACAGCGTGACTTAAACATTGCCTTGGTGAATGAACTATCGGTGATTTTTGATCGTCTGGGTATTGATACTATTGATGTGCTTGAAGCTGCTGGCAGTAAGTGGAACTTCTTGCCATTCCGCCCAGGTCTGGTAGGAGGGCATTGTATTGGTGTCGATCCATACTATTTAACCCATAAAGCTGAAGAAGTGGGTTACCATCCACAGGTTATTCTGGCCGGTCGTCGTATTAATGACAATATGGCACGCTATGTCGCGCGTAATACCATTAAGCGTATGCTACAAAATGGTATTGATGTGCCTCGTGCAAAAGTAGGCGTACTCGGTGTTACCTTTAAAGAAAACTGCCCGGATATCCGTAACAGTAAAGTCGCGGACTTGATTAGAGAGTTCGAAGCCTGGGGTGCTCAAGTGGTCGTTGCGGACCCGTGGGCAGATGCTGATGAAGTCAAGCATGAGTATGGAATCGAACTAGGTCAGGTCAATGCAGAACATCCGGTCGATGCACTGGTTGTTGCGGTGGGACATAATGAATTCCGTAACTTGTCTGCAGCCGAGCTAAAAAGCTATGTGCGCAGTAATCAACCTGTTCTTGCCGATGTCAAAGGTTTATTTGACCGTGTCAGCATGACTGAACAGGGCTTTACAGTCTTCCGTCTATAATTTAAAAATTGAAAAGAAGTGAAACGATGAAAAAATTTGCTCTTATCGGTGCGGCTGGATATATCGCACCCCGCCATTTGAAAGCAATCAAGGAAACAGGCAATACTTTGGCTGTAGCCATGGATGTAAATGACTCTGTCGGAATTATGGACAGTCACTTCCCTGAAGCTGAATTCTTTACTGAATTTGAAGAATTTGAAGCCTATGTAGAAGACCAAAAATTAAAAGGTGAAAAGCTGGATTATGTTGCGATCTGCTCACCCAACTATCTCCATGCCCCTCACATGAAATATGCGTTGAAAAACGGTATTGAAGTGATTTGTGAAAAACCATTGGTACTGAATTCAGAAGATTTAAATATGCTTTCTGAATATGAAAAGCAATATGGTGCCAAGGTAAACTCAATTTTACAGTTACGTTTACATCCGTCTATTATTGCCCTGCGCGATAAAGTTCAAGCTGCACCGGCGGATAAGGTATTTGATGTTGATCTGACTTATCTCACTTCTCGTGGTAAATGGTATTTAAAATCATGGAAAGGGGTAGACAACAAATCGGGTGGGGTTGCGACCAATATCGGTGTGCATTTCTATGACATGCTACATTTTATTTTTGGCAAGATTGTTAAAAATGAAGTGCATTTCCGCGATGAAAAAACGGCTTCAGGTTATCTGGAATACGAACGTGCGCGTGTACGCTGGTTCCTGTCAATTGATGCCAATAACCTTCCGGACAATGCAGTACAAGGTGAGAAACTGACTTATCGCAGTATTACCATTGAAAATGAAGAACTTGAGTTTTCAGGCGGCTTTACCGATCTTCATACCCAAAGCTACCAGCGTGTATTGGAAGGTAAAGGTTACGGGGTTGAAGAAAACCGTGCAGCAATTGAGACTGTTGAAGTGATCCGTGTTTCTCCTATAGTTGAAAATCCGGAAAATCCTCATCCATTATTGGCAAAGGTGAAAAAAGCATGAGCTTTTATCAACATGAAACGGCCATAGTGGATGACGGCGCACAAATTGGTGAAGATTCACGTGTCTGGCACTTTGTGCATGTCTGTGGCGGAGCCAAAATCGGTAAAGGCGTGTCTCTGGGTCAGAACGTATTTGTGGGTAACCGCGTCATTATTGGTGACCATTGTAAAGTCCAGAACAATGTATCGGTTTACGATAATGTTGTTCTGGAAGAAGGCGTATTTTGTGGGCCGAGCATGGTCTTTACCAATGTGTATAACCCGCGTTCGCTGATAGAGCGTAAAGATCAATATCGTGATACGCTGGTGAAAAAGGGTGCCACATTAGGCGCGAACTGTACCATTGTCTGCGGTGTGACAATCGGCGCATATGCTTTTGTTGGGGCGGGTGCAGTCGTGAATAAAGATGTCCCTGCTTATGCACTGATGGTGGGTGTACCTGCAAAACAAATTGGCTGGATGAGTGAGTTTGGTGAGCAGCTGGAACTTCCTTTGCAAGGACAGGCACAAGTGACCTGCTCGCATACAGGCGCAGTTTACCAACTTGATGGAACGACACTGACAAAGCAAGGTTAATATGATTGACTTTATTGATTTAAAAGCACAGCAACATCGAATTAAAGATAAAATTGATGCCGGTATTCAAAATGTATTGACGCATGGTCAATACATTTTAGGCCCAGAAGTAATTGAGCTGGAAGAAAAGTTAGCTGCCTATGTCGGTGCGAAATACTGTATTACCTGCGCCAATGGAACCGATGCCTTACAAATTGCACAAATGGCATTTGGTATTGGTCCAGGTGATGAGGTAATCACACCAGGCTTCACTTATATTGCGACCGCGGAAACAGTGGCTTTATTAGGTGCGAAACCAGTTTACGTGGATGTTAACCCTAAAACTTATAATCTGGATGCTGAAAAACTGGAAGCAGCGATTACTCCTCGCACAAAAGCCATTATTCCGGTGAGCCTATATGGTCAGTGTGCGGACTTTGATGCAATCAACGCGATTGCTGCAAAGTACGGTATTCCCGTAATTGAAGATGCTGCACAAAGCTTTGGTGCAACTTATAAAGGTCGTAAAAGCTGTAATTTAAGTACAGTTGCCTGTACCAGCTTTTTCCCAAGTAAGCCACTAGGTTGCTATGGTGATGGCGGGGCTATTTTTACCAGCGATGATGAGTTGGCTAAGGTGATTCGCCAGATCGCACGTCATGGACAAGATAAGCGTTACCATCATATTCGTGTCGGCGTGAATAGTCGCTTAGATACCATTCAGGCTGCGATTTTGCTACCAAAACTAGAAATTTTGGATGATGAAATGCAGGCACGTCAAAAAGTAGCAGAAGTTTATAACCAGTTATTTAGTCATGCAGGTATCCAGACAACGCCATATCTTGAGCCACATAACACCAGTGCATGGGCGCAATATACGATTCAGGTCGATAATCGTGCAGATGTTCAGGAAAAACTAAAAGCTCAAGGGGTTCCAACAGCGGTACATTATCCGATCCCTTTGAATAAACAACCTGCAGTGGCTGATGCAAGTGTGAGTTTGCCTGTCGGTGACGAAATTGCGGAAAGAGTTATGAGTTTGCCAATGCATCCTTACTTAACTGTTGAACAAATCAAAGAAATTGTGCAGCCTCTAAATTATTAAAAGTAGTTTTTGCTTATATTGACTTTTGTAGGACTACTAAATCTTTATGAAACGCTTTATTAGGAATACAGCAGTAATGGCTGGGGGAGCAGCGGGGTCTCAGTTATTACTGGTCATAGCTACTCCTATAATTACACGGTTATACACTCCCCAAGATTTTGGAGTTCTTGCCATTTATATAGGAATACTAGCGTTGTTCTGTGTGATAGCTAGCTTTCGATATGAAATGGCTATTCCTATACCAGAGAGGGATGAAGAGGCTATAGATTTAGTTTTTTTAAGTTTAATTCTTGTGGGATTTACAGCATTAATTTCATGCTTGTTAATTGGGATTTGGGGTGAAAGTATTGCATTTTTTTTGCAAGAACCAAGGCTAAAGGGATTATTTTGGCTCTTGCCTCTTGGAGTACTGTTTGTTGGTACGTACCAAATACTTAACAAATATGCAATAAGAGAAAAGCTCTTCAAGAGTGTAGCTGTTACAAGAATCAATCAATCAATCACTATATTGATAATTCAATTGTTAGGATATAAGTTAGGTGCGATGGCTTTAATTCTTGCTCAATCAATTGGGCAAGGCGCAGGAGCTTTCACTTTATCTAAAGGGATTGTTTCAAGACTAAAATCTAGTAACAGAAGAAGAATTATTTCTGTTGCAAAGAAGTATCGTCGGTTTCCACTTTATTCAAGTTGGGCTGGACTACTTAATACATCTGGTGCTCAATTACCTCCACTTGCATTTGCTTCATTATTCTCTTCCCAAGTTGCAGGTTACTATACTCTAGCATTCGGATTAGTTACAGCGCCTATTACATTGCTTGCTAGTGCTGTTGGTAATGTATTTTTATCAGATGCCGCCAAAACTTGGCGTGAGGGAAGTTTAGGAACAACTATTAGTTTTGTACATAATAAACTTGCTAATATGGCAATGCCTGTAATAATTACATTAATTTTTGTTATACCTGATATTTTTGCATGGGTATTTGGGGAGCGATGGGCTACAGCCGGTCTTTTTGCACAATGGATGCTACCATGGATTTACTTAGTTTTTGTAACTGCACCCCTGAGTACTACATATGAGGTTATAGGTAAACAATCAGAATATTTAATCTTTCAATTTACTCTTTTTATAGTACGTTTGTGTGCAATTCTATATGGCGCATATTTAAATGATTTAAAATACACTATAGTTCTTTTTTCATTGAGCAGTGCTTTATGCTGGCTCTTCTTTCTATTAAGACTGTATGCTCTTATAGGTCTTCGTATAAGAGATACGGCTATAGTAACTATTAAAGCTTTTCGAGTTGGAATTTTCTGTGCAGCTCCTTGTCTTTTAGGAGTGATACTAAATGCAGAAATGAAAATTTTACTTGGACTAATTATTATTTCTTTAATAATTTGTGGAATAAATGCATTTTTCACAATGAGAGCAGCAGTGCGAGGATAAGGACTGATATGAGTTACAAAAATAAATTGTTTATTTATTCTAAAGCTATTGTCAGAAAAGGTTATTTATCAACTAGTAATTTTCTTGAGAATTCGGCTTGTTGGAGTGAAAATGAAATTAAATTATATCAGGAAGAGGCTATTTTAAAAACAATAAAGTACGCGATTAATAATGTACCTTATTATAAGAAATTAGTGGCTAAAGGAGAGTTAATTATTCCTGAAATCTATTCCATTGACCAATTGCAGTCTTTTCCAATAATTACGAAGGAAATTATATCGAAAAATAAAGATGATTTTATTGTAAAAGAAAGTCAGTTGAAGCGTGTTAATGGATCGACAGGTGGATCGACAGGTATACCTTTAAAATATGTTATGTCTTCTGAAAATGCCTTATATTCTTCTTTATTGTTAGATCGAGGTTTGGGATTGGCTGGATATAGGGCTGGTGATCGATTAGCTATTATTGCGGGAGGATCATTAGTCGGGATAAAAAAACCCCTTAGAAAAAGGATCGTAGAGAAACTGGCAAATGTTCGCTATTATTCATCTTATGGAATGGATGATAAACAATTAGAACTATATTCAAAAGATATTATAGATTTCCAACCAAAATTTTTACGTGGATATGCATCAGCATTGAATGCTTTAGCAACATATATGCAAGCTAATGGATTGACCTCTAAATTAAAGATATCCGCTATATTTAGTACATCTGAGGTTTTGGTAAAAAATGTACGTGAAAATATTGAAAATGCTTTCGGATGTGAAGTATATGACGGTTGGGGATTAAATGATGGCGGAGCTACTGCTTTCGAATGTCATCAGCATTCAGGTATGCATATTGATCCTGAGAGAGCTTATATAGAAATTGTAGAGGATGAAACTACAAAAGAATTTGGAGAGGGTGTTGGAAGAATTATAATCACTAATTTGATAGATAAAGTAATGCCTTTTATTCGTTATGACTCCGGCGATATTGGTAGAATCGATTTTAGTGAGTGCGTTTGTGGGAAAAAAACACCCCGTATTTTTGTGAATTATGGCCGTGTTACTGATACGTTAGTAATTGCTGGAAAAGTAATTGGGGTACCCGTTTTGACTGTCTTAATGGGAAAAGTTCCTGTATTACAGTACCAAATAGCTAAAACTGGTGAAAACCAGATGACCTTTCGAATTATTAAATCTCCAGATTATAATCAGTCTTTTGAAGATTATATTCGTCGTTCTATTTCAGAAAGAATTGGTAATATTGATTTAGTCTTTAATTATGTGGATTGTATAACTCCTCCTCAAGGGAAAAAGCATAAATTTCTAGTGGATGAGACTTTGAGTAATGTAGTATGAATTCTCATGAAAGCAGTAGCATTATCAAGAATAAATTTTCTTTTTGGACGATTTTTTTCTTAATTCTAATTTTTAGATTTGCTATAGATTTTGGTTATGAAGATTTTGTCGTTGCTATATTTGATTATGATGGGTTTAAATATGAATTTGATAATGTAAGATATATATTTTCTTTTTTTATGATTTTTATATCCTATTATCTTTGGTCAAAAAAAATAGGTAGTGTTCTTGCTTATACATATTTTGTGATATATATAGTTGCTTTAATTCCTGCTTCTAGTTATTACGCTATAGGTGATGCAAATTCTAACTCATTCTTTTTTAATGTCTTGGCTTACTGTATCCTAGTTTTGTTTTTACCGTCAGGGCATTCACGATCTAATAAAAGCAATGATAAATTTATTAATAACATAAATATTAATATGTATTTTATTATGTTTTGTTGGTTTTTTTTGTTTATATGTATCTTGGGGCTTTATTTTAATAATCAGGGCAAGTTTGTCTTGAGTTTTGATGATGTATATGAATTTAGAGAAGATAACCAGCTTACAGGAGTACTCAGCTATTTGTTTAGTTGGTCTGTAAAGGTTGTGGCTCCATTTCTTTTAGCTTATGCCTTAATAAGAAAAGGATTTTGGAGTTGGAAAACAGCTCTTTCTATCTTAGTTATAATACTTCTTTTTACATTAACAGGCCATAAATCTGTACTTGTACCAATAGGTTTTTGCCTAAGTCTTTATTATATTTTTGGTGGTTCAAGAGCAAATATTAAGCCGATAACTTATAACAGAATGTATATTGGTTTTACTATAGCTATGTTGTCATTTGTTTCTTTAGTTTATGCTTATTATATAATATATGACAATATTATGATTCCTTCGATTTTCCTAAGAAGAGCTATGTTCACACCACCATTTTTGAATTCTATATATTTTGATATGTTTTATGAGTATCCAAGAGTTTATTGGTCAAATAGTATTTTGTCACCTTTTATAAATTATCCATATTTTGATACATTAACACATGAAGTAGGTGCTTATTTAGGTAGATATGGCATGGGCGCAAATACGGGTTTTGTGGGTTCGGGATATGCACATGCCGGTTATTTAGGAATTTCTATCTATATTGGTATTATGCTTTTCTGTAATTGGTTTGTTTCATTGTTTGGAAAGAATGTTTCACCTGTATTATTTAATTCTGTTATTTTGATGCCTTATTTAACCTTGTTTTTATCTTCCGATTTACCAACAACTTTTTTTACTCATGGTATAATTTTTTCCAGTTTAATTATTATGAGTATCTCTGGAAAATTGCATTTTAATTCAAAAAAATAGCATTGTTTATCAAATGAGTTTTATTATAATTTTATGGAGAATTTTTTATGAGAGTTGCTCATTTAACATCCGCTCATCCAAGGTTTGACACTCGTATTTTCGTTAAACAATGTTGTTCTTTAGCTCAAATCTACGATACTTATCTAATCGTGGCTGATGGCAAGGGGAGTGAGATTAAAAATAAAGTTAATATCTTAGATGTGGGTAAGTTTAATGGACGGAAAAACCGCATTCTTAATGCACCTAACGCCGTACTCAAACAAGCACTTGACTTAGATGCACAGATATATCATTTACATGATCCTGAACTTATACCGATAGGATTAAAATTAAAAAAACATGGAAAAAAAGTTTTATTTGATGCACATGAGGATCTTCCTAATCAAATTATGTCGAAACATTATTTGAATGTTTTTTCTAAAAAAGTTATCGCTTTTCTTGTTAAAACTTATGAAAAATATGCATGTGCAAAATTGGATGGAATTGTGACAGCAACTCCTTTTATCCGAGATAAATTTCTTAATATTAATAAAAATACACTTGATATTAATAATTATCCAAAATTAGAGGAGTTCAGTTCTATTTCTATGGATACATTAAAAGGAAATCAAGTTTGCTATATTGGTGGTTTGGCTGATGTGCGTGGAATTGTAGAAATGGTTCATGCAATTAATTTAGCAGATAGCAATACGAATTTGTTTCTTGCAGGAGATTTTGCAGATAAAAAGTTAGAACAATATGTAATTGAAATGGAAGGTTGGAAGAAGGTTAATTTTTTAGGCTATGTAGGGCGAGATGAAATAAGAAAAACCTTAGCTTCATCGGTAGCGGGATTAGTCGTTTTACATCCAACACGTAGCTATTTAGATTCATTACCCGTAAAAATGTTCGAATATATGTGTGCAGGGATACCTGTAATTGCATCAGATTTTCCGTTATGGCGTTCTATTATAGATAACGCAAGATGTGGGATCTGTGTTGATCCCTTAAAACCTGCTGCAATTGCTCAAGCTATAGATTATTTTGTTAACTCTCCTGATGAGGCTAGATTGATGGGGCAACAAGGGCGTACAGCAGTTTTAGAGAAATATAATTGGAGCATTGAAGAAAAAAAACTTTTTAACTTTTATTCAAGTATTTTGGATATTTGAGATGATCGAAAATAAAAAGACATTCTGGTTTATTAATCAATATAGCTCAACGCCAGAAACAGCAATGGGTGGTAGACATTATTATCTGGCCCAAGAGCTAGCAAAGAAAGGCCATCAAGTTTATGTGATTGCTGGTCGATATAGTCATCTTCTTCGTAATCCAAAGCAGTTTGACGAGCAATATCTTATTGAGGAAATTATTCCTAACTTCTCATTTGTATGGGTCAATTTACCTGAATATCAGGAAGCGCATAGCAAACAGCGTGTACTAAACTGGTTTAAGTTCTCTTGGCTTTTACGTAATATGTCAAACGTAGTTCCAGCTAAGCCAGATGTAATTTTATATTCATCTCCTTCTCTTATTGGTTATCTTGGTGCTAAGTATCTCGCAAACAAATTTAGGGTTCCTTTTATTTTTGAAGTAAGAGATATTTGGCCTTTAACTTTAATGGAATTAGGTGGACATTCATCAAAACATCCATTTATAAAGTTCATGCAATGGGTTGAGGATCGAGCTTATAAAAAAGCTGATTACGTATTTTCAAATTTATATAATGCCGTTGAACATATGCAAACCCGAGGTCTGGATAGTAGTAAGTTTCACTGGATACCAAATGGTGTATCTTTAGAAGAGGTCTCTCAAAAGCAGCCTTTAAATGCGGAGACACTCAGTCAGTTACCTCAAAATAAATTTATCATTGGATATACAGGAACTATTGGGGTTGCTAATGCTATAGATGACCTTATTGAAGCAGCAAAGATTCTTTCCAGTAATCCGCAGTTACATTTTGTTCTTGTTGGTTCAGGAAAGGAAAAAGAAAGTTTAATAAGAAAAGTTCAATCTTTGGATCTACGAAATATTACATTTATTGATGCAATTCCAAAGAAACAAATTCAATCCATGCTTGAGCAGTTCGACATTTGTTATATTGGCTGGCAGAAAAATTCACTTTATCGTTTTGGAATAGCACCGAATAAACTACCTGAATATCTATATGCAGGTAAACCTATTATTCATGCTTTTTCTGGTAAAGGAGATATTGTTCAGCAAGCTCAAGCTGGTATCACCATTGAGGCTGAAGATCCTGAAGCAATCGTAGGAGCTGTACAACAATTATATAATTTAACTGCTGAACAGCGCCAACAGTTAGGTTCAAATGGTAAACAGTTTGTATTACAGCATCTTGAATATGCCATGATTGCAGAAAAACTCGAAAATATTGTCTTTAAATAATGGATAACTCATGAAACGATTGCTGGATATCATTATCGCTTCAACTGCATTAGTTCTGCTTTCACCTTTATATGTGTATGTTGCTTATAAAGTAAAAAAGAATCTTGGTTCGCCTGTGTTATTCCGCCAAGTCCGTCCAGGTCTGCATGGTAAACCCTTTGAAATGATCAAGTTTCGAACCATGAAAGACGCAATTGATGAGCAGGGTAATTCATTACCGGATAGTGAGCGTTTAACCCCTTTTGGCAAGATGTTACGTTCAAGCAGTCTGGATGAAATGCCTGAACTCTGGAATGTGATCAAAGGTGATATGAGTATTGTAGGCCCGCGACCATTACTGATGGAATACCTGCCGCTGTACAATAAAGAGCAGTCCAAACGCCATGAGGTCCGTCCAGGTATGACTGGACATGCTCAGGTCAATGGCCGGAATGCGATTAGCTGGGAACAGAAGTTTAAACTGGACACCTGGTATGTAGAAAACCGTTCGCTGTGGTTAGACTTTAAGATCATGCTGCAGACGGTGAAGAAAGTCATTGCCAAAGATGATATCAATGAAGCTGGTGAAGCAACAATGACAAAATTTACGGGCACTTCATCGGAAGAGAAGGAATGAGCCAATCGATCTATGCGATTTATGGGGCGTCAGGCTGTGGTCGCAGTTTGATGCCTGTGGCACGACAACAGTTACAGCGCTTGAATAGTACAGCCGAAATTTATTTTATTGATGATAGCTTACAAGAAGAAAAAACCATTAATGGTCATAAAGCAATCAATTATCAGGCTTTTAAAAATTTAAATGCTGACAATAAATATGTATTGATCGCAATTGCGAATAGTCAGATTCGTGAAAAAATCGCCAATCAGCTTTTAATGGATGCCATTCACTTATGGACTGTGCAAGCGGATAATATAATTATGATGGACAATATTGAGATAGGTGAAGGTGCTGCATTAAGCCCTTTTGTTTCAATTACATCAAACATAAAAATCGGCAAATGCTTTCATGCTAATTTATACAGTTATGTTGAGCATGACTGTGTGATCGGCGACTACGTTACTTTTGCACCAGGTGTGAAATGTAATGGCAATATTCATATTGAAGACCATGCCTATATTGGGACAGGAGCTGTGATTAAACAGGGCACGCCCGATAAGCCGTTAGTGATTGGTAAAGGTGCGATCGTGGGTATGGGTGCGGTAGTCACCAAAAGCGTGCCGCCAGGTGTAACCGTAATTGGTAACCCTGCAAGAATTTTAGAAAAGAAGTAAGCCGTATTATTTTATAGATCAGGAAATTACAATGTTGAACACAGCATTCGAGCCATGGCCAAGTTTTACGCAAGAAGAAGCGGACGCAGTTAAAAATGTATTACTTTCCAATAAAGTAAATTACTGGACAGGGCAAGAATGCCGGGAATTTGAAAAAGAGTTTGCAACATTTGCCGGTACTCAATATGCAGTGGCTTTAACCAATGGTACCGTTGCGCTGGATGTCGCTTTAAAAGCCTTGGGCATTGGATCGGGTGATGATGTGATTGTCACTTCACGTACCTTCCTGGCTTCAGCCAGCTCAATTGTCACGGCTGGCGCCAATCCTGTATTTGCCGATGTAGAACTGGATTCACAGAATATTTCACGCCGTACCATTGAAGCGGTACTGACTCCAAATACCAAAGCGATTATTTGTGTGCATCTGGCGGGCTGGATGTGTGATATGGACCCGATCATGCAGCTTGCTGAAGAAAAGGGCCTGTATGTCATTGAAGACTGTGCCCAAGCGCATGGTGCCAAATACAAAGGCAAACCGGCCGGTTCGATTGGGCATATTGCGGCCTGGTCATTCTGTCAGGACAAGATCATGACCACTGGTGGTGAAGGCGGTATGGTGACTACCAATGATGAAACGCTATGGAAGAAAATGTGGTCTTATAAAGATCATGGCAAAAGTTATGATAGCGTTTATAACAAGCAACATCCGCCAGGTTTCCGATGGTTGCATGATTCATTTGGTACAAACTGGCGTATGATGGAGATGCAGGCGGTGATTGGTCGTATCCAGTTAACGCGTATGGCAGAGTGGACACAACAACGCACTGAAAATGCAGAGAAAATTTTAAAGGCATTTGAAGGTTCTGCTTATTTTACTGTTCACTTGCCTTCGGCTGACTATGTACATGCTCACTATAAATGTTATGTCCAAGTCAATTTAGCTGCATTGCCTGAGGGCTGGTCACGTGACCGGATCATGCAGGAAATTAATGCGCAAAATGTACCGTGTTTTAGTGGTTCATGTTCGGAAGTCTATCTGGAACATGCTTTTGACGGCACACCATGGCGTCCGCAACAGCGTTTGAAGAATGCACAACAACTCGGTGAGACCAGTTTGATGTTCTTGGTGCATCCGACTTTAAGTCAAGAAAGTATTGATCAAACGATTGATGTGATCAAAAATGTGAAGCAGATCATGTAATCTGCATAATATGAAAGAAGGTAGCAAGAGGGTGATCCAAGGTCAGGCTCTTGCTGCTTATGATTGTGTAATCAATATGTAAAAGTCATTTCTAGTTCTATAAGAAATGCGTATAAAGATCAAACTGTAAAATGGATCATTAGAAGATCATTGTGAAAAAGATTATTCATCAATTCGCCTCAGCGCCAAGATTATATAAACAATTTTTCCTGATTTTTCTGGATGCATTAGCTTTTCCCGTGATTTTATGGTTGTGCTATGTCATCCGTTTATTTGACTTAGGTGCCGACGTTATTCCCGGTATTGATCATGGGATGATTCTGGTTAGCCTGATTACGGTCTTAAGTTTGGCACTCACCGGCGTTTATCATTTTATTGTACGGACATTTAACGAAGTCTTTATCGTTAAGCTGGCGATTGCGGTTGCCTTGACCATGGCTACCTTGTACATCCTGAATGTGATTACGCCAGCCTATATCCCGATGTCGATTCCATTTATGTATGGTTTCATGATGTTTGCCTGGGTATGGCTCAGCCGTGCAGTGATTCGCTTTATGATTAAGGCATCTTACTATTCCGAAATTGGACGTAAACGCATTGCGATTTATGGCGCCGGTGATGCAGGTCAGCAAATTGCTGCCGCATTGCATCGTTCAGATGACCATTTACCGGTATTCTTTATTGATGATTATACTTCTTTACAAGGCCAGACGGTTGGTGGTTTAAAGGTCTATTCGGTTGAAAAAGCCTTACAGCGTTTTAAGAAAGACCGTATCGATGAAATTTTACTGGCGCTGCCTTCAGTGGGGCGGGTGCGCAAAACAGAAATTATCCAGCAGTTTGAAAGCGCACGTTTAAAAATTACTGAACTTCCTGGGTTGACCCGTCTGGTCGATGGCGAAATCCAGGTTTCGGATATCCAGGAAGTGGATATTATCGACTTATTGGGACGTGATCCAGTGCCACCGATTTCACATCTGATTGCCAAAAATATCCAGAATAAAGTGGTTATGGTGACAGGCGCGGGTGGTTCAATCGGTTCTGAGCTATGCCGTCAAATTATTAAAAATAAACCTAAAATGTTAGTGCTATATGAGCTAACAGAATTTGCGTTATATGACATTGATAAAGAGTTAAGACAAACAGCCACCTGTGAAATTGTTCCAATTTTGGGAACGGTACAGGACCAGCAAAAACTTGAACGGATTATTGAACAATACCAGATCCAGACGGTTTATCATGCTGCGGCCTATAAGCATGTTCCTTTGGTTGAATGTAACCCGATTGCGGGATTGAAGAACAACAGCATTGGTACCGCAAACAGCCTGAATGCTGCCGTGAAAAAAGGCGTAGAAACCTTTGTGTTGATCTCAACCGATAAAGCGGTACGTCCGACCAATGTGATGGGGGCATCAAAGCGTATGGCTGAGCTGTATTGTCAGGCCGTGGCTGAAAGCAAACCTGCTACCCAAATCAGCATTGTTCGTTTTGGTAATGTATTGGGCTCTTCCGGTTCGGTTGTTCCACTGTTTAAGCAACAGATCGCCAAAGGTGGCCCGATTACCGTGACTCATCCTGAAGTGACCCGTTATTTCATGACCATTCCAGAAGCTTCGCAACTGGTGATTCAGGCAGGTGCCTTGGGTTCTGGCGGGGATGTATTCCTGCTGGATATGGGTGAACCGGTCAGAATTCAGGATCTGGCGCGCCAAATGATCAAGCTCAGCGGTTTAAAAGTGAGAGAAAGTGGTTCACTGGATGGTGATATCGAAATTGCCTATAGCGGCTTACGTCCAGGCGAGAAACTGTATGAAGAACTGCTGATTGATCAGGACAATACTGAATATACTGAACATACCCGTATCCTGCGTTCGTTTGAGAAGCATTTTGCATTGGACGAAATTCAGGAAGTCTTTGGTAAAATCAGCCAGATGACAGCAATCGATCATGATGTTGACTGGGCCTTAACCCAGCTTGAACATTATGTAGATGGCTATAAGCGTAGTGGCGAAGTTAGAGTAAATTAATCTGAGATAGTAATGATCAAAAAAGCAATTTTACCTGTTGCAGGTCTGGGTACACGTTTTCTACCTGCAAGTAAATCGATTCCGAAGGAAATGGTGACCGTTGTTGATCGTCCTGCAATTGAATATGTGGTACGTGAAGCAGTTGAAGCAGGAATTGAACAAATTATTCTAGTCACCCATTCCTCAAAAGCCTCAATTGAAAACTATTTTGATCGTAATTTTGAGCTGGAAACGACTTTAGAGCAAAAAAAGAAATTTGATTTGCTCAAAGAAATCACCGACATTCTGCCAAAACATGTCAGCGTGGTGAGTGTGCGTCAGCCACAGCCTTTGGGCCTTGGTCATGCGGTACTTTGTGCAAAAGATATTGTCGGCGATGAAGCCTTTGCGGTGTTATTACCGGATGTGCTAGTCAAAAACCAGAGCGCTGAAAATGATCTGTCCTTGATGATTCAGCGCTTTGAAGCATCTCAAGCTGCACAAATCATGGTGGAGGCCGTGCCTGATCATCTGGTTGATCAGTATGGGATTGTGGATGTTGCGGTTTCACCGAATGAAGGTGAGAGTATCGTGATGCAGGGGATTGTAGAAAAACCGGCAGTCGGGACAGCGCCTTCGAATTTATCGGTTGTTGGTCGTTATATTCTGCCTGCCCAAATCATGGAACTGCTGGAAAATACCCCACGCGGTGCTGGCAATGAAATTCAGCTAACAGATGCGATTGCGACTTTACAGCAGACACAAACCGTTGAGGCATATCGCATGAAAGGGCAGACCTTCGACTGTGGTAGCAAGCTGGGTTATCTAAAAGCTGTGTTACATTATGGGATTGAGCATCCAAAACTGGGCGCAGAGTTTAAGGGCCTGATTAAGGAATTGGCCCTGTAATCATTGAGGGCAAGCATGTTATGAAAGTTGCAATCTTTGGCAATACCTTATATGCAGGCGTGATGTCTGCATTATTGTCTGAAACGGGGCATCTGGTGTATTGGTGCTCACAGCTCGATACCAAAGCGGATGATCAGCAATATTCCTTTCATGATGAAAATGTCAGTCATTTACTCGAAAAACAGCTGACCACGGGTTTTATGCGTTATAGCGATTTAGCCAGTATTCCGCTAGATATCGATGCCTATCTGTTCAGTTTTAACCAGACGCAGGAGCAGCAGGTTTTTCAGCTGTTACACTCGCTGAAACAACGTCCGATCATTCATCCAAAACTGATGATCAATGCCTCAACCTTTGGTTTACGCGGAACCGAGAAGTTCCAGCAGATCTTGTCGGATGATGACTGGGTCTATTTGCCGGATACCATGCAGGAAGGTAATGCCTTACAGAGCTTGACTCAGGCCAAGCAGTTGATTGTGGGCTGCACACGCAGCGAAGTGCAGGTCAAGGTCAAAGAGTTGCTTAGACCCTTTTTTCCCTTAGAACAGCAATATCTATTTATGCCTATACTGGATGCCGAGTTTACCAAACTGAGTATTTCCGGCATGTTGGCGACCCGTATTAGTTATATTAATGATCTGGCCGTGGTGGCTGAAAAACTCGGGATTGATATTGCCTCGGTGCGGCAGGGCATGTCTGCAGACAGTCGTATCGGCTCGGCGTATCTGGCACCGGGTGCCGGTTTTGGCGGGGGAAACTTTTCGCATGATATTTTGACCCTTGCCAATACCGTTGCCAATACCGGGGTGAAAAGCCAGTTGCTTGCCCAGGTCTGGGATATTAATGAGCAACAAAAAGAGATCCTGTTCCGTAAGTTGTGGAATTACTATCACGGCGCTTTACAAGCAAAATCCGTTGCCATCTGGGGGGCTTCTTTTAAGGAGAATACCTCCAGCATTCAACACTCTCCAATCCATCAGATGCTTGCCGCCTTGTGGGCGCAGGGTGTCACCGTTCATCTGCATGATCCGCAGGCACTGGATGAAATCGAGATGATGTACGGACAGCGCAGTGACCTGATATTGCATCATGATCAATATGAAGCTGTACACAATGTACATGGGTTATGTGTTTTAACGGCCTGGAAACAATACTGGAGTCCGGATTTCAAACAGTTAAACCAATTGATGCAACATCCCTTAATTTTAGACGGTCGCAATATTTATGACCCGCACTATGTAAAAGCACAAGGTTTTGCCTATATGGGAGTGGGGCGTTAAAGATGACAAAACAGATACATCCTTTTCCGGTCAGGGAACAGACTTCGGTGGTAGAACAGTTAGCGGTTTTACAAAAACAATTTAAAGACCTGCATCTTAATACCCTGTTTGCAGCAGATGAGGCACGTTTTAAACGTTTTTCCGCTGAGTATGACCAGATTGTTTTTGATTTTAGTAAACATCGGATTGATCAGCAGGTTTTAAGCCAGCTGGTAGATTTGGCGCATGCGCAGGATCTGGATGGATGGATTAAACGTCTATTTTCATGTGAGCAGATTAACTACACGGAACAACGCGCTGCGATGCACTGGGCCTTACGTCTGCCTAAATCTAGTCCAACGCTGCCAGTCGTGAATCAGGCGGTCCAAGCGCAACTTGAGCAAATGTATGCACTGGTTGAAAAAATTCATGCCGGCCAATGTCGTGGTGCAACGGGTGAAGTGATTCAGGATGTGGTGAATATTGGGGTCGGTGGATCAGATCTTGGTCCACTCATGGTCACGCATGCACTTTCAGATTTTAAGGTCAAAACCGCAAAGCCCTTAGATATTCATTTTGTTTCAACCATGGATGGCAGCCAGCTCTCTGGGTTGTTGCATCAGCTGCGCCCTGAAACCACCTTATTTATTATTTCTTCCAAGTCGTTCGGGACAATTGATACACTTTCTAATGCTCAGACTGTTCGTCAATGGCTAGAGAAAGCCTTAGGCAATAATGAAAAAATCCTCAAGAATCATTTTGTGGGGGTGTCGACCAAACCGGATAAAATGACCGAATGGGGTATTGCACCAGATAAGCAACTTTTGCTTTGGGATTGGGTCGGTGGCCGTTATTCATTATGGTCGTGTATTGGTCTGCCAATTGCACTGACCATTGGCGTGGAAGGCTTTAAGCAATTCTTGGCCGGGGCATACGCCATTGACCAACATTTCCAGACGGCGCCGTTTGAACAGAATATTCCAGTATTAATGGGGCTGTTAGGGGCATGGAATAATAATTTTCTCGATATCCAGACCCACGCCGTGCTGCCTTATGACGGGCGGCTCAAGTATTTTGCCGCTTATTTGCAACAGCTGGAAATGGAGTCGAACGGGAAATCCATCCAGCGCAATGGCGAAAAGGTCAGTTCAGTGACATGTCCAATTGTGTGGGGTGAAGTGGGGCCGAATGCACAACATGCGTTCTATCAGTTGTTGCATCAAGGCACGCATTCGGTCAGTTGTGACTTTATTGCTCCAGTCAAACGTTATAACGCCAATCAGTTTACCTATGCAGAAAGTGCCGAAGCCTTGGTCGAGCAACATCATCTGGCCTTATCCAACTGTCTGGCCCAGTCACGCCTGCTGGCCTTTGGCAATCAGGCCTTGGCGGCAGATGAGCTGCAAGGACTACCTGCCTATAAGCAATATGAAGGCAATCAGCCGAGTTCAACCATTTTACTCAAAGAGTTGAATCCATATAGCTTGGGGATGTTGATTGCGATGTACGAACATAAAGTGTTTGTGCAGTCGGTATTGTGGAATATCAATCCCTTTGATCAATGGGGCGTTGAAAAAGGCAAGGAAATTGCCAATCAGCTGTTGCCGATTCTTAACCGTGAGCAGGAAGACCTCTCTAACTTTGATGCATCAACGCAAGGCCTGCTTAAAATATTGCTAGGAAAAACAGATGGCTAAAATTTTAGTCACCGGGGGTGCGGGCTATATCGGTTCGCATACCTGTGTAGAATTATTGGATGCAGGCCATGAGGTAGTGGTATTCGATAATCTATCCAATAGCTCGGAAGAGGCTTTACGCCGTGTCGAAAAACTGGCCCATAAAAACCTGGTATTTATACAGGGTGATATTCGCCATGTCCATGAACTGGACCCTGTCTTTCAAAATCATCAGATTGATGCCGTAATTCATTTTGCGGGCTTAAAAGCAGTGGGAGAGAGCCAGCAAATTCCTTTGGCATATTTTGATCATAATATTGCGGGAAGTATACAACTGTTTAAATCGATGCAAAAAGCGGGCGTATTGCGTTTGGTCTTTAGTTCCTCTGCAACGGTATATGGTGAGTTAAATCCTTCGCCCTATCAGGAAGATATGCCGCTGAGTTTGCCGAATAACAATTATGGTTATACCAAACTGATTATTGAGCAGATGCTGGAAAAAATGGCGCTAGCAGATACAAAATGGTCGATTGCCTTACTGCGTTATTTTAATCCGGTGGGTGCCCATAAGAGTGGCCAGATTGGGGAAGACCCACAAGGCATCCCGAACAACCTGATGCCTTATGTGACTCAAGTCGCTGTGGGACGTCGTGAAAAACTATCTATTTTTGGTCATGATTATCCAACCAAAGACGGGACCTGTGAGCGGGACTTTATCCATGTAGTGGATTTAGCTAAAGCCCATGTGCTCGCGGTCACCAACCGGTTAAACAGTCACGGTTGTCGGGCCTGGAATATTGGAACAGGCACACCAATTTCGGTTCTACAAATTAAAGAAACCTTTGAAAAAGTGAACGGGATTCAGATTCCAACCGAATTTGCGGAGCGCAGAGCCGGGGATTTGCCAGCATTTTATGCAGATGCTTCGCGAGCGCAAGCTGAGCTCGGTTGGCAGCCGCAATATACGCTGGAAGATATGTTGGCAGATAGCTGGAACTGGCAAAAGCAAAATCCAAATGGTTTTAACTAAACATTATCTTGTTTCGTCATATTTAAAATGTTTTGCCATGATTGCTTACATTTATCTTGCTCTTTAACCTTAAAAATAGGCGTACCATAGAATAAAAATAAGCCAAGGATGGTTAAGATGAATAGTAAAATACTCTCTTTATTACCTCTCACTGTTCTGTTTTTTCTAAGTTCATGTGGTGATGAAAAGAACAAAAATACTGAAGATAATATCTCTTCAAAATGCATACCAAGCTATGAACAATGGCTACAACTTGAAAAGGGTGATAGCGTTGCTGTAACAGAAACTAAATTAAACTGTAAAGGAACTAAAAGCTCGGAAGAGGTCTATCAAGAATATTCAGGTATTAAGTCGAGTGTCCGTTATAATTGGAATAATCATACGAAAACACCTTTAATAACCATAAATTATGATGACAAAGAGCAACTGGAAAGTAAAAATTATTTTCCTTTAGACAGTAAAAAATCAAGTTGTTTTCCTTCAAAAGATGTAATTGATAGTATCAAACATGGACAAGCTTTAAATGAGGTAGAAAAAGCCATTGGTTGTATAGGCCAATGGGAAGGTAGTTATGTCTCTTATAATGGCGTTGGTAACAAATATTCTGTTGATACCTATAACTGGCAAGACTCAGCAGGTACAAAATTTTTATCATTAATTTTTTATAATGGTGTGTTTTCAGAAATAAAAGAAGATACGCACTGTATTCCTACATATTCAGGATGGGAGAGTGTGAATGCTGGTTGGGGACGCGATGATTATAAAACTGCATTGGAAAAATTAGGTTGTGATGGTGGCTTAAATCGGTACAGTTGGGGTAAAACAGATGGAAGTACAGATTATGTCTCTATATGGGAGCGATATGATGATGAAGGAGTTAAGATTCTGAATAAAGCATTTACACCACAGTGGGGAACAAAAAAAACTTGTACATTTAGATTTGAAGATGTGTGGGATAAACTTACAGATGGTTTAAGCAAGGAAGCGGTTAACCATATCATGGGGTGTCAAGGAATACTTACAGAGGTTCGTTCTTTTGATGATATAGGGCCTTATAGTGGTCGTGAATACTATATGTGGACAGATATAGATGCGGATGGTATCGGGACAAACTATAAATTGGAGCTTGGTGGTTTATTCAGCAAATATTATCGTAATAATATGTCTTCATTTTCTAGTTGTAATCCAACACAAGAAGATTTTGATAAAATAAAAGTAGGTGAAGTATTCAATAGACAGAACGTTTTTGAGTGTAATGGTGTGTTGTCTGAAGCTTTTCATGGTACTTACGAGTCTGCTTCTGGCTTCTCTGACTCGAAAACATATGCCTGGGGCGATGCTGAGGATATTAGGAAAGCTACTAAAAATTATGCAGCAGTTAAGGTAGACAAAGATAATAAGATAGCAAGCAAATATATCTATTTCCGACCTTAGACTAAGATGCTGGATTGGCTATATATATTTATTTTATTCAAAAACCGAGTTAATTTTTTAACTCGGTTTTATTTTTTATCCCTGAATCAACGCAGTCAACTCATCGACATAGTGCTGCATCGGTTGCGGATTTTGATCAGCACGGCTTTCAATATTTAAGCGCAATAATGGCTCGGTATTCGATGCACGAACATTTAAACGCCATGCACCGAAATCTAGGCTGACTCCATCGGTACGGTCCACTTGCGGATTTTGATCGGCATAATGATCAAAGATTTTTTGTACTGTGGCTTGTGTGTCAGCCACTTTAAAGTTGATCTCGCCACTGCACGGGAATTTGGCAATCATGTTTTCAACCAGCGTTGATAGTGATTGACCTGTTTCTGACAGCAGCGCAATGGTGAGTAACCACGGAATCATCCCGCTATCACAATACGCAAAATCACGGAAATAATGGTGTGCGCTCATTTCGCCACCGTATACCGCATTGTGTTCACGCATCACATCTTTAATGAAGGCATGGCCTGATTTCGACTGCACCGCGACGCCTTGGTATTGATCGACGATATCAAAGGTATTCCAGACCAGACGTGGGTCATGCACAATTTTCTCGCCAGCTTGTTTGATCAGGAAGGCTTGTGCCAATAAACCGACAATGTAATAGCCTTCAATAAACTGCCCTTTTTCATCAAACAGGAAGCAACGGTCAAAGTCACCATCCCAGGCAATGCCCATATCGGCCTGATGCTGCAGTACAGCATCACGGGTACTGTCACGGTTTTCAATCAGGATCGGATTCGGAATACCATTTGGGAAATTGCCATCCGCTTCATGGTGGATTTTAATAAATTCCACAGGGATGTTGAGTTGCTGGAATTTTTGTTCAATCGCATCAATCACATGACCTGCTGCGCCATTGCCGGCATTCACTACCAGTTTAAGTGCTTTGATTTTTTTCGGGTCAATATAAGTGAGTAGATGTTCAACGAATTCAGGCAAAATATTATAGTTTTGCGTAGTACCTTTATTCGCAACTTCAGTGAATTGCCCTGATTCCGCTAGTACCTGAATTTCTTTTAAGCCTGTTTCCGCACTGATCGGGCGTGCATTTTCACGCACCAGTTTCATGCCGTTGTAATCCATCGGGTTATGGCTGGCAGTGACTTCAATCCCGCCTTGTACATCGAGATGGAACGCTGCGAAATACACTTCTTCCGTACCGGTCATGCCCAGATCAAGCACTTTGACGCCTGCATCATTCAAGCCTCGAATGGTGGCTTGTTTTAGACTCTCACTGCTTAAACGGATATCACAGCCAATCACGACGGTTTTAGGCTGATAGATCTGTCCATAGGCACGACCAATGTTATAGGCAATCTCTTCATTCAGTTCAGTACCGAGTTTGCCGCGAATATCGTAGGCTTTAAAGCAAGTCAGTTGAGTCATATTGTTCAATTCATGGTGATGTGATTTGAGTTGTGACCACATTATACAGATATCGCCAGCAAGTCATATTTATAGTTCTTTATCAGTAGGTTTAAGTTGAGTATGAAGCTGAATAAAGATCGTAAAGGTAAATCATTTATCAGACTTTAGTCGAATAGCGAATAAAACGGCCAAGCTAAACG
Organism: Acinetobacter sp. 1000160; assembly: GCF_000588715.1. Lineage (NCBI taxonomy): Bacteria > Pseudomonadati > Pseudomonadota > Gammaproteobacteria > Moraxellales > Moraxellaceae > Acinetobacter > Acinetobacter sp. 1000160. The sequence goes on along the minus strand of NZ_JFWP02000008.1, from coordinate 103,466 downwards.
GGTTGATTTAATTTAATTATTATTGGTAATACCAATTACTGTGGTTCTGATAGGCTTGATCCTGATAATTCATGTAATTAAGATGCATACAGATTGCAAATGGATAATATTTGCTGGTTTGGTGAATATTGGTCATACCAATATAGAAAGATTCGTTCAAGATCGAAGTGAAAACAAAATGACGCCCAGCATTTCAAGGAGATGAGAATGCTAAATGTGTGGCAACAAATTTATGATCCTTTCAATAATATCTGGCTATCCAGTGCGGTGGCGCTGATCCCAATTATTTTCTTCTTTTTGGCTTTGGCGGTATTTCGTTTAAAAGGCAGTGTGGCAGGGACCTGTACCGTCATCATTGCCCTGCTGATTGCGTTATTTTTTTATCAGATGCCCGCTGAAATGGCATTTGCTTCGGTGATTTATGGCTTTTTTTACGGCTTATGGCCGATTTCATGGATTATTATCGGTGCGGTGTTCCTGTATAAAATTTCCGTCAAAACCGGGCAGTTTGATGTCATCCGTTCCAGTATTTTATCGATTACCGAAGACCAGCGCTTACAAATGCTGTTGGTCGGTTTTGCCTTTGGGACATTCCTTGAGGGTGCGGCAGGGTTTGGTGCGCCTGTTGCGATTACCGCAGCCCTGTTGGTGGGATTGGGTTTTAAGCCGCTTTATGCTGCGGGACTCTGCCTGATCGTCAATACTGCCCCAGTTGCTTTTGGCGCAATGGGCATTCCGATTATTGTGGCGGGGCAGGTCTCGGGTGTCGAGACTATGGAAATCAGCCAGATGGTTGGTCGCCAGTTACCCTTCTTAACCCTTATTGTGCTGTTCTGGATCATGGCGATTATGGATGGCTGGCGCGGGGTAAAAGAGACCTGGCCTGCGGTACTGGTCGGTGGTAGTGCTTTTGCAATCGCGCAATATCTAACCTCTAATTTTCTGGGGCCCGAGCTACCGGATATTACGGCATCGATTGCTTCACTGGTCAGCCTGACCTTACTGTTCCGCGTCTGGAAACCAAAGCATATTTTCCGTTTTGAGGGTGTAGAGCCACAAAATACAAGCTCAGCAGCGCATACGCCACAACGCTATAGCATTGCGCAGATTGCCAAAGCATGGTCGCCGTTTATGATTTTAACCGTGATGGTGACGATCTGGAGTGTGCAACCGTTTAAAGCCTTATTTGCTAAAGATGGAGCCTTGGCGGACTGGATGGTTAAAATCGAAGTGCCGTATCTGCATAAGCTGGTAGAAAAAATGGCACCGATTGTGCCTGAAACCACGGCCTATGAAGCGATCTATAAATTTGACTGGTTCTCTGCCACAGGTACCGCGATTTTCATTGCCGCCCTCATCACCATCATTTTCCTGAAAATGAAAACCCGTGAAGCGGTCAGTACCTTTGCTGAAACCTTGAATGAATTAAAAACCCCGATTTATTCGATTGGTATGGTGTTGGCCTTTGCCTTTATTGCCAATTACTCAGGTCTGTCTGCGACGCTGGCTTTGGCGTTATCGCATACCGGTCATGCCTTTACCTTCTTTTCACCCTTCTTGGGCTGGCTCGGTGTCTTCCTGACGGGTTCGGATACCTCATCCAATGCCTTGTTTTCGGCTTTACAAGCGACTACCGCTCAGCAAATCGGGATTCCGGAAGTATTGCTGGTGGCGGCCAATACCAGTGGTGGGGTAACGGGCAAGATGATTTCACCACAATCGATTGCGATTGCCTGTGCCGCGGTGGGCCTGGTGGGGAAAGAATCAGACCTGTTCCGTTTCACGGTAAAACATAGCATCATATTTACAGTCTTTGTTGGCATCATCGTCACGGTTCAGGCTTATCTGCTGCCGTGGATGATTCCATAACTCTACTCAAGGAAATGTGATGAGAATCTCCGATCAAGTGGTCATGAAATTACAGGCACTCATTGAGCAACGCCAGATGAAACAAGGTGATCGTTTGCCCGCCGAGCGTCAGCTTGCGACCAGTTTAGGGGTCTCTCGTCCGTCCTTACGTGAAGCGATCCAGCAATTGAATAGTCAGGGCGTGCTCAGTAGCCGCCGTGGTGACGGGACTTACATTCAACAGTTACCAGAGCAATGGTCACAACAGTTGATTGTGAATCCGATCAGTAACCTGATTGAAGAAGATCCGTTGTACCGTTTTGATGTGCAAGAAGCGCGTTTGTTACTGGAAGGCGGCACCGCATGGTATGCGGCATTACGCTCAACCGCTGAAGATCGCGCCAAAATCCATCATTATTTTGATGAGATTAGCCGCCATCAGAATGCTGGGGATTCGGCTCAGGCGGCAGTGGCGGATGCTGAATTCCACTTAGCGATTGCTGAGGCCTCACACAATATTGTGCTGATCCAGATGATGCGTGGCTTGTTTGACCTGTTGCAATACAACGTCTTACTGGGACGCAAGAAAGTTTATAACGATCCTGTCAATGGCGACTTGCTCAGTGAGCAGCATTTTCAGGTGATGGATGCGATTGATCGTAAAGATCCCGAAGCTGCACGCCAGGCGGTGTGTGGTCATATTGAATTTGTGATTAATCATGTACGTGCTCTGGATGAAGATGAAGCTCGCCAGAAACGTGCAACACGTTTAAGTAGAGTTGACTCAAAATGATTATTTCTTCTGGCAATGATTATCGTGCTGCGGCACAACGTCGTTTACCGCCATTTTTATTTCACTATATTGATGGGGGGGCCTACTCGGAATACACCTTAAAACGCAATGTACAGGACCTGTCTGAAATTGCCTTACGTCAACGGGTGCTGAATGACATGTCAGCATTGAGTCTGGAAACCAGACTGTTTAATGAAACCTTGTCCATGCCAGTGGCTTTGGCACCTGTCGGTTTAACCGGTATGTATGCACGTCGTGGTGAAGTGCAAGCGGCGGTGGCAGCGGATAAAAAAGGTATTCCATTTACCTTGTCGACCGTGTCGGTTTGTCCGATCGAAGAAGTGGCACCTGCAATCAATCGCCCTATGTGGTTCCAGCTGTATGTGTTGCGTGATCGTGGCTTTATGCGCAATGCCCTGGAACGTGCCAAGGCAGCAGGTTGTTCAACACTGGTGTTTACCGTAGATATGCCGGTACCGGGTGCACGCTATCGTGATGCACATTCAGGCATGAGTGGGCCGAATGCAGCCATGCGTCGATATATGCAATCGATGTTGCATCCGCATTGGGCATGGAATGTCGGGATGTGTGGTCGTCCGCATGACTTGGGCAATATCTCGAAGTACTTAGGTAAACCGACCGGGCTTGAGGACTATATCGGCTGGTTGGGGTCTAACTTTGATCCGTCAATCTCATGGAAAGATCTGGAGTGGATTCGTGAATTCTGGGATGGCCCGATGGTAATCAAGGGCATTCTGGACCCAGAAGATGCCAAGGATGCGGTGCGTTTTGGTGCGGATGGCATCGTGGTCTCCAATCATGGTGGACGTCAGTTGGATGGCGTGATGTCTTCTGCACGGGCTTTGCCTGCAATTGCCGATGCGGTGAAAGGTGATCTGGCGATTCTGGCAGATTCAGGTATTCGGAATGGTCTGGATGTGGTGCGGATGTTGGCGCTGGGTGCAGATACGGTGTTATTGGGTCGTGCCTTTGTGTATGCCTTGGCTGCTGCGGGTGGGCAAGGGGTGTCGAATTTACTGGATTTGATTGATAAGGAAATGCGAGTGGCAATGACATTGACGGGTGCCAAGTCGATTCAGGAGATTAATACAGATTGTTTGGTGCAAGCCATTAAACAAGGTTTTTAAGAATAATTTGCTCAGTGATGCAGTAGGCACTGCCTCATCATTGGGTGACTTGCGTGTTTCTAGTGTAGAGGCGTTTGTCACTTTTGAAAGGTCAAAAGTAACCAAAAACCTTTTGTTGAGCAAACCGTACCTCCCTGTACGGTTGCTCAACAGGCGGCATCCTTGCCGCTAACCGCGATAGCAAATAAAGGGCTGATTCATATTGAAGAATGAGCTACTCGAATGACAGATACTAAGATTCTGCCGTGTTGGTCTAAGTTTATAAATGGATGATCCAAAGGAGCCATCATGCAAACATTTTCTCCCAAAGTGGTGATTGATCGTTTACAGCAGATTGTTGGGCGGCAACATGTACTGAGTGATGACCAAAGTACCCGTCAGTATCGTCAAGGTCGTCGTTTTGGTGAAGGTAAGGTCTTTGCAGTGGTGATCCCTGGGACCTTGCTGGAACAGTGGCAAGTGCTACAAGCGGCGATTGAGGCAGATTGTATTGTGATCATGCAAGCAGCCAATACAGGGCTGACCGGCGGCTCAACGCCTTATGGTGATGATTATGATCGACCTGTGTTGGTGATGAGTACCCGTCGTTTAAAAGGGATTCAGGTGATTCATGAGGGCAAGCAGGTGATTTGTTTGCCGGGGGCGACCTTGGACAATCTGGAGCAGCTATTAAAAGGCTATGACCGTGAGCCGCATTCGGTGATTGGTTCTTCCTGCATTGGCGCTTCGGTACTGGGTGGTGTCTGTAATAACTCAGGTGGTGCCTTGGTTCGTCGTGGCCCTGCCTATACCGAACTGGCGCTGTATGCGCAGGTCAATGCCCAAGGTCAGCTGGAATTGGTCAATCATCTGGGCGTCAACTTGGGCTCAACTCCTGAAGAAATCCTGACTCGTTTAGAACAGCAACGCTATCAAGCCACAGATATTCTGGATGATGCTGAAAAGCAGGCATCCGATCAACGTTATGCGCAAGATGTCACTCAGGTCGATGCCGATAGCCCAGCACGTTTTAATGCCGATCCTTCACGCCTGTTTGAAGCCTCGGGTTCGGCAGGTAAAGTCTGTGTGTTTGCAGTGCGTCTGGATACCTATGAAAAGGTAGAAAGCAGTGTGTTTTATATTGGCAGCAATGATGCCGATGACCTGACTGCGATCCGCCGTTATTTATTGACTTCGTTGCCAAGCTTGCCGATTGCGGGCGAATATATTCATCGTGATGCGTATCATATTGGTGAAAAATACGGCAAAGATACCTTCCTGTTTATTGAGAAATTTGGTACGGCCAATGTACCCAAAGCCTTCGCGCTCAAGGATAAGGTCGATGGCTTTTTAGAAAAGTTTAAAATCAAAGGGCTGACCGATCATATTCTACAGGCGATCACGTCCTTGTTACCGGGCCATTTACCCAAACGAATGACCGAGTATCGTGATCGCTATGAACATCACTTGATGTTACGCGTTGAAAATAATTGTAAGGCCCAGACCGAGCAATTTTTACAAGACTATTTTGCGGTACATGCTTCGGGCAATTTTTTTCTTTGTGATGCCGAGGAAGGACGTAAAGCCTTTTTGCATCGTTTTGCAGTGGCAGGGGGAGCAATTCGTTATCGTGATACCCATCGGGATGAAGTTGAGGATATTGTGGCTCTCGACATTGCGTTACGTCGCAATGACCGTGAATGGGTGGAGCAACTGCCTGTGGAAATGGAACAGCAGATCATTCATAAGCTTTATTATGGGCACTTTTTCTGTCATGTGTTTCATCAGGATTACATTCTGAAAAAGGGCAATGATCCTTTAGTGATGGAACATCAAATGTGGCATTTGCTGGATGCCCGCCGTGCGGAATATCCTGCCGAGCATAATGTCGGTCATCTATATATTGCCAAGCCTGCATTGGCCAATTTCTACCAGAAACTTGATCCGAATAACTGTTTTAATGTCGGAATTGGACAGACCTCTAAATTGAAGTATTGGGGCAAGGCCAAGTCCTGACTTTAAATAAAACAGGCAATAAAAAAGGCGCTTCAAGCGCCTTTTTAAATCGTTACAACTTAAGCGGTTGCAGCAGATTTTGCTAAAACTTCAGCCACTGCTTTGGCAACTTTGTACACGTTATTCATGTTCAGACCAGCAACACAGATACGACCACTACGTACCAGGTAGATTGCATATTCTTCACGAAGAATATCCACTTGCTCAGCAGTTAAACCGGTGTAGCTAAACATGCCTTTTTGATTCACAAGGTAGCTAAAGTCACGGTCAGGAAGGGCTTTGGTCAACTCATCCTTCAAGATGCTACGCATTTTGATAATACGTTCACGCATCTCTTTGACTTCGCCTTGCCATTGTTGATTGAGATCAGCCTCATTTAACACCTGATCAACCAACCATGCACCTGTTGTTGGTGGGCTAGAGTAGATACGACGTACTGTGGCTTTCAACTGGCCGAAGGTGCATTTTGCTGCTTCAGCATCGTCACATACGAACGTCAAACCGCCAACGCGCTCACCGTAAAGTGAGAAGATTTTAGAGAACGAGTTGCTGACAATAAAGTTCAGACCGGCTTGGTCTAAAGCACGGATGGCATAAGCATCCTGTTCCATACCATCGCCAAAACCTTGGTAAGCGATGTCGAGGAACGGAATCAGGTTACGCTCTTTTAATACCACAATCACTTGATCCCATTGTGCCGGATTCAAGTCTGCACCTGTTGGGTTATGGCAGCATGGGTGCAATAACACAATGCTTTGTTCTGGCAATGTTTTTAACGTAGACAACATGCCGTCAAAATCAACGCCACGTGTTTCAGCATCGAAGTACGGGTAGAAGTTGCTCTTGATGCCTGCACCATTGAAGATGGCAACGTGGTTATCCCAAGTTGGCTGGCTGACCCAAACTTCTGAATTCGGGAAGTAGGTTTTCAAGAAGTCTGCACCGACTTTTAATGCACCTGAACCACCAAGCGTTTGAATCGTTGCAACACGGCCTTGTTGAATTGCAGGGCTATTTGCACCAAACAATAAGGCTTGAATCGCATCACGGTAAGGCTTGAAACCTTCCATTGGTAAATAAAGCTTGGTTTGCGTGTTTTTAGGAGCAATACGTTTCTGCGCTTCGATAATGGTATCAAGCTGAGGAACGATACTGTCTTCGTTATAGTACAAACCAATACTGAGGTTTACCTTTTCAGCACGCGAATCAGCATTGAACTGTTCCATGAGTGATAGGATCGGATCGCCTGCATAAGGTGGGATATGTTGAAACATTAACAATGTCCTTTTCTTCAACAAAGTGCATAGATGTCTGGGGAGGTCGGCGCTTCTGAAGCGGAACCTTCGATGCCCAATAATGTATCAATAAAGACTGCATGAAGCACGCTGTTATTTACATTTTGGTGCAGTATTTACTTACAAAATTTGTCGCCATGTGAACATTATAAAGATTGTCTACAATCAGGCTGTCATACCATGGTCGTAGCATGAACAGTCTAAGCCTGCCCAGTCGATCGGATTGCAAGGCTAAATGATACATATGGAGTTGATTAAGTTATTATTTTATCTGTTTTTATATGGGTTTTTTGGCAGTGCATTGATTCGCCGTTAAGTCAGGCTCATACAGTAGGGTTGAAAGCATCAGTCTAATTTATTGTCGACAATCCTATTGCATTTTTTCTTTTACCTCGTTATAAAATCATCAAAACCGTAGAGATTGTCGACAATATGCAAGATACCCTTGTTCCTCAAGCCCTCAGCACCAGTCAGGGAATGACCCTGACGGAACACGTATTCAAGCAAATTCAGTCGGCGATTGTATTGGGACAGATCCCTGCGGGCAGCAAGATTTCAGAACCCGAGCTGGCACGGATGTATGGCATCAGTCGAGGTCCATTGCGTGAGGCGATTCATCGGCTGGAAGGGCAGAAACTGGTGGAACGAACGGCCCATGTCGGTGCGCGTGTGGTATCACTGTCGTTACAGCAGTTTCAGGAACTCTATCAAATCCGTGCGTCATTAGAAGGTTTGGCCTGTAAACTGGCCGCGCAGCATATTGATAAAAAACAGATTCTGGCTTTGCGTGATGTATTGCGTATGCATGCCGAGGATGAAAATTTTAAAGCAGGTAAGGGCTACTATCTGCAAGAAGGTCAGGACGACTTCCATTACTGCATTATCAAAAGCAGTGGTAATAAGACCCTCGAAAAAATGTTATGTGATGAGCTGTATCACCTCATCCGTATGTATCGAATTCAGTTTTCAAATACCCCAGATCGACCCAGCAAGGCTTGGGACGAACATATCCGCATTTTAGATGCGATTGCTGAAGGTGACGGTGAGCTTGCCGAAATGCTGATGCACCGTCACATCAAGGCATCCTACAAAATTGTTGAGCAAACATTGCTGCAAAATCAAGGAGAACAACAACATGGCTAAACAGTCAGCTGGTCAGCTATTCCGCGACGCGGTCGCAAATGAAAAACCATTACAGGTGGTGGGTGCGATCAATGCCAATCATGCGTTACTGGCAAAACGCGCTGGCTACAAGGCGATCTATTTGTCAGGTGGTGGTGTTGCCGCAGGTTCTTTAGGCCTACCTGATTTGGGTATCAGTAACCTTGATGATGTATTGACCGATGTACGCCGTATTACCGATGTCTGTGCCCTGCCGTTATTGGTCGATGTCGACACCGGTTTCGGTGCTTCTGCCTTTAATATCGCACGGACTACCAAGTCAATGATCAAGTTTGGTGCTGCTGCCATGCATATCGAAGATCAGGTGGGTGCCAAGCGTTGCGGTCATCGTCCGAATAAAGCCATCGTGACCCAGCAAGAAATGGTCGATCGTATTAAAGCCGCAGTTGATGCACGTACCGATGACAGTTTTGTGATCATGGCGCGTACCGATGCACTTGCGGTTGAAGGCTTGCAGGCAGCGATTGATCGTGCAGGGGCGTATATCGAAGCGGGTGCGGATATGCTATTCCCTGAAGCGATCACTGAATTGGCGATGTATAAGCAGTTTGCAAATGCGACCAAAGTGCCAGTTTTAGCCAATATCACTGAATTTGGTTCTACGCCATTATTTACCACGGACGAACTGGCTTCTGCCGATGTCAGCATTGCGCTCTATCCACTTTCTGCATTCCGTGCCATGAATAAGGCCGCAGAAAATGTTTATGAGACGCTGCGTAAAGAAGGCACGCAAAAAAATGTGGTCGATACCATGCAAACCCGTCAAGAACTGTATGAACGCATTAACTACCACGCGTTTGAACAATATCTTGATGGAACTTTTGCGAAGAATAAATAAGTAAAACCTTAATTCATAAGAATTTAGGTTGAAATTTGCTATGCAGAAAAGTCATCTGCAACCTGCGCGGTTTAAACAATATATTGTTTCTGCGATAGATTGATTAAATGGTGTTATTGGACAGGTTTTGCAGATGACAATGGTTTTGCCTACTTTTCCCGAATGAAAAGTAGGTCGAACCGAAGGTTTATCCTGAAACAGGATGAGAACTCGGCACGACTCCGTTGAGTTGCTCAAAAATAAATTAAATAGATAGAAAAGGACAATCTTATGAGCAGTAATGAAACAACAACAGGCTTCAAACCAAAAAAATCAGTTGCCCTCAGCGGACAAGTGGCAGGCAACACCGCACTGTGTACCGTAGGCCGCAGTGGCAACGACTTACACTACCGCGGCTATGACATTCTCGACCTTGCAGTCGGCAGCCAGTTTGAAGAAGTGGCACACCTGCTGGTACACGGTAAATTACCAAACAAAGCCGAACTCAAAGCCTATAAAACAAAATTAAAGGCACTCCGTGGCTTACCTGCAGCACTGAAAACTGCACTTGAGCAACTGCCACCATCTGCACACCCAATGGATGTGATGCGTACCGGTGTATCTGTACTGGGTTGCTTAACCCCTGAACATGAAGACCACAACGAAGCAGGCGCAAAAGACATTGCTGACAAATTGATGGCAAGCCTAGGTTCAATGTTGTTGTACTGGTATCACTTCAGCAACAACGGCCGTCGTATTGAAGTTGAAACCGATGATGACTCGATTGCTGCGCATTTCCTGCATCTCCTGCATGGTGAAGCGCCATCGGAAGAATGGATTCAAGCGATGCACACCTCTTTGATTCTGTATGCAGAGCATGAGTTCAACGCTTCAACCTTTACCTCACGTGTGGTGGCAGGGACAGGTTCAGATATGTATTCAGCCATTACTGGTGGTATCGGTGCGCTACGTGGCCCTAAACATGGTGGTGCCAATGAAGTGGCGTTCGTGATTCAACAACGCTATGACAATGCCGATGAAGCCGAAGCTGACATCCGTAAACGTGTTGAAAATAAAGAAGTCGTGATTGGTTTTGGTCATCCGGTGTATACCGTGTCTGATCCACGTAACGAAGTGATCAAGCAAGTGGCGCGTGAACTGGCTGAAGCGCAAGAAAATACCAAGATGTACCTCATCGCTGAGCGTTTAGAAGCGGTAATGAAAGAAGTGAAGAACATGTTCCCGAACCTCGACTGGTTCAGTGCAGTGAGCTATCACTTGATGGGCGTGCCAACGGCAATGTTCACGCCATTATTCGTGATTGCACGTACTGCGGGCTGGTCTGCACACGTGATTGAACAGCGTCAGGACGGCAAGATCATTCGTCCAAGCGCCAACTATACCGGCCCTGAAAACCTTGAATTCAAAACATTGGCGGAGCGTGGTTAATGAACACAAAATATCGTAAACCGCTGGCAGGTACCCAGCTCGAATACTATGACGTGCGTCAAGCCGTTGAAGATATTCAGCCAGGCGCATACGCAAAGCTGCCATACACCTCGAAAGTACTGGCTGAGCAGCTGGTGCGTAAAGCGGATGCCGAAAATTTAACGGCCTATTTAACCCAGCTGATCGAACGCCGTCAGGATCTCGATTTTCCGTGGTACCCGGCACGTGTGGTCTGTCACGACATCTTGGGACAAACCGCACTGGTGGATTTGGCTGGTTTGCGTGATGCGATTGCCGATAAAGGTGGTGATCCTTCTAAAGTCAATCCTGTGGTGCCAACCCAGTTGATCGTGGACCATTCATTGGCAGTGGAATATGGTGGTTTTGATCCGGATGCCTTTGAGAAAAACCGTGCCGTAGAAGACCGTCGTAATGAAGACCGTTTTCACTTTATTGAGTGGACCAAGACCGCCTTTAAAAATGTTGATGTGATTCCTGCGGGTAACGGCATCATGCATCAGATCAACCTGGAGAAAATGTCTCCAGTGATCCAAAACCGTGATGGTTTGGCGTTCCCTGATACCTGTGTCGGTACCGATTCACATACGCCACATACTGATGCATTGGGTGTGATTTCAGTCGGTGTCGGTGGTCTGGAAGCTGAAAACGTGATGCTTGGTCGTGCATCCTGGATGCGTCTGCCGGATATCATCGGGGTTGAATTTGTTGGTCAGCGTCAGGCAGGGATTACGGCAACCGATATCGTGTTGGCATTGACTGAGTTCTTGCGTAAAGAGCGTGTCGTCGGTGCTTATTTAGAGTTCTTCGGTGAAGGTGCTGACAGCATGTCGGTGGGCGACCGTGCCACCATCTCAAATATGACCCCTGAATATGGCGCAACTGCGGCGATGTTCTATATCGACCAAAACACCATCGATTATTTACGCCTGACCGGTCGTGAAGATGCGCAAGTGGCGTTGGTTGAGCAATATGCCAAAGAAATTGGGCTTTGGGCATCGGATATGACCCAAGCTGAATACCCACGTGTCCTTCGTTTTGACCTTTCAACCGTGACCCGTAACATTGCAGGCCCATCAAACCCGCATGCACGTGTCTCTACGGCTGATTTGAAAGAGAAAGGCATTGCCGGTGTGGTTGAAAACCGTACTGATGGCTTAATGCCTGATGGCGCAATCATTATTGCGGCCATTACCTCTTGTACCAATACCTCTAATCCGCGTAATACCGTGGCGGCAGGTCTATTGGCACGTAAAGCCAATGAATTGGGCTTGGTACGTAAACCTTGGGTGAAATCATCATTTGCACCAGGTTCTAAGGCAGCTGCGCTGTATTTAGAAGAAGCGGGTGTGTTGGGTGATCTTGAGAAACTTGGTTTTGGTATCGTTGCCTATGCATGTACCACCTGTAACGGTATGTCGGGTGCACTTGATCCCGTGATTCAGCAAGAAATCATTGATCGTGACCTGTATGCGACTGCGGTGCTTTCGGGTAACCGTAATTTTGATGGCCGTATCCATCCATACGCAAAACAGGCATTCCTTGCATCTCCGCCGTTGGTTGTGGCTTATGCAATTGCAGGAACGATTCGTTTTGATATCGAAAAAGATGCATTAGGTACAGACAAAGACGGTAACCCGATTTACCTGAAAGATATCTGGCCTTCAGATGCTGAAATTGATGCACTTGTGAAAGAAGCGGTGAAGCCTGAACAGTTCCGTAAAGTCTACATTCCAATGTTTGACTTGGGCGAAGTTGAACAAGCCGAAAGTCCATTATACGACTGGCGTCCGCAAAGTACTTACATCCGCCGTCCTCCGTATTGGGAAGGGGCGTTGGCTGCACCACGTACTTTAGCCAATATGCGTCCGTTGGCGATCTTGGGTGACAACATCACCACCGACCACTTGTCACCATCGAATGCGATCCTGATGGATTCGGCTGCGGGTGAATACCTGCACAAAATGGGTGTACCTGAAGAAGACTTCAACTCGTACGCCACCCATCGTGGTGACCATTTGACGGCACAGCGAGCAACCTTTGCCAACCCGAAACTGTTTAATGAAATGGTAGTCCGTTCAGACGGTACTATTAAGCAAGGTTCAAAAGCGCGTGTCGAGCCAGAAGGCGAAGTGATGCGGATGTGGGAAGCGATTGAAACCTACATGAACCGTAAGCAACCGTTGATCATTATCGCGGGTGCGGATTATGGTCAGGGTTCAAGCCGTGACTGGGCAGCGAAAGGTGTACGTCTTGCAGGTGTTGAAGCGATTGTGGCCGAAGGTTTTGAGCGTATTCACCGTACTAATTTAGTCGGTATGGGTGTTTTACCGCTTGAATTTAAGCCAGGTGTGAACCGTAAAACCTTAAAGCTGGATGGGACTGAGCTGTATAGTGTGATTGGTAATATTGCACCGCGTTCGACTTTAACTTTGGTAATTGAGCGTGCTACAGCGGACGGTAAGGAAGAAATTCTGGAAGTGCCTGTGACCTGTCGTTTAGATACAGAAGAAGAAGTGTCTGTTTATGAAGCGGGTGGGGTATTACAGCGTTTTGCACAAGACTTTTTAGAAGGTCAAGTGGCATAATACTTTGATCTGAAAGTGATTGATTCTGTTTAATAAAGACCCTATCTTAATGATGGGGTTTTTATTAAGTGAATTTTTATGGCTATAAACGTAAGTAAAAGAGATAAAGTAACTAAATTAATTTTAGAATGTATAGAGGAAATATTCCCTATCTTAGTTAGCAAAATTCAAAGTGATAAATATATTTCATATTATAGAGATTTTCCTAAACTTAGTTTTGCAGAAAATGGTTTTCCAAGAATTAGTAAAGATTCTTGGGGCGCTGATAGGCCTAAAGATTTTACAAGTTTATTCCAAAGATATGGGGATAAGGCACCTGAAATAGATTGGAATGATATTCTAAAATTTAAAGGGTTATATGATTTTATACGTGAAGATGATGAATTATTAAATTATTTTGGTTCTGGTTTTAACTTAGAAAATTTTAATATTGATTTTGATAAGACTAGTGTCGAACTTCTTGTTGGAAATATTTTAAATTATTATATAAATACGTTTGGTTATGATTTTGATGAAGAAATATTTTTAAGAATAATTGAATTAAGGACTAATTTTGCGTTTTTAGAAAAATTACCAATCAATATTTATGTCCCTATTCTATTTTTGAATTTTGAAATTGAAGAATATGAATTAGCAGATGGAGTTAGTATTCGAAAATTATCTGAGGTAGTACATTTATCTAGAGTTGAAGCTAAATCTACTAACGTTTTAGTACATGACTGTGTATTAGAAGGAGCTACACATGCTTTGGTAATTGAGAATTATTATATTAATAATAAGAGTAGAGACTCATATGAGTGTTTATATTATAAAGAAGCATATCCGACTGATTTAGTTAATAACTTTTTTAGTGCTTTAAGACTGATAACAGATTGCAAAACAGGTTATGCACAAATATTTGCTGAGTCTGCGAATTGGACTACTAGCTTTAGAGAGAAGTTACTTAATATTCGAGGATGTAGTGTTCGTGAGTTTCCTCATGAATTTGAGGTTAATCGATATTGGATGAATAGTAGTTTTCCAATTGTTAATGTTGATCAGTTAAACATAATTAAAGACTTTTATGGGAAATTATCAAGTAATAATCATAAAAGCATTCCAATTGCTTTAAAGCGTTTAAATAGCTGTATGTTAAGGCATGATGAAGAAGATACCGTATTGGATGCTACAATTGCGTTAGAAGTATTACTTTCTGATGATGGGAAAACAGAAATGACACATAAGCTGGCATTGCGTGTTGCAGCTTTATCAAAGTTAGATAGCAATTGTAAAGAAAAACCTAAAGAAATTTTTGCAAAGATAAAAAAGGTTTATACATATAGATCAGGTATTGTTCATGGAACTAAAGACTTGTCTAAATCAAAAGTTATTAAAATACCTGAGAGTCCTGAATTAAAAACAGTAGATGTTGCTATTGAAATGCTAAAAATGGTTCTACGTGTTTTATTATGTAATGATAAATATTTCGATGCTAAAAGTATTGATGAAGACTTATTATTAAACAATTAAAAAATTGATTTAAATATAAAGTATGTTAAAACATAAAAAATCCCGACATCCTGTCGGGCTTTTTTTCATTTGGTTGCTAGATATGATGCCTGCTATATATCTTGCTCCTGATATATGAACGTCTAATTATTGTTTTATATTTCGAAATAATCTGCGGTGTCTATATGGCTTCACCTTTCCGCCATCACCACCCGTCGGAAAGGTCAATAAATAATCAAAACTATCACGCTATAGTATATGTACCATTTCTAAAATCTATGGAGAACAAAGATGGTAACTGCTGGCGAAAAACCTGGAACAGGCTTCTATTTTTGTGTTCAATGCGGACACCGCACCTATTTAGAAATTGGTACTGATCGTTTACCTCCGTGTACCAAATGCCTTGGCAATCAATTCAACAGTAAGAATGCCTAAGCCGCAAAATACCAAACAGTTACCCACTGTTTGAATAAAAGCCCTATCCCTTGATAGGGCTTTTTGTTACCTTAAAAATAAGATGTAAATAACAAGACCTGTCATAGGCATAGAAAGGTAATCCGTGATGGAAACAATTTTAGGACTCTGTATTGGCGTTGGACTCAGCGCAGCCTGTGGCTTTCGTGTCTTTGTGCCGCTATTGGCGATGAGTATTGCTACCCTCATGGGATGGTATCAACCTGCCCAAGGCTTTGAATGGCTGGCACTTCCATCGGTGTGTATGGCATTAGGTTTTGCCACGATCTGTGAAATTGCAGCTTACTATGTGCCGTGGGTAGATAACCTGTTAGATACCATTGCCACACCTGCGGCTGTAGTGGCAGGTACACTGACCACGATGGCGGTGAGCAGTGGTGAAATGTCCCAATTTACGACTTGGGCCGCGGCACTGATTGTCGGTGGTGGAACAGCAGGCGTGGTGCAAATGAGTACGGTAGCGGCACGCGGGGTTTCGACCGCAACCACAGGTGGGCTGGGTAATTTTGTGGTAGCTACCGGTGAACTGGTTGGCTCGATCTTATTATCCATTCTGGCCTTTATCATGCCTGTGGTGATTGCCGTTGTGGTGATCATTTTAGTGATCGTCACGGCACGCTGGATTCGTGCAAAACGCCAGCAGAAACTCAGCCATTCTCTGTAAAGACCATAACAGTAATCACGCCCTAAATGATGAAATAACAATGAATAAGAAATGTATTGCACTTATCTTGGCTTGCTCAAGCCTATCCATATTGCCGCAAACAACGTTTGCTCAACAACAACCATCGGCAGAAGAGCTGAAACTACGCAAAGATAAAGTGATCTATAAAGTCTATATTCCTGCTAAATATCAACTGTTTGAAGCGATTGAAGGCGACCTGAATAAAGATGGTCTGAAGGATGTGGTGCTGATCGTCAAAGCCACCGATCCCAAAGCCTTTGTACAGGATGAATATCGTGGGCGCTTAGACCGCAACCGCCGTGGTGTGATTGTATTGCTGAATCAAAAAGGTACATACAAACCGATTGTGACTAACCTAAATTGTTTTAGCTCGGAAAATGAAGATGGCGGGGTCTATTTCCCACCTGATCTATGGTTTGAAATTAAAAATAATCTATTGAGTGTCTATTATTCGCATGGCCGTTATGGTTATTGGCGTTATCTGTTCCGTCTGGAAGGTAATGATCTACGCCTGATTGGTTATGATGATTCAAGCAATCACGGCCCGCTCATTCAAAGCCAGACCAGTATTAATTTTTTAACGGGTAAAAAACTCATTCGTGAAAATTTAAGCCAAGACCCAGAAGAAGATCCAAGATTTAAAGAAACATGGAGCAAAATCAATCAGGCACCGATCTATCTGTCCAAAGTAAAAGACTTTGATGATTTAAGTTTTTAAGCACGGACGACTATCGAAAAAACAGCCAGAACCGCGTAAATTAGCGGCACTGATAATATTGCGTTCAAGCTTATGATGATCACTTGGATTCTGTTCACCCTGATGGCTGCATTCATGCAGGCTTGGCGCAATGCATTTCAAAAACAACTCAGTACGAGCGTGGATGTCTATGGCACCACACTGGCACGCTTTATCTTTTCACCGATCTTTGCCTTTAGTTATCTGGCCTTTCTCTATTTACACCAGCCTGTCACCGCATCGGTGCATTTTTCCGATAAATTCTGGTTCTATATCGTGATTGCAGGCATGAGCCAGATCTATGCCACGGCCTTGATGGTGAAACTGTTTCAGCAAAAGAACTATGCCATTGGCGTGGGACTCGCCAAAAGTGAAGCAATTCTGGCCGCCCTGGTCGGGGTACTGTTCTTACAGGAACATCTCAGCACATGGGGTTGGATCGGCGTGGTGATTGGGGCACTGGCGGTATTTTTACTCAGTAAAGGTAAGCAACAGTCTGATCTGTCCTTAAAAACCCTGATGATTGGGCTGGGCAGTGGGCTTTGTTTTGCCATCACTTCTTTGTTGGTACGTGAAGCCAGTCTGGAACTGAGCATGTTGCCATTCCTGCATCGTGCCGCTTGGGTGTTGTGCAGTCTGATCAGCTTTCAATGCATGATATTGCTGATTTATCTTGGATTTTTTAGCCGACCGACGCTCTATAAAATGTGGCAGCGCGTTGGGCTGACCTTGAGAGTGAGTATCTGTAGTTTTCTGGCCTCGGTCGGCTGGTTTAGTGCCATGAGTATGCAGACCGTCGCCATCGTCAAAACGCTGGGGCAGGTCGAAATCTTATTTAGTTTGTTGATCTCGGCCTTTTTCTTTAAGGAGAAACTGGCCAAAACCGATCATTTAGGTCTGTGGCTAGTGATTGTGGCAGCGATTATGGTGATTTGGGCCTAAATTACAATCGCTTTTTGAAAAAATACACATGTAAATTTGAATTTATCGGAATATAAATCGTAGTTTTTTGCTGGAAGTGGGAAATCTTTCAATATTTATCTTTTCGCATGCAAAATTATTTCATTGAGCGTTAAAAATAGCAGTTTTTAGGAAAACAATCCCGCCGTGATCTGCCTAAACTATGTCTCAAGGGTGTGAAAGGGATCGAAAAGAGTAGCATGCACCGACGCTTACAAAGCAAGTGTGTACGTACCCAAAAGGTCTCGATTCGGCTTAGGACGCTATAGATCAAAAGTTTATAGGCAAAGGTTATGGCTTACAAAGTCATAGGTGTTGAAGTAAACAACCTCTGTTTTCCCTTGATACCCTAAAAAATTTAACCAAATAGAAAATAATAATCAGCGCCAAATAATAAACACTGCATCAATAAAATCAGAAACGAATGTGATATCCATCCTGTAATCCTGCCATTATGAAGATAAGTCGATATTTTTATATTAAAAAACAAAATGATATAATTTTATTTATACCTAAAAATCAAAACATGATCACAGGAACAGGTCAATACAAGAATGAATCAGTTTGAGCTTAAAATCCGCTATCCCCATCAGATCAATCCTAATGAAATCGATGCGATGGGGACATTTGACCTGGCCTCGATTTTAATTAAATTTGACGAGATGAGCTGGCGTCAGCAACTGGTTCGTCAATTACAGCTCAATGGTGCCGATACCCGTTTTATCGTGACCGATCTTGATACCGGTCAAAGCATTGCCATTACGCTGGATGCCTATGCCAAATCACAACAACTGGAATTTAAACTGGACAGCGATGTTGTGGTGATTGTGCCGAAAAAAGACCTATTTGGACTGGTGACCCGTAAAAGCAAAGACACCATCGCCTTTAAACAGTTGAGTCTGGCGCGGGCAAAAGACTATCTGATCGCCTTTTTAAACCGGGACATTGCCTTGCTGGAACAGAAATATAAAGACAACTTAAGCAAAGGCATCAAAGTTCATTCTTAATTATTCACCACTCTGGCCAATAACATAAGCCTGTTGCGAAACTGTTGTGCAGCACTATAATCGCTGCTGTTTCCGTCCTTGTGCCTGCCTGGCTATTTTCTCATGCCTTTAAATGACAACTTTGTATATGCACCTCCACCACATCCCTTAGAAATCGTCTATGAAGATGAGGACCTGATTGTGGTGAACAAGCCTGCGGGATTATTATCGGTGATGGGGCGTTTACCCGAGCATCAGGACAGTGCCTATTTACGGGTTTTACAACAGCATCCTGCGGCCAAAGTGACGCATCGTCTGGATATGGCGACCTCCGGGCTGTTGATGTTTGCCAAGCATCGTGAAGCAGAAGTCGCCGTCAGTAAAATGTTTCAGGCACGAACCGTCAAGAAATACTATGAGGCACTGGTACAAGGCGAAATTCAGGCCGAGGGCAGTGTTGACGTTCCGTTAATTACCGATTGGGAAAACCGTCCACGCCAGATGGTGCATTTTGAACTGGGCAAGCAGGCCAAGACCTTATTCCAGCGTATCGATTATGATGCGGCAACTGATCAAAGCCGTGTCCGTCTGGAACCGGTAACAGGGCGTTCGCATCAATTGCGGGTGCACATGATGCACATTGGCCATCCGATCATGGGGGATAAACTGTATCATCCTGAGCCTGCCCGCTTTCATTTAACCCGCATGGCACTGCATGCCGCTTATCTGGCCTTTCAGCATCCACTCAGGCAGCATCAGGTTGAAATTCATTCTAAGGTAAACTTTTAAAAGACCATAAAAAACAGGCAAGCTGATGTATTCGATTCAACAGGTGCTTTGGCAGACCTTGCTGCCTACACAACAACGGCAACTTAAAACCTTGTTGCTGGAGGCCGATCCGGATTGGGCGGCGATAGAGGCCTATCTATTTAACTCAGATATATTTGTGCTGCTCAATCAGCAGGCACAGATCATTGCCCAACTGTGTTTATGTAAAAGCGATGCTCAGGCTGAAATTAAAAATCTGGCTGTAGATGCAGGTTATCAAGGCCAGGGTTTGGCTAAAACACTGATTCAGCATGTGATTGCCTATACTCAACAGCTGAAGGTCCATACGTTATGGGTCAAGACGGGCAACTCTAGTCTGGATCAGTTGGCGCTGTATCAAAAATGCGGTTTTAGGTTGTCACATATTGAAGCGGATGTTTTTAAAGATTATCCGGCACCGATTTATGAAAACGGAATTCGCTGCCTCGATCAGGTGGTGCTATCGATTGTATTTGAGTGAGCGAATAGATCATTCACTGAAAGCTATTTATTTTTTCACAACAATAATGTTATTAACACGTCTAAAAACTGCAATAAAAATCGGTTAATCTATAGCCAAATATCAACTCCAAAACACAACAAAGGATATGCATATGACACGTGATTATGACAAATTTCCAGATAATGATAACGGCAACGTACTGTGGCAGATGGTTGAAGATGGTAATGACCTGAATGAACCGCATGAAGTTGAATTTTCGATTGTGTTTGAGACACAGCAACAGATTGAAAAATGTGCCTTACACCTGTTGCATCAAGAACAGAAAATTTCCCTGTTTCAGGAAGAACAGCACTCCGATGGCTCGGATCTGTGGGTATTGAATATTCACGTCAACATGACGCTGGAATACGAAGATATTGCTGATCTGGAAGAATGGATGACCAAGATTGCTCAGGAATTCAATGGTGAATATGATGGCTGGGGCTGTATGAGCTATATTTACGATGAAGAAGATGAGTAATCGGATTACTGTCTGAATAAAAGCCCTGATCGAAGGGCTTTTTTATTGCGTAGGCTTGGATGCTAGACACCCATATCCAGATATAAAGATTCTTTCACTTCCTCCATCACCACATAGCTATGCGAAGAGGCCGAGGCGGGTAGCTTTTTCAATAAATCCCCTAACAGACGACGGTAAGCACTCATTTCTTTAAGACGCGCCTTCACCAGATAATCAAACTCCCCTGAAATCAGATGGCATTCCAGAACCTCTGGAATATCCACCAGATCACGTGCGACCTGATCAAAGACATCGCCCGATTTCGCCGACAGTTTAATTTCCAGAAACACCAACAGGTTTCGGTCGACGTATTCCGGATTGAGGCGGGCGTAGTAGCCCATGATGATGCCTTCACGCTCCAAACGCTTGACCCGTTCTGAACAGGGCGTGGTCGATAAGTTGACCCGTGAAGCCAGCTCACTGATCGCAATACGTCCTTCCCGCTGCAGAATATCTAAAATCAGGCGATCAATCCGGTCTAATTTACGCATCATATATTCCCTTTTATTTTAATTTTTCCGTGACGAAAACATCAAATTACCTGGATTATACCCATAAAATCAGTGAAAAAAACTATTGATCCAAAAATATACTAGTTAAATAAACTAGTGTGTGCGTGAGGGAACGACGATGCGCGTAATCGTTTTAGGAAGTGGCGTCATTGGTGTGGCAAGTGCCTATTATCTTGCACAACAAGGTGCGCAAGTGACGGTACTTGACCGTCAATCAGGACCTGCAAAAGAAACCAGCTTTGGTAACGCAGGCCAAATCTCCCCAGGATATTCAACGCCGTGGGCAGCCCCCGGCATTCCGTTTAAAGCGGTCAAGTGGATGTTCCAGCATCACGCACCGTTAGCGATTAATATTGATGGCAGCATGTGGCAGTTGCAGTGGATGGCACAGATGCTGAAAAACTGTAATCCACAGAGCTATGCAGTCAATAAAGAGCGCATGATGCGTGTCGCAGAATATAGCCGTGACTGCTTACGTGACCTAAGAGCGCAAACGGGCATCAACTACGAAAACCGCGCCAAAGGTACGCTACAGGTGTTCCGTAGCGAAGCGCAGCTTGAAGCGGTACAACGTGATATTGAAGTGCTGAAAGAATGTGGCGTTGATTTTGATTTACTCAATGCCCAGGAACTGGCAAGTGTTGAACCTGCTTTAGCACATACCGACAAACTGGTCGGTGGTTTGCATTTACCGAATGATGAAACCGGCGATTGTTATCTGTTTACCAATGCCTTGGCGAAACTGGCTCAAGACTTGGGCGTAGAGTTCAAGTTTGATCAAAATGTCGAAAACCTGATTGTTGAAGGCGACCAGATCAAAGGTGTTGTAGTCAATGGCGAAGTCCTGACTGCGGATCGCTATGTTCTGGCCTTTGGTAGTTATTCACGTGATTTCCTTAAACCGCTTGAGCTGAATTTGCCTGTGTATCCGGTTAAGGGCTATTCACTGACCATTCCAATTGTGGAACCAAAATTTGCACCACAATCAACGGTACTGGATGAAACCTACAAGGTTGCCCTGACCCGTTTTGACCAGCGTATCCGCGTTGGTGGTATGGCAGAACTGAGTGGTTTTAATCTGGGACTGAAAGAAGACCGTCGTGCCACGCTGGAAATGGTGACGCAGGACCTGTTCCCGGGCGGTGACTTATCTCAGGCTTCATTCTGGACAGGCTTACGTCCGATGACTCCAGACAGTACCCCGATTATTGGGGCAACAAAATATAAGAATCTGTTCCTGAATACCGGTCATGGCACGCTTGGTTGGACCATGGCGTGCGGTTCTGGCAAGTTGATCAGTGATCTGGTCATGAACCATCGTCCAGAGATCAGTACCGACGGTTTATCCATTCAGCGTTATTCACACGCTGCATAACCACGCTTTACAAGGAAGTTTAGTATGCCTCGCCCGATTACTGCGGTGATTCATGCCCAGGCCTTACGCCAGAATCTGGCGGTGGTCAGGCAGTCGGTTCCTAACAGCAAAGTCTTTGCCGTGGTCAAAGCCAATGCGTATGGACATGGGATTGAACGGGTCTATGACGCTTTTAAAAGTGCCGATGGTTTTGCCTTACTCGATCTCGAGGAGGCAAAACGTCTACGTGCTTTAGGCTGGACCGGCCCGATTTTATTGCTGGAAGGAATTTTTTCTCCGCAAGACCTGTTTGATTGTGCGCAGTATCAATTAAGTTTTACCGTACATAGTGAGCAGCAGCTGGCCTGGTTGCAGCAACATCCCTATCCCGCCCAGTTTGATATTTTCCTGAAAATGAACAGTGGTATGAACCGTTTAGGTTTCAAGCCAGCGCACTATCGTGAGATCTGGCAGCAGTTGTCTTCGTCTGCGCAAGTGAGATCGGTGACCCATATGATGCATTTTTCTGATGCCGATGGGGAGCGTTTCGGTCAGAAGGGCATTGACTATCAGCTTAGCGAGTTTGAAGCCACCATTCAGGATTTACCGGGCCAAAGATCGGTCAGTAATAGTGCTGCAATCTTAAGATATCAAACGCAATTGCAATCGGATTATGTACGTGGCGGCATCATGCTGTACGGCAGTTCTCCCGATTATCCCAAACATAGCATTCAGGACTGGGGTCTTGCGCCGACCATGAGCTTGCGCAGCGAAATCATTGCCGTGCAACAGCTCAATGCCAATGAAAGTGTCGGTTACGGCTCCAGCTATGTGGCTGAACAGCCAATCCGGATTGGTATTGTGGCTTGTGGTTATGCCGATGGTTACCAACGCATTTCAGCGACAGGTACGCCGGTACTGGTCAACGGAATCCGAACCCGAACCATTGGTCGTGTCAGCATGGATATGCTGGCGGTGGACCTGACCCCGATCCATGATGCACAGGTGGGCAGTGAAGTGGTGCTGTGGGGCCAATCTAGCACAGGAACAATTTTACCGATTGACGATGTCGCAGCGACCTCAGGCACCATTGGTTATGAACTGATGTGCGGTGTGACGGCACGTGTCAATTTTATCTATCAGGAATAAGGAAATAATCATGTCAAATTCAGATATTCAAAAGATCAACACCAACGAAGTCATGAGTGCGGTAACGGTATTCAATAAAGTGGTGTATTTGTCCGGTCAGGTACCTAAAAATGCCGATCTGGATATTGAAGGACAAACCCGTGAAGTGCTTGCCACCATCGAACAGTTACTGGCTTCAGCAGGAACCGATAAATCTCGCTTGCTCTCTGCGCAACTGTTTTTAAAAAATCTTTCAGACTTCCCTGTGGTGAATACTATCTGGATTGACTGGTTAAAAGGTTATGTTGCGCCTTCACGTGCCACTATTCAGGCAGATCTGGTCAATCCAAAGTGGTTGATCGAAATTGCGGTTGTTGCAGCACAAAAATAAAGCGATCCGCTTTATTTTTGCTTAAAAAATATAAAAAAAGAAGAAAAGTAACGTATTTGCAGTAGATAAAACGTAGTGAGATACGTATTTTCTTGCAATTAAAAATGAGTCAGCCCGCAGGAATGGACGGCTAGTAATAGCACAACAATAACAGGCTGGCTCATGAGGGAAACGTAAAAAGGAACTTTTGGTTATGACGGTTACACATCAACAGTCAGAAGGCGAACAGTCGCCCCATGACTTGCAGCGCAAACTCTCCAATCGCCATTTGCAACTGATTGCAATTGGCGGTGCCATCGGTACGGGCCTGTTCATGGGCTCAGGAAAAACTATTTCACTGGCAGGCCCATCGATTCTGTTTATTTACATGATTATCGGCGGGATGTTCTTCTTTTTGATGCGAGCACTCGGCGAGTTGTTGCTGGCAAATTTACACTATAAATCTTTTGTCGACATGGCGCATGACCTGATTGGCCCATGGGCTGGCTACTATATGGGCTGGACCTACTGGCTGGGCTGGGTACTGGTTGGGATCGCCGATCTGGCCGCCGTGATCAACTATTTAACCTTCTGGCTGCCTGAAGGCACCATGTTTACCCCGATCGGGCAGGCCGCCATCAGTGCCGGTTGTGTGCTGTTTGTTTTGTTCCTAAATCTGCTGACGGTGCGTCTGTTTGGCGAAATTGAATTCTGGTTTGCCCTGATCAAGATTCTGGCCATCCTCGGGCTGATTGGTGTCGGCGGTTATATGATCTTTAGCCATTTCCATGCTCCCCATGGCGCGGTGGCATCACTGAGTAATGTCTGGTCACATGGCGGGATGTTCCCTAAAGGACTGGATGGTTTCTTGGCAGGTTTCCAGATTGCAGTCTTTGCCTTTGTCGGGGTGGAACTGATTGGAACCACAGCGGCAGAAACCAAAGATCCGCATAAGAACCTGCCAAAAGCGATTAATGCCATTCCGATCCGGATTATCCTGTTTTATGTACTGGCTTTACTGGTGGTAATGTCGGTCACGCCATGGAACATTATCCGTGCCGACAAGAGCCCATTTGTGGAATTGTTCATGAATGCCGGGATTGTCACCTCGGCTATTATCATGAATCTGGTGGTGCTGTCTTCAGTAATGTCATCGATGAACAGTGGCGTATTCTCCACCAGCCGTATGCTGTTTGGCCTGTCTAAAGATGGTCAGGCACCGAATGCATTTGCACGGTTATCCAAGAGCGCTGTACCTGCCAATGGTCTGATCTTTTCCTGTGTGTTCATCATGGGTGGGGCCGTACTGCAATACTTTGTACCGAATACTCTTGAAGCCTTTACCTTGGCGAGTTCATTGTGTGTCATTCTGTTCATCAGTGTCTGGAGTCTGATTATGGTGTGCTATATCCGCTACCGTAAGTTACGCCCGGAACTGCATGCGCAGTCGAAGTTTAAAATGCCGGGTGGTGTCTTCATGTCTTATGTGGTGATTGCCTTCTTGCTATTTGCACTGGTGATCTTGGCATTGGAACCAGATACCTTAAAAGCACTGTATGTCAGTCCGTTATGGGTGATTCTGTTGGCGGTGACCTATCAGTTGCTGTATAAGCCAAGAATGAAAAAACTCGGTCGTGAACTGGTGCAATAAATCCTGCCGAGTGGATGAAAGCCGATCTATAGTGATCGGCTTTTTTTATGCTCTGGTTAAATTGGTCTAGTCCACCAGTAGCTGTTGGTATTGATCTGCCTGCTGTCGTAAATAATCCCAGACCAGTTTGATGCGCGGATCATGTTGTAGATCAACAAAAGTCAGCATCCAGAAGGTATGGGTAAAGCGCACCTGTTGTTGCAATACCGCTTCAAGCTCAGGTTTATCATCGGCCAGAAACTTGGGCAAAATCGCCAGTCCTGCGCCTGCACTGACTGCAATCTGTTGCGCCAGAATACTGCTGCTCCGGAAGTTAGCGCTCAATTTTAAGGGTAAGCGTTCCAGACAATACAGCTCCGGGCTATACACCAGATCATCAATATAATTGACGAAACGATGCTGGGTTAAATCATCCAGACCCCGAATCGGCGGGGTTTTGGGCCAGATAGCGCTGGCTGCCATAAATTTTTAAACAATAATCGGAGAGTCGGGTAATGATATAAGGCCCCGAGGTTGGACGCTCAATCGAGACCACAATATCCGCTTCGCGATGGGACAGCTTGATCATTTTCGGTACCGGAATCAGGTCGATGGTGAGCAACGGATACTGGATCGAAAACTCTGCCAGCAAGCGGGCTAAAAACGCCGTACCAAAGCCTTCTGGTGTGCCAATTCGCACACGTCCTTGCAAAGGCTGATCGGGCTTTTCAATCTGCAGAAAAGCCTGTTCCATTTGTTCGACCCGTGGGACCAGCGCCATTCCTTCCAGCGTCAGCTCATAACCTGTGGCTTCACGCTTAAACAGGGTGGTGCCTAAGGTCTGCTCCAAGGCCTGAATCCGTCTGGCGACAGTACTATGTTCGACCCCAATCACGCGTGCTGCATTGGTCAAGGTCTTGGTTCTTGCCAAAACCAGAAAAAATTGTAGATGATCCCAATCCACTTTCATTGTTATTGTATTCCCTGTGCATATTTGCACAACAATCGTGCATGAATTTGCATTGGTGGTCAAAGCTTTCTTTGTTAGTCTCAGATAAAAGCCTAATCAGGAAAATACCACCCAAGCGTATTTCCGATGATGTAACACAATAAAAATACGACCTATGGAGAGGTTATGAACACAATCCAGAACATCCAGTTGGACACCGCCAAATTACTCATTAACGGCAATTTTATCGAGTCTGAAACCCAGCAATGGCAAGACATTGTCAACCCTGCGACGCAGCAAGTGATTGGTCGTGTACCCTTTGCAACGGCGCAGGAAGTTGATGCGGCGATCCAGGCTGCACAAGATGCTTTTGCATCGTGGCGTCAAACCCCGATTCAGGCACGTATGCGTATCATGCTGAAACTGCAAGACCTGATTCGTGCCAACATGAAAGAAATTGCACAGGTACTGACTGCCGAACAAGGTAAAACGCTGGCGGATGCGGAAGGTGATATTCAACGCGGTTTGGAGGTGGTTGAACATGCCTGTTCAGTCGGAACCTTGCAAATGGGAGAATACGTCGAAGGTGTGGCGCGTGGTGTCGATACCTATACCTTGCAGCAACCATTGGGTGTGTGCGCGGGCATTCCCCCATTTAATTTCCCTGCCATGATTCCGTTGTGGATGTTTCCGATGGCGATCGTCTGTGGCAATACCTTTGTTTTAAAACCATCCGAACAAGATCCGCTTTCAACCATGATGCTGGTAGAGCTGGCAATTCAGGCGGGCATTCCAGCGGGTGTGCTCAATGTCGTGCATGGTGGTAAAGAAGTGGTTGATCGCTTATGTACCCATCCTGATATTAAAGCGATTTCATTTGTCGGTTCGACTGCGGTCGGCACTCATGTCTATAACCTTGCAGGACAACATGGCAAGCGTGTGCAGTCGATGATGGGTGCGAAAAACCATGTCGCGGTAATGCCTGATGCCAATAAGGAACAAACCCTGAATGCCTTGGTGGGTGCGGCTTTTGGTGCAGCAGGGCAACGCTGTATGGCGTTGTCAGTGGCGGTGATGGTCGGTGACAGCAAGCACTGGATTCCGGAACTGGTTGAAAAAGCCAAGACTTTAACAGTCAATGCAGGGCATGAGCCGAATACCGATATTGGCCCGGTCATTTCAAAACGTGCCAAAGCCCGTGTACTGGACTTGATCAATAGCGGAGTCGAGCAAGGCGCAGAACTGCTGCTTGATGGTCGTGAGGTTCAGGTGCAAGGTTATGAAGCAGGTAACTTTGTCGGGGCGACGATTTTTAGTGGCGTGAATACTGACATGCGCATTTATAAAGAGGAAATCTTTGGCCCAGTATTGTCGATTATCTGTGTTGATACGCTTGAACAAGCGATTGCGCTGATCAATGCCAACCCATTTGGTAATGGCGTGGGCTTATTCACGCAAAGTGGTGCGATTGCACGGACTTTCCAGAACCTGATTGATATCGGTCAGGTGGGAATCAACATTCCGATTCCAGTGCCTGTACCGTTCTTTAGTTTCACCGGTTCCCGTGGTTCAAAACTCGGTGATTTAGGACCTTACGGCAAACAGGCAGTGCAGTTCTATACCCAAACCAAAACCATTACCAGTCGCTGGTTTGAAGACAGCCACGAAGTTGGCGCTGTCAATACCACCATCAGTTTACGTTAAGGGGATCACGGATGAATATCGCCTTTATCGGTCTAGGTAATATGGGCGGCAGAATGGCCCAAAACCTGCTCAAAGCCGGACTCACAGTCTATGGTTATGACCTCAGCGACGTAGCCATTCAGCACTTTGCCGAGGCGGGTGGCGTAGTTTGCGACAGCCCGCAGGCAGCGGCAAAAAAAGCCGATGTCGTGATCAGCATGTTACCTGCAGCAAAGCATGTTAAAGACGTTTACTTAGGTGACAATGGGGTTCTGGAAGTGCTAAAAGCAGGCAGCTTATGCATTGACAGCAGTACCATTGACCCGCAAACCATCAAGGACATTGCAGCAGTTGCGCAAGCTAAAAACATTCATATTTGCGATGCGCCGGTTTCCGGCGGCACCATTGGCGCACAAGCGGGTACGCTGACCTTTATGGTCGGTGCCAATGATCAGACCTTTGATGAAGTGAAACCGGTACTCGGTCACATGGGCAAAAACGTGGTGCATTGTGGCGATGTCGGTGCAGGGCAGATTGCCAAAATCTGTAATAACCTGATTCTCGGGATTTCCATGGCGGCGGTGGCGGAAGGCATGGCACTCGGTGCCAAACTTGGCATTGATCCGCAGGCGTTGGCTGGTGTGATTAACACCTCAAGCGGTCGTTGCTGGAGCTCGGAAGTCTGTAACCCGTGGCCACATATCAGTGAAAATGCCCCTGCTTCACGGGGCTATCAGGATGGTTTTGCCACCCAGTTGATGCTGAAAGATTTGGGTCTTGCGGTTGAAGCCGCAGGGCAGGTCAAGCAGCCTGTAGTGTTGGGCGGGATGGTGCAGCAGCTATATCAGCAAATGTGCATGCGTGGTCATGCGCATCTTGATTTTTCCAGCATTATTCAGCAATACCTGCCGCCAGAGGCATAAAAACGAAAGCCAAAGGATGGCTTTTATTCAGAAATTAAACCCTGTCATGAATAACAATGAATCCAGACTGAGGGAACACAGATGTTGAATTATAAAGAGATGGTACAGGCTTTCGATCTGGAAAGTACTGCAAAACACATGTTATCCGGTTCAATGGATGCACTGAATGCCTGTTATGAATGTTGTGACCGACATGCGCAAGGCGACAAAATTGCCTTGTACTGGCAAGGCAAAGACGGTCGCAAAGAACAATATACCTTTCGCCAGTTGCAGCAATGGTCGAGTCAATTTGCCAATTTTTTAAAGTCGCAAGGTGTCGAAGCCGGTGACCGTGTTTCAGGTCTATTGCCGAGAACGCCTGAACTGCTGGTGACGATTTTCGCGGCTTGGCGTATTGGCGCTGTCTATCAGCCCTTATTCACGGCCTTTGGCCCAAAGGCAATCGAGCATCGTCTGCAACTGGCACAAAGCAAGTTGGTGGTGACCGATGTGACCAACCGCATCAAACTGGATGAGATTGCACACTGTCCCGCGATTGTCACGGTTGCTGATCCACACGGTGCGCCGTTGAAGTCAGGTGACTTTAACTTTTGGGATGAAGTCAAACAGCAGCCTGATCAATGTGAACTGGTGATGCGAAGCATCCAGGATCCCTTTCTACTAATGTTTACCTCGGGCACCACAGGGCCTGCCAAACCGCTAGAAGTGCCGTTAAAAGCCTTGCTGGCGTTTGGTCGTTATATGCAAGATGCCATTGGTCTAAGAGAACAAGATTCGTTTTGGAATATTGCTGATCCGGGTTGGGCTTATGGTTTGTACTATGCCATTACCGGGCCACTATTCTTGGGTCATGCCACCTTGTTCTATGAAGGCGGTTTTAGTACCGATAGCTTGTGTCAGATCGTCAAGGATTATCAGATTACCAATCTGGCGGGAGCACCAACGGCTTATCGCATGATGATGGCGGCTGATCCTGCTCAGATGGCGCCGTTAAAAGGCCAGTTCCGTGTGGTCAGCAGTGCCGGTGAACCGCTCAATCCTGAAGTGATTCGCTGGTTTAAGCAGGTGCTGGATGCCCCGATTTATGATCATTATGGCCAGACCGAAGTCGGTATGGTGGTGTGTAATCATCATGGTTTAAGTCATAGCATTCGTGCAGGTTCCGCCGGTTTTGCCAGCGCAGGTTATCGCGTTGCCGTAGTCAATGAACAGGGCGAGGAACTGCCCGCAGATACGCCAGGGATTCTGGCCGTGGATATCAGCCAGTCGCCGATGATGTGGTTTGGCGGCTATAAGGAAAGTCGTAAATCGCCATTTGTCGGGCACTACTATCTCACAGGTGATACCGCCGAATTACATGCCGATGGCAGTATGAGCTTTGTTGGTCGTAGTGACGATGTGATCACCACCTCAGGCTACCGGATCGGGCCGTTTGATGTGGAAAGTGCCTTGCTGGAACATGATGCGGTGGTTGAGGCAGCGGTCATCGGCGTGCCTGATCCGGACCGTACTGAAGTAGTGAAGGCTTTCGTGATTTTGGCTGCGGGGATACAACCTCTGGAACAGTTGGCGGAAGAGCTGAGCCAGTTTGTGAAAAAACGCTTATCAGCACATGCTTATCCACGACTGGTCGAATTCGTGACTGAACTGCCGAAAACACCAAGTGGCAAGATTCAGCGCTTTTTATTACGTAATCAGGAAATTGCCAAACAGCAAGCAAAGGCAGGGTAAGGAAGACAAGATGCAATTGACCGAAGAACAAGTCTTAATACGGGATATGGCGAAAAGTTTCGCCCAAGAACAGCTTAAACCCAATGCCAGTGATTGGGATCGACATGGTACCTTTCCCAAAGATGCGCTTGCACAAATGGGGCAGCTCGGTTTTATGGGCATGCTGATTCCCGAGCAATGGGGCGGTTCCGACACCGGTAATCTGGCCTATGTGCTGGCACTTGAAGAAGTCGCTGCGGCCGATGGTGCGACCTCAACCATTATGAGTGTACATAACTCGGTGGGCTGTGTGCCGATTTTAAAATTTGGTAGCGATGAACAGAAAGAACGCTTTTTAAAACCCTTGGCACAAGGTGAAATGATCGGTGCTTTTGCCTTGACTGAACCGCATACAGGTTCAGATGCCGCAGCCATTAAGACCCGTGCAGTAAAAGATGGCGATGACTATATTCTGAATGGCGCCAAGCAATTTATTACCTCGGGTGATAACGCAGGCGTGATTATCGTATTTGCCGTGACTGATCCGAGCGCAGGTAAAAAGGGCATTAGTGCCTTCCTTGTGCCACGTGATACTCCGGGTTATGAAGTGATTCGGGTGGAAGAAAAACTCGGCCTGCATGCTTCGGATACCTGCCAGATTGCCCTGACAGATGTGCGTATTCATAAAAGCCTGATGCTGGGTAAAGAGGGTGAAGGTTTAAAAATCGCGCTGGCCAATCTGGAAGGGGGGCGTATTGGTATTGCCGCACAGGCCGTCGGTCTGGCACGGGCGGCGCTGGAAGAGGCCACCCGCTATGCCAAAGAACGATTAACCTTTGGTAAGCCGATCTTTGAGCATCAGGCGCTGGCATTCCGTCTTGCCAGTATGGCGACCGAAATCGAAGCGGCCCGACAGCTGGTGCACTACGCTGCACGACTCAAAGAAGCAGGGCAACCCTGTCTCAATGAAGCCTCAATGGCCAAGCTGTTCGCTTCGGAAATGACAGAACGGGTCTGTTCAAATGCATTACAGGTATTTGGTGGCTACGGCTATCTGAAAGACTTCCCGATTGAGCGGATCTACCGTGATGCACGTATTTGTCAGATTTATGAAGGCACCAGCGATATCCAGCGTTTAGTGATCGCACGTAGTCTATAAAAGCAAAGCAAGGAATCAAGCATGCAGTGGAACAGTATTTTATTAGAAAAGCGTCATGGGGTTGGGCTGATTCCCCTCAATCGTCCGCAAGCCTTGAATGCGCTGAATAGTGAATTGATTAGTGAAATCAATCAGGCCTTAGACCAACTCGAAAAAGATCGTGAGATTGGCTGCATGGTATTGGCAGGGTCTGAAAAGGCGTTTGCCGCAGGGGCCGATATTAAGGAAATGGCTGATCTGGCATTTCCAGATATCTACTTCGACGACTTTTTCCATCTGGCAGATCGAATCGCGCAACGCCGTAAACCGCTCATTGCAGCGGTAAGTGGCTATGCGTTGGGTGGTGGTTGTGAACTGGCACTGATGTGTGACTTTATCTATTGTGCAGACAATGCCAAGTTTGGTTTACCCGAAGTGACTTTAGGTGTCATACCGGGCATTGGTGGTACACAGCGTTTAACCCACGCGATTGGTAAAGCCAAAGCTATGGAAATGTGTTTTACCGCACGGCAAATGGGTGCGGTCGAGGCAGAACAAAGTGGTTTGGTGGCACGTGTGTTTGGCAAAGAACAATTACTGGAGCAGACCCTACAAGCCGCAGAAAAAATTGCAGCGCGTTCTTTAACCGCCAACATGATGCTGAAAGAAACCATCAATCGTGCCTTCGAGGTCAATCTCACCGAAGGTCTGCGTTTTGAGCGCCGTATGTTCCATTCGATTTTTGCGACCTCAGATCAAAAAGAGGGCATGCAGGCCTTTGTGGAAAAACGGCAGGCAAACTTTAAAAATCAATAAGGGATCAAGAAAATGAATACAGAAAATCACTTAATGATTGAGCAACAAGGTAGCTTAGGCGTCATCAGTCTGGATCGGGTCAAGCATTTGAATGCGTTATCGCTCGATATGATTGAAGGTATCTGCACACAGCTGCAACTGTGGCGCAATGATGCAGCCATTCAGGCGGTCCTGATCAAATCGAATAGCCCTAAAGCCTTCTGTGCCGGTGGTGATATCCGTTATCTGTATGATAGTTATAAGAATGCAACCGCTGATTATAAAGGCTATTTCAGCGCTGAATATAAAATGCTGAATTTGCTACGCGAATATCCAAAGCCCGTGATGGTCCTCCTCGATGGCTATGTACTGGGTGGCGGTTTTGGCTTGGCCCAGGCCTGTCATATTGTGGTGAGTAGTGAAAAGTCCAGATTCGCCATGCCTGAAACCGCGATTGGCTTTTTCCCAGACGTGGGTGCAACCCATTTCCTGTCTCGGCTGGATGATATTGGCGTGTATATGGCGATTACGGGAGAACAGATCAGCAGCAGCGATGCGCTCTATCTTGATCTGATCGATTACCATGTGCCGAGTGAGCAATTGTCTGCCTTACAAGAGGCGTTGATTGCAGCACCCAACCTGAGCAAAGCCAATATTGAACAGATCATTGCCCGTTTTATTCCCCGTCCTGCTGAAAGTGAACTCCAGCAATTGGTCGAGCCGATCCGTAAGCATTTCGGTTTTCAGCATCTGGATGAGATTGAGCACAGTCTTGAACATGAGCAGGAGGAACCGCTCAAAGCTTGGGCCAGCAAGCTGCTGGAGATTTTGCAGCAACGTTCCTTTATTGCCAAACAAACCAGCCTGAAATTACAGTATCTGGGCCGTGGATTGTCTTTGCAGCAGTGTATGCAACTGGAACGGGATTTACAGGATATCTGGTTTGAACATGGTGATTTTATTGAAGGGGTGCGCGCCTTAATTGTCGATAAAGACAAACAGCCAAAATGGCAACAGCGTAACCCTGAACTGGAACAGATACTGGAAAAACTGAGCTAAATTCACTCCCCCTTCTATCTACAAACCTCAAGGAGTATCAACAAGCTGAACATGCTGGTGATCAGGATTGAGCATCAGCACAAAAATATAAAACAAGAATATCCAAGCAAGGAAAATGACGATGCAAACAATACATGGAAACGGTTCATCTCCTAACAAGTCATCTCATCGACTGGCAGGTATCTCCAGTATGGTGGGGACCACCATTGAGTGGTATGACTTTTTTATTTACGGTGCAGCAGCAGCTTTAATTTTCAATAAATTATTTTTCCCGAATCTTGATCCACTGACGGGCGTACTCGCTGCCTTTGCAACCTATGCGGTGGGATTCATTGGCCGACCTCTGGGTGGTCTGGTATTTGGGCATTTTGGTGACAAGATTGGCCGCAAATCGATGTTACTGCTGACCTTGATGCTGATGGGAATACCCACAGTGCTGATCGGTCTGTTACCGACTTATGAATCAATTGGCTACTGGGCTGCGATTGGCTTGGTGATCTTACGCTTTATCCAAGGGATGGCGATGGGTGGCGAGTGGGGCGGTGCAGTTTTGATGGCGGTTGAACATGCCCCAGAAGGCAAAAAGGGCTTCTGGGGCAGTCTTCCTCAGGCCAGCACGGGCGGCGGACTGATGCTGGCTTCGATTGCCTTGGGGCTGGTGTCTTTATTACCTGAACAGGCCCTGTTTAGCTGGGGCTGGCGGATTCCCTTCCTGGCGAGCATTATTTTACTGGTAGTCGGTTGGTACATCCGGGTGAAGGTGCCGGAGTCGCCAGACTTTGAAAAAGTCAAACAACAGGCTGAAGCAATTAAAGTGCCGGCCTTACAGGTATTCAAGCAGCATCCCAAGCAATTGATCAGCATTATTGTGGCACGTGCAGCAGAGAATGCATGGTTTTATATTGCCTCTACTTTTACTTTGGCCTACACCACCACACAACTGGGCATTGCCAGACAGGAAATTTTATTTGCCACCATTTGCGGTGCCGCCGTGATTATGGTGATGACGCCGTTATGTGGACATCTGTCCGATAAGGTTGGGCAGCGCAATATGTTCATGTTCGGTCTGTGTGTGCTGGCGCTGTATTGTTATCCCTTCTTTAGCATGCTCAATAGCAAAGACCCGGTGCTGGTGTGGGCGGCGATTGTGTTAGCAATCGGTGTGGTCTTTCCGCTCATGTATGCACCGCAGGCACAATTGTTTGCACGGCAGTTTCCCGCAGAGATCCGTTATAGCGGTATCTCGATTTCGGTCCAGCTAGCAGGTGTTGTCGGTGGTGGTCTTGCACCGCTGATTGCGACCAAACTATTAAGCGTTGGCGCTGGCAATCCTTATCTCATCATGTTGTATATTGCTTCAATGGCAGTTGTTGCCATTATTGCCACTTCATTTATGCCACGAGATCACCGTCAGCAGGCATTGGCCACGGAGAACAACAAGCAAGGCGGCAAACTGCAAGCC
This sequence comes from Acinetobacter sp. 1000160, assembly GCF_000588715.1. Classification (NCBI taxonomy): domain Bacteria; kingdom Pseudomonadati; phylum Pseudomonadota; class Gammaproteobacteria; order Moraxellales; family Moraxellaceae; genus Acinetobacter; species Acinetobacter sp. 1000160. The sequence continues at coordinate 68,462 of NZ_JFWP02000008.1, read as the reverse complement.
AAGATGACAGAATAGCGGTTTATTCAAAAATGAAAGGAAAAAAGTGTTTCTCGGTGCTGAGGGGCACCTTTTTATTTTTAAGGATTTTTATGCAAGGTGGAGAAATCTAATATTAGCGCTTAATTATTTTTGATGTTCCACGTGGAGCATAATCTTTAGACAAAGAAAAAAGCCCTCATCTTTCGATAAGGGCCTTTTAAATTTGGAGCGGGAAACGAGACTCGAACTCGCGACCCCAACCTTGGCAAGGTTATGCTCTACCAACTGAGCTATTCCCGCATATTGAGCAGTTTTTACTAAAACTTACACTTAAAAAAACCAATCTGGAGCGGGAAACGAGACTCGAACTCGCGACCCCAACCTTGGCAAGGTTATGCTCTACCAACTGAGCTATTCCCGCGTGCCAGCTATAATACATTAAGCAAAACAAGGGTCAACAACTTTATGCAAAGAAATTGTTTAATTGCATAAAATAAAAGCATTTTCATTCAAAAATAACCTAAAAAGCAAAAAAATGGATAAAAGTTTCGCTTCAAGAGAGGTCATGTATACTAATGAACTATCTCAATCTGACCGGACAGCCTGACTCATGAATTTAGAACAACAGTTGATTGAACGTTTACAAACACTGGCACCCACTCATCTCGAAGTGATTAATGAGTCAGCAGGACATGGTGGTTATTTCCCAGGGAAAGAATCACATTTTAAAGTGATTGTGGTCAGCGATGAATTCCAAGGCTTACGTCTGGTACAGCGTCATCAAAAGATTTATGCCGTTGCTGCCGAGCTAATGAGCCCGGGTCGTATCCATGCGCTGGCGATTCATGCCTATATCCCGAGTGAATGGCAAGGTGAAGCCCCTGCCAGTCCTGACTGTGCACATGCACCAAAAGCTTAAGGACGGATCATGGACCTACATCTCATCACGAAAATGCTGCATCTGCTTGCAATGAGCCTGTTGATTATTGCTTTTGTATTACGCGGTTCGACCTTATTTGTGGGTATACAGGATCAGCAGCCCAATCTAAAGGCCCGTAAAGCGATGGTTGGCTTACAGCATTTATCGTTGACCATGATTATTGTTACGGGTGTGATCTTGCTGGCGATGAAGAACTTTGATGTGCAGCCGTGGTTCTATGCCAAAGTGATCCTGTTCTTTGTGTTGTGGTCATCATTGATCAAAACCTATAAGCAAGACAGCAGTATCTTGCTGGAACAACGCCGTGCAGGGTTGCTGATTGGTACAGTGGCCATGGTCGGGATTCTCGGTCTTGTGATGATTAAACCGGTTTTTGCCTGATTGTTGGACATTGTATTTAGAAATTGTTTTTGCACTAGGTTAAACTGCGTGCAGTTTAAAAAAAACAGGGTAGAGGGAAATCATGTTAACGCGTGTGGTGTTTAACCAGAAAGGTGGTGTGGGGAAATCGAGTATTACGGTTAATCTGGCTGCAATTAGTGCAAAACAGGGCCTGAGAACACTGGTCATTGATCTTGATCCACAAGCAAACTCAAGCCAGTACCTGTTAGGTGAGGATGCCACCTATTCGGCGGACAAAGCCGCGTTAGAACCCAATATTGAAAATTTCTTTGATGACGTTTTAGGTCAGACCCAGCAAAAAGGCCTGATTGGCAATGCCATTGGTTCGATTTTAAAAGCACCTCGTGGCAAGGGGCTGGACAGCTATGTGCATCGCTCATCATTCGAGAATCTGGATGTCATTCCGGCCAGTCCAAGACTGGGTAGCTTAGAGCATGCACTGGAAAGTAAACATAAAATCTATAAATTGCGTGATTCGATTCAGTCACTCAGCGCACGTTATGACCGGATCTTTATTGATACGCCGCCTGCCTTTAACTTCTTTACCTTATCTGCGCTGATCTCAGCAGACCGGGTGCTGATTCCATTCGATTGTGATGTATTCTCCAAACGCGCGTTACAAACTTTGATTGAAAATGTGCTCGAAACCCAAGATGATCATAATGATCGCCTTGAGATTGAGGGAATTGTGGTCAACCAGTTCCAGTCTCAGGCAAAGTTACCTCGAGAAGTGGTTCAACAACTCAAAGATGAAGGTTTGCCTGTGCTAGATAGCATGTTGCCGCCATCGATCTTGATGAAAGAATCACATCAAAAGAATTTACCATTGGTTCATCTGGCATCTGAACACAAGTTGACGCTTGCTTATGTCACCCTGTTCAATGAGATTGAATCGAAGCAATAAGAGAACATTATGAAACGTTTATATTGGATGCCTGTTCTGGCGGCAAGTATGCTTTTGGGTGCTTGTGCATCAACGGTTAAGCCAGCTTATGTTTCACCGACACAATATCAGGGCTTGAACTGTCAGCAATTACAGGCCGAGTACAACCGTATTCAGTTGTATATTGAAAACGGGGTTCAAACACCAAAACGTACCGGCATGGGCGTGGGGGTAGGACTCGGTGGTGGCTGGGGCCGTGGTGGTTGGGGCTTCGGTCCATCCATTTCTGTCAACATGGGCCAGTCGATGAATACCAAGAATACCGAACTTGCCAATGTGCTGGGACAGCAAGATGCGATCGTGCAGGCAGCCAAGTTTAAAGGTTGCCCGATTATCGTAAAACAGCGTCCGAAATCTTAATTTCTACCCGTTTATCACCATAATTCGTTATGGTGATAAATAACTAAATTATCGCAAAATGTTTCAAAAAATAATCATAAAAATCAATTTTTTAAAAAATTATCTCGTCTAAATTCCGCTATTTACCCTACTGTTTTTATTGCCGAAATTTGTATTTTTGCCCTAAATTCGTTTAAGGTGGCGCCCATGTATAGTCGTTCGGTATGTGTATGATTGAGAGTTGGTTTTTTGTTTTGGCGATGTTGGCAGTGTTACTGATTCCAGGTCCGACCAACGCTTTACTTGCCAGTGCAACCCACCAACAAGGTGTACCCAAAACCATCAAATTTATTCCAATCGAATGGTTGGGATATATGTACGGCATCAGTTTATGGGCACTGTTGATTCATCTTTTTGATCCGATCTGGCCTGCACTGGGAGCGATTTTACATACCGCAAGTTTGCTTTATGTGCTCTGGATGGCTTTTCATCTCTGGAAAAGTTCACATCTGCAAAAACATGATCAGCATCATCCGCATATCCGCAAGCGACAGTTGTTCATGTCGACCTTAAAAAATCCGAAAACGGTGTTGTTGGCCGCAGGCATTTTCCCTAGTGAAACCTGGAATTCAATCGAAAATGCGCTCATGGTATTTGCCGTGTTTAGCCTGATTCTTTTGCCGGTTAGTATTTTCTGGATGATCTTCGGACGTGCATTAATGGCGGGGAGCTTGATTGGAATTAAAGCCGATCATTTATATAAAGGATCGGCTGTGTTATTGCTGATTTGTATGTTACCGATGATCTTTCGCCTGTTTTAAAGCGGCTATCAATTATTGACCTTTACGGTTACTGAGTTTCTGACGAATAAAACCAATCACACCCGGTAATACACTGATAATAATGATACCGAAAATCAGGTGCGTGAAATTATCCTTTACAATTGGCATGTTGCCGAATAAATAACCCAATGTAATAAAAGATGCAATCCAGCAGAACGCACCAATCACGTTATAAGTCAGGAAGAACTTATAGTTCATGCTGCCTGCACCGGCAACAAAAGGTGCAAAAGTACGGGCAAAAGGCACAAAACGGGCGAAAATAATGGTTTTACCGCCGTGGCGTGCAAAGAAATGCTGGGTTTTGATCAGGTGCTGTTTATTGATAAAGCGGGAATTGGTTTCAAAGACCCGCGGACCAATATAACGTCCAATATGATAATTTACGGTATCGCCGAGTACGGCAGCAATAAATAATAAAATACCGAGTACCCATGGGTCCATGGCACCTGTTGAAGCGGCGAGTGCCCCTGCTGCAAATAACAGGCTGTCACCGGGTAAAAATGGCATCACCACCAGACCGGTTTCAACAAAGATAATTAAAAACAGGATGGCATAAATCCACACGCCATAATTGGTAATAAATTCTAAAAGGTGTTCGTCAACGTGCAGAATAAAATCAATGAGTTCCATGAAGATGTTAACACTGTAAATGTGAGCTAAATCCTAGCAGTGCCTCTATAGAATGTCAGTATAAAAAGCAAATTAATTGGTAACTTTACCGGGGACTGAGGGAAAGGATTACATTGAGATTATGCTTTTATTGTTGCAAATAAAGAACGATATGTTAACTAATTTGGTATTTATTGCATAATTAAAGATACATAAACTTGCTAACATGTTAAAAAACAAACCGTATGGGATCAACCATGTTTAATCCGAATGTTGTTGTAAAAAATATCGTAACGCAAACTGGCGTAGCAAATGGTGTTATTTTGGTTGCACGTTTATTGCTCGCTTATATCTTTCTTGTGGCTGGCTGGGGCAAGATTGTTGGCTATGCAGGCACCGCTGGCTATATGGAATCCATGGGTGTTCCGGGTGCTCTATTACCCTTAGTGATTCTGGTTGAGTTTGGTGGTGGCTTGGCCTTACTATTTGGCTTCCAGACCCGCTTTGCATCATTGGGCTTAGGTATCTTTAGCATTCTCACTGCATTCATCTTCCATGGTGGACCAGATGATGCGATTAATTTTATGAAGAACTTTGCAATGGCAGGTGGTTTCTTCGCGTTAATGCTGTATGGCGCAGGCCGTTTCAGTCTGGACCATCTCATCGAAAAATAATCAAAAAATCCTAAAGCCCGCGCTGAGACGCGGGCTTTATTTTGTCCGTACATAAAGTTCACGCTTGATTACAAACTTAAGCCGACATGCACCTCTATTTCTGTTTAGATCATAAGTCTTGAGAATAAAACAGGAGATGACATGAAAAAATTCATCGCAAGTTGCGGGATTGTGATTTTAGCGGGACTATCAACCACGAGCTGGGCAGGTAAAGATGACCACGTGATTGTGCAGGAAGCGGCAAAGAATGTGGTAACGGTCAGCCAGGTGGCAAAACTTGCCGATGAAACCGGCATTACGCTCACGGGTCAGATCACCAAACAATTAAAAGGTGATCATTATGAGTTTAAAGACAAGAGCGGGACTATTGGAGTCGAAATCGATGATGACATCTGGCGTCAGGCCCAGCTCAAAGTCGGTGATCATGTCCGTTTGGTTGGCGAAGTCGATACGCATCGTTATAAGCCGACCGATATTGAAGTAGTCAAAATTGAAAAACTTGCGCATTAATTAAAAAAAGGAAGCCTAAGCTTCCTTTTTTATTATCTTTCATTACTTTAAAGCATAAAGTGAATCTGCATTTCCCCAACCAGAAAACCCAGTACCGCACCGACAATAATCAAAGACCATTCATCTTCTTTAAAGGCCGGACGCAGCATGCCTTCAAACTCTTCCGGACTGAGTTTTTGCATGCGCTCAACCAGAGTATTACGCACGTTCATGGCATCTTCAGCATAAGATTCCACGTAGCGCATGGTGTCTGGAAGCTGTTTTAAAATCCGCTCCGCCACATCAGCCTTCAGGTTTTGATATTTTTCACCGCCAATGGCGTAGACCACCAGTGGGCGAACAATACCGGCCTGTAAATCAATTTCCTGTTTGACCTGACGGCTGACCAGTTCGATGACTTTGTCGGAATGGGTGCCGGAAAACAGCTCTTCCATCATGTTACGTGAGGTGAGGAGCTGTTTTGAAATCAGGGCTGCATAATCAGCCGCTACTTCATTCTGACGTTTAATGAATAAACCTTGCCAGGTATAGCCCATAATCTTTTTCGGATATAAAGGGCGGAACATCATTTGCAGCGCCATCCAGTCACTAAAGAAACCGACAAAGCCACCAAACATCGGCAACATCCATGGATATTTACCTTGTGTGACGATCCAGCACAGCATCTGCACCACACCAATCGCGAAACCAAATACAAAACCGACATTACTAAAGAACTTGAATTCCTGTTTGCCAACTTTTTTAAAGATTTCATTCAGCAGGCGTTTATCTTTGAGCAGGTTGTTGACCACCATATGCTTGATATCGAAATACTTGGCCACATCTTTCTGAACTTCGCTCATGATGTGTTCAACAATTTCCGGGGCTTTGGCCTGAACCCGCTTGATCAGTCGCTGACGGGCAAACTCTGGCATGCCTTCCCATAACCCCGGCTGATATTGCTGCGCGACTTCTCGGGTAATATCTTCTGCAGCCGCCATTAACGGCTTTTCGATTTCCTGGGCAATCCGTTTGGGGTCGAGTCTGGCAAAGATTTCTTCAGGTTTGATGAGCTTGGAGGTCATCAGCTCAACGGCTGTGGTTGCCATTTTCTCAGCTTTGCGCGGCACGATCCCTTGCCATCCGAGTGGAAGTCCAAATAATCTTAACCCTTTAAATTCGAGGGGAGAAAACATCATTTGAATGGCAATGACTTTGGTCACATAACCAATAAAGCCGCTGATAAAGGGAATGGAAATATATAGCCAGAAATTTTGGTGAAAATCCGCAATCATTTCTTGAAACATTATTTTATTGGTCCTTCAAGTCCTAATTGTTGCTCGTAGTCGGGCAAGCGCTAGATGATAGTAAAATGTTTTAGGACCTTGGTGATTTACCAAGACCTTGTGATGCTTAATTACCTTTTTATTTTTCCTTTCATTCAGGACATCACAATCGCATAAAAAGGCAATGATGCTGTCGATTGAATACCTGTCCGTGGTAATCCCTATTTCGAGTCATCATCTTAGCACCAATTTTTGTTTTGTGTTGAGCAGAATAGGCAAGAATTGTTGATTTAACTCTCCTTATTCTGGAGGTATTTATGGAATTTTACTTTAAATTTCAGTGCCGATTTTCAGGTCCAATTAAAAAACAAGATAGATGATGAATTGCGGTGCGTCAAAGCGTGAAAAATGTTAGAATGTGGCGCTTAATTCATTTGCCTTTAAGATGAACCATGACGACCAATACTCAAATTACTGAAGATCGTATCCTTATTCTGGATTTCGGCTCTCAATATAGCCAGCTCATTGCACGTCGTGTACGTGAAGCGGGTGTCTATTCTGAAATGTATGCATTCGATATGTCTGAAGAAGACATTCGTGCGTTTAATCCGAACGGGATTATTTTATCAGGTGGCCCTGAGAGCGTACATGAAGAGGGAAGCCCACGCGCACCGCAAGTTGTATTTGAATTAGGCGTACCGGTATTGGGTATTTGCTATGGTTTACAAACCATGTCTGAGCAACTTGGCGGTAAGGTAGAGCCGGGCACAGTACATGAGTTTGGTTATGCGGAAGTTGATATTCTGGTCCGTGATAAATTGATCGGTAACTTGCAAGATCGCGAAAACCAGCTCCATGTCTGGATGAGTCATGGCGATAAAGTCAGTGCGATTCCGGAAGGCTTCCAGGTGACTGCAAGCACGCCAAGCTGTCCATTTGCTGCAGTAAGTGATGAAGCACGTCGTTTCTATGGCGTTCAGTTCCATCCAGAAGTGACTCACACCGCCAAAGGTGCTGAATTACTGTCTAACTTTGTTCATCAGATTTGTGGTTGCCGCGGTTTGTGGACCCCTGAGCACATTATCGATCTACGTGTAGAACAGTTACGTGAACAAATCGGTGATGAAAAAGTTCTGTTAGGTTTATCTGGTGGTGTAGATTCATCAGTGGTAGCTGCGCTATTGCATAAAGCCATTGGCGACCAGTTAACTTGCGTATTTGTAGACAATGGTTTACTTCGTTTAAACGAAGGTGATCAAGTGATGCAGATGTTTGCAGACAACATGGGCATCCGTGTAATCCGTGCACAGGCTGAACAACGGTTCTTGTCGGCATTGGCAGGGGAAGTTGATCCTGAGAAAAAACGTAAAATCATTGGTCGTGAATTTATCGAAGTCTTTGCTGAAGAAGCGCGTAAACTGGATGGCGTGAAATTCCTGGCGCAAGGTACGATTTACCCAGACGTGATCGAATCTGCTGCAAGCAAGCAAGGTAAGGCACACGTGATCAAATCACACCACAACGTGGGTGGTTTACCAGAAGATCTAGCTTTTGATCTGGTTGAGCCTTTACGTGACCTGTTCAAAGATGAAGTCCGTAAATTAGGTACCACGCTTGGTTTACCGCATAGCATGATTTACCGTCATCCATTCCCGGGTCCAGGTTTGGGCGTGCGTATTTTGGGTGAAGTGAAGAAAGAATATGCTGATATTCTTCGTCTTGCAGATGACATCTTTATGCAAGAACTGCGTGACAGCGGCTGGGACGACAAAACTGCTCAAGCATTTGCGGTCTTCCAACCGGTGAAATCAGTCGGTGTTGTCGGTGATGGCCGTCGTTATGCATGGGTGATTGCACTTCGTGCGGTTGAAACGGTTGACTTTATGACAGCCCGTTTTGCGCACTTGCCATATGAACTGGTTGATAAAATCTCAACCCGTATCATGAACGAAATTAAAGATGTTTCACGTGTTGTATATGACGTGTCATCTAAACCACCAGCTACGATTGAGTGGGAATAATTAAATGAAAAGGCAGGATGAACATCCTGCCTTTTTTTATGCGATTGTTAAAGAGGTAAAGCATGTCCGAAACCTTGCAACTGGAACAGTTAACAGGATATTTACAGCAGCTTTTGGGTGAATCCCTCTTTGCCATTTATCTGTATGGATCAGCTGTTGATGGCGGGCTAGGTCCAGAAAGTGATCTGGATGTTCTGGTTGTGCTGAGTCAAGCAATCACACTTCCGCAACGACAGCAACTGGCAGAAACCTTATTACAAATTTCGCACCCGATTGGTGCTGCACATCGTGCACTTGAAGTCACCATCGTACGCAAAGACCATATTCTTTCGGGAAGTTATCCCCTCAGCTACGAACTACAGTTTGGGGAATGGTTGCGGGATGAGTTAAGCCAAGGCGATATACTTAGCGAACATGCAGACCCAGATCTGAGTATTTTGCTGAAGAAAGCGCAAATGCATCACCAAACCTTGTTTGGGCCAGATCTAAATTCTTGGTCGGTTATGATTCCGGATCAGCAACTCTGGCAGGCGATGGCAGATACCTATCCATCGATAGTGGCGCATTGGGATGAAGATGCGGATGAGCGTAACCAGATTTTGGCCTTATGCCGTATTTATTTTAGTTTGGTGACGAATGAGATTGCACCTAAAGATCAGGCTGCGCAATGGGTGATTGCTCAGTTACAACCGCAACATCAGCCTGTTTTGCAGCGAATGGTGCAAGAATATAAAGGTGGGATTGAAAAGCAAAACTGGCAACAACAGCATCATGCTTTACAACCTGTTGTTGATTTCCTGACTTCAAAAATTGATGAACAGTTTAGACAGAGAGGCTTATTAAGGATTGATGAATAAAGAAGTTATTTGCAATTTCTTAATCAAATTCATTCTAGCAAAAGCACCAAAGTGCTCTTTTTCTATTTTGAAAAATCATCTATTCCTCATTTTATATAATTTAAGACATATCCAACTTGCTGAAGCAGAAGCTTGATGATTAATCAACGATTAACAATTTAGCTCCTTTTGAAGTAAAAGACTGATGAGGTTCTGAATGATCACCCACTTGATAACTCATGCCTGAGGTTAAAATAAATTTCCTTCCATCTTTTAATCTGCTTTCTAACTCGCCTTCCAAACAGAATAAGATATGACCTTTTCCACACCAGTGATCAGCTAAATAATTAGCAGAATACTCAACGAGTCTTACTCTAATTTTATTGCCTTCTTCACCAAAATATTGTGTTCTCCAATATGCTATTCCTGTTTCACCATAATGCTCTGTTTTTTCTATTTGAGCCCAATCGGTTATTTGAAATGGGAAAGGTGCAATATTCATATCATTTTTACTCCATACATTTAATTATTTTTACAGCAATGACCAAAATAGTTCAAATCGTTCTATTCAGCCTAAAAGCTAAAAAACGCAACCTTAAAAATTTTTTATAAAAAATAATTTATTAGATATCAAAATCTTAAAAATTAAAGATATATCTTAACTTGCTATAAGATATATTAAGATATATCTTAATATGCATAAATTAAGCAATCCGAGAACAATAAAGATGAAACAGGCATCAGCTCATCACGGCAGCCAAGGTGATCTTCAGCATGCAGAGCAGCATCGCTCAGGCCGCCGTGGACGCCTTTTTGAATCAGGCCGCATGAAACTTTTGGTCCTGCATCTCATTCAGCAAAGTCCAAAGCATGGCTATGAAATCATTAAAGAAATTAGTGATCTGGTCGGCGATGGCTATTCACCCAGTGCAGGGACTATCTATCCCACCCTGACAGCTTTGGAAGAGATGAATTGCATCTCGTTGCTTGATGCTGAACGTAAGCAATATCAGATTACCGACTATGGCGACAGCTATTTAAAAGAGCAGCAAGACATGCTGTTGGCACTTCTACAAAAGCTGCGACTAAGACGTGAAATTCACAATAATGACCAGCTGATAGATATTCACCGGGCCATGGAAAATCTCAAAACCGCATTACGTTTAAAACTGAATATCGCGGACTTAAAGCCCGAGCAAATTCACCAGATTGCAGAGCAGATCGATCAGGCCGCGATTGCCATTGGGCGGCTATAGACGGGAATGAAAGCTGTGAGCGCGACAGCAAGAAATCAAACAGGTGCAATTGCTACGTTCATTAGAAGTGGTATTTAACCCATATCAGGTTGGCCTGACGCAGGTCGAAATTAAGAAGAGTGCCTAAGCACTCTGGAGTAGAACGATGAAACAACATCAATATCATGTGACTGTACAACACTTAAAAGATAACAAAGGACAGGCGTCGACCTATACCGAACGTCTGGAATTTTATACTGGCAATCATGATGACATTTTCGAGATTGTTGAGCGTTTAAAGAAGGGCGAGTTTTTTGATGATCAAACCACCAAATCATTTGCAGTGGGTTTAAAGCTGTTTAGTGAAGTCATGCTGGAACATCGTGATCATCCACTCTTTGAAGATTTCTGGCCGCAGTTTGGTCAATTTATGAAGCATCTTAAACAGCAAGTGAAGAAATAGAAATGAAACAGTACACCTTGATCAATCTGATTTTATGGAAGCGCGTTTAACATGCAGGAATTGAAAATAACCCCACGCCTGATCAGTAAATTGCCTGCCAAATATGCGGCCTGGATTTTGCCGCTGATTTTATCTTTTTTAATGAGTGGAGCGCTGTCGTTTGTGAATATGTGGATGAGCCTAGGGTTTATTCCAGAGTTTCTGCATAAATGGTCGGCGACATGGATGTTTTCTTGGTTGATTGCTTATCCGTTGGTGCTGGTTTTACTGCCATTGGTTCGGCGTCTAACGGCTTTGATTGTCGACATGCAGCCTAAATAATTATTGAATGGTTCAGTGCTAAAGATAAGTTCTTATGCCATGTGGGACTAAGATTGTCTCATGCATGACACTCTGCGTATTACCAAAAGACTATATTGAATGGGGGTGGTATTGTTAAGATCAATAAAACGACTCATTGCAATGGCATAGGTAGAAGAGAGTAATATCATGAGCAATAATAATGAATACGATATTTCTGATTCAAAAGACTGTGAAACGTATATCAATCAATTTATTCAGGAATTTACCATTCACTCGGCTGAGATTGGGAAAGGAACCGTGATTAAGCGGGCTTTACCGAGCCGCCAAAAGCGCTTGGTGGGTGCCTGGTGTTTTCTTGATCATGCGGGGCCAGTCAGTTTTCCGGCGGGCGATGGTCTGGATGTAGGACCGCATCCGCATATCGGTTTGCAGACCTTTACCTGGATGATTGAAGGCACCATGATGCATACCGACAGTCTGGGTTCAAAACAGTTGATTCGTCCTAAACAGGTGAACTTGATGACTGCCGGCCGTGGTATTTCGCATACTGAAGTGGCGCCTGATAGCGAAACCAAAATGCATGCGGCGCAGCTCTGGATTGCCTTGCCTGATGATAAGCTCAATATGGATCCTAAGTTTGAGCATTACCCTGAATTGCCAGTGGTCAGCCAGGATCAGGTTGAGTTTACCGTGCTGGTCGGTGACTTTCTGGATACCACCTCACCTGTGCAGGTGCATCCCCTTTGGTCGGTGTTGATTTAACTGAAAAAGCCGATACCAAAACCCGTATTCCACTTAATCCAAAATTTGAATATGCCCTTATGGCTTTAGAGGGCACAGCGCGTGTGAATGGGCATGAACTCACCGCTGATAACATGGTGGTACTGGACACTGGATTGACCGAAATTGAGGTCGAGTTAAGTCAAGACCATCGCTTGCTGTTAATTGGTGGTGAGCCGTTTGAGTCACCAATCCTGCTGTGGTGGAACTTTGTAGGACGTACCATGCAAGACTTGCAGCAAGCACGCGAAGACTGGATTAATCATGATGTACGTTTTGGTGAAATTCCTGATTATCAAGGCAAGCGCTTAGAAGCGCCGGTATTACCAGACCAGATGAGGGCATCAAAATGAGCATCATTGCCAGCAGCAAAGTCCTGACCTTGCCTGAACCCTGGAAAGGTGAGGTCAGTAGCGGCACACATCAGTTTCTTACCGATAAGCCCGAACAGTTTGGTGGACATGATACAGGCCCGGCGCCATATGATTTCCTGACGGCCAGTCTGGCCTCGTGTACCATGATCACCTTGCGTATGTATGCGCAGCATAAGCAGATCGATTTGGGTGAATTTACGGTTGAGGTTGATTTTCATACCAATCGGGAACAGCAGGAGCGTATTGAACGCCGAGTTGTATTCCGGCAACCTGTGTCACAGGACTTGCAAGAAAAACTTCTCAATGTCTGTAGTAAAACCCCGGTGACTAAAACTTTGTTACGTAGTTTAGACATTCACACCATGATTCTTTAAGACTAAAGTGCTATTGTGCTTGGGCAAAACATAATTCTAAGTGCAATTGTGAGAGGGATCTGAAATCGCAATTGCACAGCAAAAAAGCAGGCACAAAAATGATTACCTTACATTATCTACAATGCTCACGTTCGTTTCGTATCCTGTGGGCATTAGAAGAACTTGGGATGGACTATCAGGTTGAGTATTATCAAAGGCTGCCGAGTTATGGGGCACCAGAGAGTCTCAAGAATATTCATCCTTTGGGTAAAGCACCGATTCTGGTAGATGATGACGAGGTGATTGTAGAGTCTGCCGTGATTCTGGATTATTTACAGCAACAGTATGATTCTCAACAACAATTCAAGCCGACATCCGACAAAGACCAACGGCAGTATGCTTACTGGATGCACTATGCTGAAGGTTCTTTAATGCCTTTGCTGGTGATGACCTTGGTGATGAATAGTGTTAGCAAGCATGTACCCTGGGTAATTCGTCCGATTGCAGAGAAAATTACCGGTGGGGTAAAAGCCAGTTTTGTACGTCCACGAGTAAAAGAACATATTCTGTATCTTGAGCAATATTTATCAGAACATGATTATTTTGCGGGTGACTTTTCTTTTGCGGATATTCAAATGGCCTTTCCACTGATTGCCATTCAAAACCGCTTGCATGGCAAATATCCGAATATTCAGGCTTTTGTTCAACGTGTTCAGCAACGTTCTGCTTTTCAAAGGGCGGAGCAGAAAAGCTTGCATTCGCAGTGCGCCTAAAATTGAAGATGAAAAAAGGGGAGTACATTGCTCCCCTTTTTTTAATCGGTATCTGTTTATCGTTTGATCACAATCGAATCAATGCCACTATGTTGTAAGGTCTGTTGCGCTGCAAGTGCTGAGTCCTGGCTATCATAAGGGCCAGAGAACACACGATACCAGGTCTGACCATTTTCCACACTTTTCACCACATCTGCAGACAAGCCATTCAAGATGATTTCGGCACGACGTGCATCGGCACTGTCCGGATCAGGATAGCTGCGTACTTGTAAAATGTAAGTGGCGTGTGCCGGTGCAACAGGCTCACTTGGGGTGAGACCCGCTGGATCTTCTGCTGCAGGGGCTTCAGGTTTTGGTGATTCAATAATCACCACATTACCTTGTTGCTTGGTTTCTGGCACTGCCTGTTCAGGAATTGGAGTCACTTGCTGTTGAGGCAGCAAATCATAGAAACGGTAATCTTTATTGGTGTTTTCTTCTTGGTAATGCTCGGAAGTAACCTGATTTTTGGTCGGGACAGGTTGCCAAGGCTGCCAAAGCATCAGCATCACAGCTGCACATAGGATCGCAAGAATAGCGACAAGCATTCCTAACCACTTCGGAATGAGCGGTTTTTTAGGCTTGTTTGGTCGTTCAGATACACCACGTTGCGTTTTTCCAAACACCGGAAATTCCTCTTGATCCTATTGATTTATTTGTAACTTGAGTTTACTTAAAAACAAAGCATTATGTTTAAAAATAATGCTTTGTTTACCATATTGTTTAACAACGATGGCTTAAGTTTACATGGCTTTAAGCTTTGCTGATTACATCGTCTCAGGCGCTGATACACCGAGCAATTCCAAGCCATTGCGTAATACTTGCTGGACGTTGATTGAAAGCAACAAACGCGCTTGTGTCAGTGCCACATCATCGCCCAATACTTTATGTTCATTGTACCAAGCATGGAATAGGGCAGCTAACTCTTTAAGATAGTTACCAATCTGATGCGGTTCGTAGGCATTGGCTGCACGTACCAGAATATCTGGATAAGCGGCAAGTTTAGACAAGATCTCGGTTTCAGCATCGAGTTCTAAACGGTTGGCATGTTCGCGTGCTGCGCTGAGGTCGAAATTAAGACCAGTCGTCGCTGCTTTTTCTAACATACGGCAAATACGTGCATGCGCATATTGGATGTAATACACCGCATTGTCTTTACTTTGTGAAACGGCAAGATCAAGATCAAAGTCGATGTGCTGTTCAGATTTACGCATCACATAGTAGAAACGGGCAGCATCGTTACCCACTTCCTTACGCAAGTCACGTAAAGTCACGAACTGACCTGAACGCGATGACATTTGCACCATCTCGCCGCCACGCCATAAGCTGACGAACTGAACCAAAAGTACGGTGAGTTTCTTCGAATCATAACCCATGGCATCAATAGCCGCTTTGACACGTGAAATATAACCGTGGTGGTCTGAGCCCCAGATATCAATCAGGTCTGTATAACCACGTTGTAATTTATTCAAGTGGTAAGCGATGTCAGATGCGAAGTAAGTGGTTTGACCGTTACGACGTTTGACCACACGGTCTTTTTCATCACCAAATTCAGTTGATTTAAACCAGATGTTGCCGTCTTTTTCGTAGAGGTAGCCACGTTGATCCAGTGTTTCAAGTGCTTCATCAATCTTGTCAGTCAATGAGTCTTCGCTGAACCATTTGTCAAAGGTGACACCAAAGTCAGCTAAATCATCTTTAATATCATCCAGAATGGCATGTAAAGCTGCCTGATGGAACACGCGATAAGCTGCACCCAAGTGTTGTTGCGAGTTCGCAATCAAACCATCAATATGCTTTTCTTTATCGCCTGAAAGTATAACTTTATTGCCTTCAGCATCAAGCTCTTCAGCATATTGCACATCTTCTGGTACATCTTTATAGATGTCGGCAACAGCACGAACGTGTGCATTGCCATCTTTATCAATAATTTCCTGTGCGATTTCTTTAACGTAGTCGCCTTGATACGCATTCTTCGGGAAAACCAGTGTTTGCCCAGTCAATTCTAAATAACGTAAATAAGTTGAAGTCGCCAAGATATCCATCTGACGGCCAGCATCGTTGACATAGTATTCGCGATCAACTTTTGCACCCGTTGCTTCGAGTAAGTTCGCAACGGTCATGCCATACGCTGCACCACGACCATGGCCGACATGCAGGCTAGAGGTCGGGTTTGCAGAAACGAATTCGACCTGAATTTTTTTAGTCGCATTGGCTTGGCTGCGACCATATTCATTTTTTTGTGCCTGAATCTGGTCGAGCACAGCATAGCGCTGGTCTGCATTTAAAAAGAAGTTGATAAAACCCGGACCTGCAATTTCTGCTTTGGTAATGTCTGCCACTTCTGGAAGTGCTGCCAGAATTTTTTCAGCCAGGTCACGTGGTTTCATGCCCGCGGCTTTAGAACCGATCATGGCAATATTTGAAGCAAAGTCTCCGTGACTTCGGTCTTTGGTACGGGTTAAATGGCTCGTGTTGGTCCAATCTGAAGGGAGTACACCTTGCTGTTGCAGGGTTTGTACCGCATGATCAAGAGCTGCTTGTATTGCCGTATTCATAGTTACCGAAAATAAATGTCGCGGAAAAACGTCAAATATAGCAAACTTTGCAGGCTTAAGGGGAGAGTGATTTGGCAGGAATTGACATATTCCGGTAAATCTTTTGTCAGTTCTTGTTTTTGTAGTTGCAGAATAGATGCTATGCCATTGAATAACATAGCATCTTTGATTTTTTAATCTGCTAAAATCTGTTCCAGCAATTCATCGCTTGGCGCAAAATAATAAGCACCATCAATCGCCGTGGTGAAATGTAACAAACGGTCATGGATGCCATCTCCGGCTGTTCCAAACATGCGTTTCAGCATTTCATCAATAATGCTTAAATTATTGGTATACGCCACAAAGAAAAGCCCCTGTTCACCTTTGCCATCTCCATAAGGCAGGCTGTGGCGCAAGATTTCCATTTCTTCGCCTTCATCATCTTCCACCACGGTGCGTGCGACATGGGAGTTTTCCGGTTTGATGTCATCATCGAGTTCAATCGATTCCAGTTTGGTACGACCAAATACATGTTCCTGTGCATCGACTTTGAGCTGGCGCCATTTGACCAGATCATGGGTATAACGCTGGGCAAAGATAAAGCTGCCATCTGCAAATGCACCCGCTTGTTCAGGCAGTAAAGCCGCTTCAGCACGATCGTCAGGGAACTGTGGATTCTCTGTTCCATCAATAAAGCCGGTCATGTCGCGACCGTCAAAGAAACGGAAGCAGGCACGCTCATCCAGTACCTCAACTTTATCCTGAATGCCGGTAAAGAAGGCCTGGCTCATGGCAAAGCAGATATCTGCACGGGCGCTGGCAATATGGATAAAGACATCAGCAGGCACCACTGGCATGTTAAATGCGCCACTTTGTGGGTCAAGTTGTTTAAAACCTGCAGGTGTTTGCGGGTAGAGTCGAGCCCAAAGTTCAGGACCAAATGCAATGGCTGTTTTAATCTGGTCATTCGGATGTTGCGTGATTAAACGGTCACGCGTAGAGAGTAGCGCTTCAATCTGTTGTTTTAATTCGGCAATGGTGAGGTCTTTTAAACGTAAAACAATAAAGCGTGCATGATCAGAAGGTAATGGAAGAATGACAGATTGCGCAGTCATTAAAATCTCCTTAGCTTTTAAGGGATAAAAAGAATAATTGTGCCTGATGTCGCTGCAGCTGAGTAGCATATTTGTGCAATTTTATTGCCTGTAATGTCATCTGTTCTTGCTTTAAATCGATATAATTTAGTTTTTATGAGTTGATAACATTGTTATGTCTGTGCAGGTCTGGTTTGCTTTTATGTTGGCGTGCTGGGTGATTAGCATTTCACCGGGCGCAGGTGCCATCGCTTCCATGTCGAGTGGTCTCAATTATGGCTTTCGGCATGGCTACTGGAATGCAATTGGTTTACAAGTGGCATTGATTGTTCAATTCATGATTGTGGCTGCAGGGGTGGGGGTGCTGTTTGCAACCACACCCTGGGCGTTCCAGGCGGTAAAATGGTTTGGCGTGGCTTATCTGGTCTATCTGGCATATAAACAGTGGACTGCACCGATTCAAACCATTGAGATTGAGCAGGAACAATATCAATCCGCTTTCGCCTTAATCATGAAAGGTTTTGTGGTGAACATGAGTAACCCTAAAGCGATTGTGTTTTTGCTTGCGGTGTTGCCCCAGTTTCTGGACTTGAGCCGACCGCAATGGTTACAGTACCTGATCATGGCCATTACCATGGTAAGCATCGACCTGATTGTGATGGCGGGTTATACCGGACTGGCATCCAAAGTTCTCAGATTACTGCGCTCACCAACACAACAAAAGTATTTAAATCGTGGGTTTGCCGTGATGTTTAGTGGTGCAGCACTCCTATTAAGTGCGATCCAACAATCAGGTTAACAGCCTGATTAGGCTGTTTGAGTCTGGCTTTTGAGTTTTTGCACAATGAAAATCGCGGCAAAGCACAACGACATACATAGCACAATGCTTAAGCCGGTGGAAATGTTCAGGGCCGCGCTCGACCAGAGACCGACGGTCACGCCGATCTGAGCCATTACAAAGGCCCAGATCACCATTTGTTTTGGAGAGTGGGCCAGCAGACGAGCGCTTAATGCTGGAATCACCAATAGGGCGCCCATCAGTAAGGAGCCCACTGCACGTAACGCCAGAACGGTAAATAAAGCCAGTAATAACATAAAGATCAGGCGCTGCCAGTTGGCACTGACGCCTTCACTCATGGCAATATCGGGGTCAATCGCAATCTGGATCTGCGCTGACCATGAACGGTACAGCACGACCAATGCAGCTGCAATGACCACAGCGAACATCGGCAAGTCAGCCCATTCGATACTGAGCAGATCACCAAATAAATAGCTCAGCAACTCTGGGCGCAAGCTTGGCACCTGCTGGATCAACAGCAGGCCAGAACAGAGCAGGGTGGCAGAGCTTAAAGCCAGCAACGCATCATTCGGCAGGCGCGAGTCATGCAGCACCCATAAAATCGCCACCAATAAGCCTGCCAGAAAGGCCACGCCGAGCCACAACGGTAAATTCAGGATGCCCGCAATCGCGACCCCAAGCAGGGTGCCATGGGCCATGGTATCGGCAAAGAATGACATTCTGCGCCATAGCATCAGGCAGCCGAGTGGCGCGGTCAGGAACACCAGCAATGACCCCATGATCCAGGCGGGTAACAGGAGTTGTAACCATTCCATCATGGCTTAGACCTTTGGCTCAGGGTGAATATGGGGGCGTGGATCATGTGAGCAGGGCTCGGCATGGTCGCTGTGTCCGCAGTGATTGTGATGATGCTGATAGAACATCCGTTGGGTGCCAAAAATGGCCTGATACTCAGGGTGTTGCTGAATGCTTTCAGGTAAACCGCTACAGCAAATATGTTTATTCAGGCAGACTACACGATGCGTACCTTGCATGACCCACTGTAAATCATGCGACACCATCAAGACGGCACAGCCATAGAGTTCTGGCAGGCTGCGTACATATTCGTAGAGTTCGGCTTCGGACTGGATATCCAGACCTTGCATCGGTTCATCCAGTACCAGAATGTCAGGCTGGCGTAATAGCGCCCGTGCCAGTAAAACCCGTTGCCGTTCGCCACCAGAAAGCTGCTGTACTTTAGATGACTGTAACTTCTGGATGCCCGTATCACGAATAATTTCTGCACGTAAACCTGCTTCGCAAATTTCCAGATCCAGTAAGTCCTGTACCCGTAAAGGCAGGCTGGCAGAAGGATTAAACTTTTGCGGAACGTAAGCCAGCTTTAATTTCTTTGAGAAATGTATTTTGCCTTTGGTCGGCGACATGATCCCGAGCAGCACTTTAATTAAAGTTGATTTACCTGCACCATTGGGACCGATCAGCGTCACAATTTCTTTTGGATGCAGCGAAAAATCGACATTTCTTAAAATATCCCGTTCATCACGTTGAACCGAGATACCCTCCAGTTGAATAAGTGGAGTGCTTACTGAAGTGTGCTGCACTGATGACATTTTCCAGAAATTTCAATAATGCTATGTTGAGCAGAAAACTGGTCTGAGGCAGCAAGTTGGTCCAGTTGTTGAATTAGTCCCTGCGCAGAAGCTTCTTTAACAGAATGGCATTCGGTGCAAATCAGAAATGCAGCCTGATGTCCTTCTCGCGGATGACAACAGGGAATATAGGCATTAATAGAGGTCAAACGATGAATCAGACCTTTTTCCAATAAGAAGTCTAAAGTGCGGTACACCGTTGGCGGTGCAGCAGGGCGATCGGCCTGACCTTTTATCTTGGCCAATAAGTCATAGGCACCCATTGGTGCAGAGGCATTCAATATGAGTTCAAGCACTTCTTTACGCAAAGGTGTCAGGCGTGCGCCAACCGCAGTACATAAAATCTCTGCTTCAGCAAGTCGCGCTTTAATATCGTGATGACCGTGCACACCATGTAAAGCATTGTCATGTTCGTGTGAACAAGAACTCATAGATTGACCTCATTATTTTTGTAGAGCCTATTGATTCTTCACTGGCACCTAATGGCTCGCTGATGTCTCAATAGCCCTATTATCATAACATGCAATTTAGGATAACTATCTATATAAGTGAAAGGCACGACGGATCGCGCGGCAAATCTGAAAATAGACATAGGTATTTTACAACTTTTGTTATATTATAACATGCTTCGCCAAACTGAGTAATCTTGTGATGTCCCGCCTAATCCTTCTCGTCTTGTTTTCAATGTTAAGCACATGGGGCTGGACACAAAGCTTGGTGGTTTCAACACATCCCATTTACCTGATTGCAAAAGAAGTTACAGAAGGGGTAGAAGAGCCGGTTCTTCTGCTAAAAGACCAAAGTGGCCACGATGTACAACTGACCCCGGCGCACCGTAAAGCAATTCAGGATGCCTCTTTGGTGATCTGGCTTGGCAAGTCGCATGAAGCGCCACTGGAAAAGATGTTGAGTCACAATCGTAAGGCGATTGCCTTGCTGGACTCGGGGATCTTGACAGTGTTGCCGCAACGTAACCTGCGTGGCGCATCATTGGCCAATACCGTAGATAGCCATGTCTGGTTAGAACCGAACAATGCAGTGCGGATTGCTTTCTTTATCGCGACCTTGCGTTCACAGCAAAATCCGGAAAGTAAAGCCAGATATATGGCCAACGCCAAAGCATTCTCACAGCAGATGCTGCAGGCATCACAACAATATGAAAGCTCAAGCAAGGCCAAAAGCTACTGGTCTTATCATGATGCCTATCAATATCTGGAAAGAGCGTTAAATCTGAAATTTGCAGGGGCTTTGACCGATGATCCGCATATTGCACCGACCGCAGCGCAAATTAAGTACTTAAGAGACAATCGTCCGCAGAATAAAATGTGCTTATTGGCCGAAACGACAGCAAGTTCGAGTCAGTACCAAAAAATGAACCCGGTAGTTTTCCAGTCCGTTGATGAAAGCATGCGCGGTGAGGACAATTTTGTAACAGCGTGGAAAAAATTGGCTTCAAAAACCGATAAATGCGTAATAAGTGCACAAAATTGATGAAAAAAATAAAAATCAATTGACTCTAGCGTCAAAAAATATGCTAACGAAAAAACCAGACTTAAGTCGAGAAAAGATTGCATGTTCAGGGGTGTAACTCTATAATGCCTGCGATTCGAAACGATCATGATTAAAACTTGTCAAGCAGTTCTGCTGTAAGTGGGTAAAAAATGAGCCAAACTAGTCGCATGATTGACCGACGATTAGCAAAAGCTTTGGTCTTCTTACAAGCATGTATGATTCCCGTTGCCGCTTTGCTGGCATGGGCAATGAAAGACACAACTGCTGCTTTGAGTGCTGCGCTTGGGGCTTTGGTATGTTGGTTGGCACATTGTTATTTTGCTTGGCAGTCGTTTAGAACGGCAGGCGCAAGAGCATCAAAACAAGTCATGCTGAATATGTACCGAGGGATGCTCGGTAAGTTTGCGATTGTGATCGTGGGTTTTATATTAATTTTGAGCAATGTTAAACCGCTGTCACCGGTTGCATTGTTTTGTGGATTTATTCTCGTACAAGCGATGTCGTGGGTCGCGCCATTTTGGGTGGCGCGTCTACAAAAGCGAGTGTAAGACACATTTTAAGATTTTTGGAAGTAGAAGCGGAATCATTGCCATCCGCACGATTCGTTTCTCTTCTTTTTAATGATTGACATTGACCAGGTGTGATTTATGGCTGCTGAAGAACATGCCCTGACTTCGACCGAGTATATCAAGCATCACTTGACCAATATGACCTATGGCAAAATGCCTGACGGTACATGGAAATTGGCTGAGACTGCTGAAGAAGCTCAATCGATGGGGTTCACTGCAATTCACTTGGATTCAATGGGTTGGTCTATCGGACTTGGTGTTATTTTCTGTTTGATGTTCTGGATTGTTGCAAAAGCTGCTAACGCAGGTGTGCCAACAAAATTCCAGTCAGCAATCGAAATGATTATCGAGTTTGTTGACTCAAGTGTTCGTGATACTTTCCACGGCAAATCACGCTTAATTGCGCCATTGGCATTAACCATTTTCGTGTGGATTTTCCTCATGAACTTAATGGACTTAATCCCGGTTGACTGGGTTCCTTACCTAGCTCAACAAATTGGTGCAAGTGTGTTTGGTATGGACCCTCACCACGTGTATTTCAAGATTGTTCCATCTACTGACCCTAACATTACTTTAGGTATGTCTTTGTCAGTATTTGCCTTGATCTTGTTCTACAGTATTCGTGAGAAGGGGATCGGCGGTTTCGTCGGTGAATTGGCACTTAACCCATTCAACCCAAGTAACAAATTTGCAAAAGCGTTATTGATTCCAGTGAACTTAGTTTTGGAATTAGTAACTTTCCTTGCTCGTCCAGTTTCGTTGGCTCTACGACTGTTCGGTAACATGTATGCGGGTGAGTTGATCTTCATCTTGATCGCATTATTACCGTTCTGGATCCAGTGGGCGTTATCTGTGCCTTGGGCTATCTTCCACATTCTCGTAATCACGCTGCAAGCATTTATCTTTATGATGCTGACCATCGTTTACTTGAGCATGGCAAGCGAAAAGCATTAATGGTATTGCCTAACTGTCACCTGATGGTTGGGCTTAAATTTTAGTTTAATTTGGTAATAACCTAACCTCTGAGGAATTTTTCATGGAACTCACTTTAGGTCTAGTTGCAATTGCATCTGCTATCTTGATCGCTTTCGGTGCTTTAGGTACTGCGATTGGTTTCGGTCTTTTAGGTGGTCGCTTCTTAGAAGCTGTTGCTCGTCAACCAGAATTGGCTCCACAACTTCAAACTCGTATGTTCTTAATCGCGGGTCTTCTTGATGCTGTGCCTATGATCGGTGTTGGTATTGGCTTGTTCTTCATCTTCGCTAATCCATTTGTAGGTTAATAGCTTAATTCCTAAATCCAC
The DNA here is from genome assembly GCF_000588715.1 of Acinetobacter sp. 1000160. Lineage (NCBI taxonomy): Bacteria > Pseudomonadati > Pseudomonadota > Gammaproteobacteria > Moraxellales > Moraxellaceae > Acinetobacter > Acinetobacter sp. 1000160. The sequence goes on along the minus strand of NZ_JFWP02000008.1, from coordinate 45,319 downwards.
ATATTGAGGAATAGCGAAATGAATATCAACCTCACATTGATTGGCCAAGCGATTGCATTTGCGTTCTTTGTCGCATTCTGCATGAAGTTTGTTTGGCCACCACTAATCAATGCGATTAGTGAGCGTCAGCGTAAAATCGCTGATGGCTTAAATGCTGCTGAAAAAGCTAAAGCTGACCTTGCTGATGCGCAAGCACAAGTTAAGGCAGAGTTAGACGCAGCAAAAGCACAAGCGGCTCAATTGATCGAACAAGCGAACCGTCGTGCAGCACAATTGATCGAAGAAGCGCGTACCCAGGCATCTGCTGAAGGTGAGCGTATTCGTCAACAGGCGAAAGAAACTGTTGATCAGGACATCAATTCTGCTCGCGAAGAATTACGTCAACAAGTTGCTGCTTTGGCAGTTGCTGGCGCAGAAAAAATTCTGAACCAACAAGTTGACGCAGAAGCTCATAATGCCATGCTGAATCAGCTGGCTGCTAAACTTTAAGCGAGGCGAATATGGCTGAACTCTTGACGTTAGCACGCCCGTACGCCAAAGCAGCATTTGCTTATGCATCTGAGCAGAATGCAACTGACGCTTGGTCAAATGCGTTACAACTGCTCGGTGCTGCGGTGCAAGACGAAGCATTTTCCGCTTATTTAAATCGCCCTGAGCTGACTCCTGCGGAACAAGTAGGTCTTTTTGCAAAGGTTTTAGGTGAAGATCAATCACAATCAGTGTCTAACTTTTTGACATTGCTTGCGGATAACGATCGTTTGGTTTTACTGCCTGAAATCGCTGCAGAATACGAATTACTTAAATCGCAGAACAACAACACATTGGAAGTAGAGATTGAATCTGCTTTCCCAATGGATGCGACACAAGAGCACATTTTGGCTCATGCGCTTGAAAAACGTTTTAACAGAACCGTTCAGGTCACTGTTAACGTTAATCCGGCGCTCATCGCAGGTGTTGTGATTCGTGCAGGCGACCAAGTGATAGATGACTCTGCGCTTAACAAGCTTGAAAAAATGCGGACTCGTCTTCTTGCCTAACAGCAAAAAGACTGAACTTAAAAAAGATTGAGGAATAGCGCAATGCAACAACTGAATCCATCCGAGATCAGTGCGCTCATTAAACAGCGTATCGGCGATCTGGACACCAGCGCGACCGCTAAGAATGAAGGTACCATCGTCATGGTATCTGACGGTATCGTGCGTATTCACGGTCTTGCGGATGCAATGTACGGTGAAATGATCGAATTCGACGGCGGCTTATTTGGTATGGCACTGAACCTAGAACAGGATTCAGTGGGTGCCGTTGTTTTAGGTAACTACCTAAGCCTGCAAGAAGGTCAAAAAGCTCGTTGTACAGGTCGTGTATTAGAAGTTCCGGTTGGTCCTGAACTTCTTGGCCGTGTCGTAGATGCTTTGGGTAACCCGATTGATGGTAAAGGCCCTATTGATGCAAAACTTACTGATGCTGTTGAAAAAGTAGCACCAGGTGTAATTTGGCGTCAGTCTGTCGACGAACCTGTTCAAACTGGTTATAAATCAGTTGATACCATGATCCCTGTAGGTCGTGGTCAGCGTGAGTTGATTATTGGTGACCGTCAAACTGGTAAAACAGCAATGGCGATCGATGCGATCATCGCTCAGAAAAACTCTGGCATTAAATGTGTATACGTTGCGATTGGTCAAAAACAATCAACAATTGCAAACGTGGTACGCAAGCTAGAAGAAACTGGCGCTATGGCGTATACCACTGTTGTCGCAGCTGCGGCCGCTGATCCTGCAGCAATGCAGTATTTGGCTCCGTACTCTGGCTGTACAATGGGTGAATACTTCCGTGATCGTGGTGAAGACGCGTTAATCATTTATGATGATTTGTCTAAGCAAGCTGTTGCTTACCGTCAAATTTCATTACTTTTACGTCGTCCACCAGGTCGTGAAGCGTATCCAGGTGACGTATTCTATCTTCACTCGCGTCTTCTTGAACGTGCTTCGCGCGTTTCAGCTGATTATGTTGAGAAATTCACGAACGGTGCAGTAACTGGTCAAACTGGTTCTTTAACTGCATTACCGATCATTGAAACTCAAGCTGGTGACGTATCTGCATTCGTACCAACGAACGTAATTTCGATTACTGACGGTCAGATCTTCCTAGAAACATCATTATTCAACGCAGGTATTCGTCCTGCTGTGAACGCGGGTATCTCGGTATCTCGTGTTGGTGGTTCTGCGCAAACCAAGATCATCAAAAAATTGTCAGGTGGTATCCGTACCGCTCTAGCGCAATACCGTGAATTGGCTGCGTTTGCTCAGTTTGCTTCTGATCTTGACGAAGCAACGCGTAAGCAACTTGAGCATGGTCAACGTGTAACTGAGTTAATGAAGCAAAAACAATATGCTCCTTACTCAATCGCTGACCAGGCTGTATCTGTTTATGCATCTAACGAAGGCTATATGGCTGACGTAGAAGTGAAGAAAATCGTAGACTTTGATGCTGCGTTAATCTCTTACTTCCGTTCTGAATATGCTGCGTTAATGCAACAGATCGATGAAACTGGTGATTACAACAAAGACATCGAAGCAGCAATCAAATCAGGTATTGAGAGCTTCAAAGCGACTCAAACTTACTAAGTTTATCTTTAGTTAAGTTTGGTTCACGGATCAACCTTCGGAAGCTCGAAAGAGCTTTCGACTACTAGGTTAAGCGTATGGCAAATTTAAAAGAAATTCGCGCCAAAGTAGCTAGTATCAAGAGCACGCAAAAGATTACTCGCGCGATGCAAATGGTAGCTGCTTCGAAAATGCGTCGTGCGCAAGAGCGCATGGCTCAGGGCCGTCCGTATGCCGATAATATGCGCCGTGTAATTGCTCACTTGGTCCAAGCAAACCCTGAATACAAACACCGTTATATGGTTGAACGCCCGGTTAAGCGCGTTGGCTATATCGTGGTGTCTTCAGATCGTGGCTTGGCGGGTGGCTTGAACATTAACTTGTTCAAGAAAGTTGTGCAGCATGTCAAAGCACAACAACAGCAGTCAATTGAAGTTGAATTTGCTTTGATTGGTCAAAAAGCGGTTTCGTTTTTTAAGAATTACGGCGGTAAAGTGCTTGGTGCAACCACCCAACTTGGCGATGCGCCGAGTTTGGAACAGTTAACAGGCTCAGTACAGGTAATGCTTGATGCATTTGATAAAGGCGAACTAGATCGTATCTATCTCGTTTCAAATGGCTTCATCAATGCAATGACTCAGCAGCCTAAAGTAGAACAACTTGTTCCTTTAGCACCGGCAGAAGAAGGCGATGACCTCAACCGTACTTATGGTTGGGACTATATCTACGAACCAGAAGCAGAAGAATTGTTAAATGGTTTGTTGGTTCGCTATATCGAGTCTATGGTTTATCAAGGTGTGATTGAAAACGTTGCATGTGAGCAGTCAGCTCGTATGGTCGCGATGAAAGCAGCGACAGACAACGCAGGACAACTGATTAAAGACCTACAACTCATTTACAACAAGCTGCGTCAAGCCGCGATTACTCAGGAAATTTCCGAGATCGTTGGCGGTGCCGCTGCCGTTTAACATTATTAAGTTTGAATTGAGGAGACAGCAATGAGTAGCGGTCGTATCATTCAGATCATCGGCGCGGTTATCGACGTCGAGTTTGAGCGCAATAGCGTTCCTAAGATCTATGACGCTCTCCAAGTTGACGGTACTGAAACTACTTTAGAAGTTCAGCAACAGCTTGGCGATGGTGTTGTTCGTACCATCGCAATGGGTTCTACAGAAGGTCTTAAACGTGGCCTTAATGTAACTAGCACAAATGCACCGATTTCTGTTCCAGTAGGTCCAGCGACTCTTGGTCGTATCATGGACGTATTGGGTCGCCCAATTGATGAAGCAGGTCCTGTAGCGACTGAAGAGCGTTTGCCGATTCACCGTCAAGCACCTTCTTATGCTGAACAAGCAGCTTCGACTGACCTTTTAGAAACTGGTATTAAAGTCATCGACTTACTTTGCCCGTTCGCGAAAGGTGGTAAAGTTGGTCTGTTCGGTGGTGCCGGTGTTGGTAAAACCGTTAACATGATGGAGTTGATCAACAACATCGCGAAAGCTCACTCAGGTTTATCTGTGTTTGCTGGTGTTGGTGAGCGTACTCGTGAAGGTAACGACTTCTATCACGAAATGAAAGATTCTAACGTTCTTGACAAAGTAGCAATGGTCTACGGTCAGATGAACGAGCCACCAGGTAACCGTTTACGCGTAGCGTTAACTGGTTTGACCATGGCTGAATACTTCCGTGATCAAAAAGACGAAAATGGTAAAGGTCGTGACGTATTATTATTCGTCGACAACATCTACCGTTATACACTTGCGGGTACTGAAGTATCAGCATTGTTAGGTCGTATGCCATCTGCAGTAGGTTACCAACCGACACTTGCAGAGGAAATGGGTGTTCTTCAAGAGCGTATTACGTCGACTAAATCTGGTTCGATCACATCGATCCAAGCAGTATACGTCCCTGCCGATGACTTAACAGATCCATCGCCTGCAACAACGTTTGCTCACTTGGATGCTACCGTTGTATTGAGCCGTGACATCGCATCTTCTGGTATTTACCCAGCGATCGATCCACTTGACTCAACTTCACGTCAGTTAGACCCGTTAGTGGTTGGTGCTGAGCATTATGAAATTGCACGTTCTGTACAGAACGTATTGCAACGTTATAAAGAGCTTAAAGACATCATCGCCATCTTGGGTATGGACGAGTTAGCAGAAGAAGATAAATTGGTTGTTTACCGTGCGCGTAAAATCCAACGTTTCTTCTCTCAACCGTTCCACGTCGCTGAAGTCTTTACGGGTGCACCTGGTAAATTAGTACCACTTAAAGAAACGATTCGTGGCTTTAAAGGTCTATTAGCTGGTGAATACGATCACATCCCAGAACAAGCGTTCTATATGGTTGGTGGTATTGACGAAGTGATTGCTAAAGCCGAGAAACTTTAATTAGCAACTCTAATTTAAGGAGATTCTCATGGCGACGATGCAATGTGATGTTGTAAGTGTTAAAGAGTCGATTTACTCTGGACAAGTTACGATGTTAATCGCAAAAGGTGCGGGCGGTGAGCTTGGTATTTTACCAGGACATGCGCCACTCGTAACTTTGCTCCAACCGGGCCCGATTCGTGTTCAGTTGGAAAATGGTACAGAAGAAATCGTTTATGTATCAGGCGGTGTGTTAGAAGTTCAACCTCACGTTGTGACCGTGCTTGCAGATACTGCAATTCGCGCTGACAACTTGGATGAAGCGGCAATTATGGAAGCTCGTAAACAAGCTGAACAATTGCTAGCGAACCAAAAGAGTGACTTGGATTCTGCTGCTGCGCTTGCTTCGCTTGCAGAAACTGCAGCTCAGCTTGAAACGATTCGTAAAATCAAAAACCGCGCACTTTAATTATTGCTGGTTCGAGATTAAAAAAAGCCACCGTCAGGTGGCTTTTTTATTTTGTCTTTTCTATGCATAGAAAAGGAATGAAGTTTAGTTTTTGTTAATTCACATCAAATATAGTTAAGTATTACTTCATAGTGAAATAATTTTTTGACATAAAGATGTTATCTAAATTCAAGCTAGATGACTAAATATGTTAGAGATTTATATGATTGTTGGCTTTATGCTAGCCGCCTATTCAATTATTGCAAATGATGCAATTCAAACTTTAGGAACTTTTATTTCATCGAATAGTCAAAGACCTTGGTGGGTTCTTTGGCTTTTTGCCAGTAGTATTTTGATCGTTGTACTATTTTATGGTTGGTATACTTCAGGCGTATGGGATGCTTCATATCAACGCTTAGATAAAATTCCATTTCCTGAGGGTGGGTTGACTTGCTTATATATTGTTCCGCCAATTGTGATTTTGATTCTGACCCGTTTTTCTATTCCTGTGAGTACGACCTTTTTAGTTCTAACCGTATTTGCTCCAAGCAGCTTAGGATCAATGCTCACGAAGTCATTAATGGGATATGCTGTAGCGTTTGTTGTCGCGATCTTGGTTTATCGCTATGTCGTAAAACATTTAACAGAACATTTTGATCGCACAGCAGGAGAGCCTGCGCCACAATATTGGCTTGCATTACAGTGGATATCAACGGCATTTCTTTGGAGCCAATGGCTTATTCAAGATCTAGCGAATATTTTTGTATATTTGCCCCGTCAGGTTTCAGTTGAGTGGATGTCTTTTGCGACTTTGATTTTTGTTGGTTTGTTAGGTTTTATTTTTTATCATAGTGGAGGGGCAATTCAGAAAATTGTTACCTCAAAAACAGGAACAACTGATATCCGTGCAGCAATCATTATTGACTTTATTTATGCGATTATTTTATTAATCTTTAAAGAGTGGAGTAACGTCCCAATGAGTACTACATGGGTATTCTTAGGTTTATTGGCCGGACGTGAATTTGCCATTTCTATGCATATGTTTAAGCCATCTATTTATGAAACGGCTAAAATTGTACGTTCTGATGCAATGAAAGCCATGCTAGGTTTGGTGGTCAGTGTTATTTTGGCTCTTGGATTACCATGGTTGTATAGTATGACCTCAGCCTAACAATCAAATTAAATTTACTCTGAGCGGGAAGAAAGCTTATCTAATTCGAAAGTTGGCTTCCCGTTTCTATGTGTATACCTATTAAGCGTTTGAATCATCTTTATTGCCGAGTACCAAAGTTGCCAGTTTCACCATATCCATTTGAATGGTATTGAACTGTTTCTCGATCTTGGCAAAATCAATTTTGGAAAGATCGGTTTGACCATGCAATAACGGCATATTGAGCAGTTGCTGATTTGCACTCAATAAACTTTGGCGGATCTGATCGACTTCATTACTTTTCAAATTTAACGATAATAAAGCGTCATGTAAGCCATGCAGTTCCTGGTTTAAATCGCCTGTTGTATGCTGTAATTTCTGGACATTTTTATCTTGGATTGCTTGTTCAAGATTACTTTGTGATTGCTTGAGCAGGGTGACATAGTCATCAGTTTCAATTTGCAACTTGGCCATATCGCGGGCGATATTCAGCATATTACCCTTGCTCAGGTTTTGAGTGTCCTGAGCAATACTTGCTTCACGTTCTGTATTTTCAGAAGTTGTGATTGATTGTTCAATCTCAGTGTTTTGCTCAGCTTGCTCATTGTCATGAGGGACCTGATCACAACCTACCAGTGCGAATAGACTCACCAAGGTGGTTACTGAGAGAATGGCTTTGATAGAGAAACGTTCCATCATGGCTGAACTACACCAGATTATGAGAAGAGCGTCACTATAATGAGAAAATGTGGAGAAAAAAGTGATTTTTGCAATTCATCAACAGTTTGATCTAAGAAAATAATAGAAGGAACTGTCTAGGAAGTTAAAAGAAAAGAACAGATAAACTATTCTTTTCTCTATATTTTTAATGCTTATTTTGCTAGTTCAGCTTCAATCGCGCTCACAATGCGTTCATCGTCTGCCGTGATATCAGGTGCAAAACGGGCAACCACTTCACCCTTCTTATTGATGAGGAATTTTTCAAAATTCCATAATACTTCAGGTGGGTTGTTTGGTGTTAAGCCGTAATCAACCAGATCTTTCCACCAAGGGCCTTCACCTGTACGCTCAGGAATGGCTTGAGTCAAGGTTTGATATAAAGCATGCTTATCATCACCCGCAACCGAAATTTTGGCGAAAAGTGGGAAATGCACGTCATAATTTAGTGAGCAGAATTGCTGAATTTCCTCATTGCTGCCCGGTTCCTGTTCCAGAAAGTTGTTGGCAGGGAAGCCAAGAATTTCCAGACCTTGATCTTTCCTGACCTGATAAAGTTTTTCCAAGCCTTCGTACTGCGGGGTTAAACCGCATTTAGATGCAACATTGACGATCAAGAGTACTTTGCCTTGATATTGATCAAGATCAACATCCTGACCTTTAATGTCCTTAACAGGGATGTGATAAACCGACTGACTCATGAGATAGGTCCTAATTTGTTGTTGTGACAATACCCGTTTGTTTTAACTGCTATTGCTGCAGAGTGCAATGCTGTTGTTATGAATCCATACAAATAATCAGAAAAACCAAGCCTTTATTCTAGAGAGAAGCATTCTTTAGCTGAATCGGAGTTTGTCCGGTATAGCGTTTAAAGAACTCAATAAAGCTGGAACTGTGGTGATAACCCAAAGCAAATGCTAACTGTTTAATGGTCATCCCTTGGCGGATCTGATTGATCGCAAAAATGATTTTTGCCCGATTACGCCATTCTGATAATGACAGTTGCAGCTCTTGCTGGCTGAGACGGAGTACATGACGCTCACTGACCGCAAAATTTCCTAAGACTTTCTGCAGGCTGAGTTGAAATAAAGCTGGATCTGACAGTTGCTCCAGAATTGGCGCGAGAACGGGATGGGTACTTTGCGGAAGATAATGCGAATAAGCAGGGGCCTGTTTCAGTTGATCATATAAAACTTGCAGCAGGTGCTCCAGATACTCGGGTGCAGCAGCCAGTTTTTGCTGTTCCAGAATATGGATCACCAGCGCACGGAAAAAAGGTTCAATACTAAAACAGCGGCAAACATCGCCTAAAAAAGCGCCGAGCCGCGGATGTAATCGAATACAGATATAGTGAATTTCATGCTCGACGGGCAGCGACTGATGTTCGGTACGCGGTGGCAGCCACAATCCATAGCTGGGCGGAGACAAGTAATATTGCCCTTCAATATCAAACTCTAAAGTCCCGTTTAAACTAAAGTTAAAATCTCCCCAGATGGAAGAATGCGGGCTGACAATATCATCTTTTTGATATAGAAATTCATGCACTTCTATATCACGTAATAAGGGAAATTGTTCAGCAACATTCTGCTTCATCCGGAGGGACTCACTATTAGTTTTCACATGTCATTTTAGGATTATTCAAGCCTTTGGCTAAAGTAAAGATACTGATCAATGCCAGGGCCACAAAGCTGATGACGCCATAAATCAGGATATTTTCATTGAAATGGTCGACCACATAACCGCCGAGTAAGGAACCGGTCGCAATCATGACCTGGAACATGCCGACAAACAAAGGCATGCCTTTTTCTACCGCATGCGGCGCGTGCACAAACATCCAGATATTGGCTGAGGTAGGGAAAGCGCCGAAGGCAAAGCCCCACAGTGCGGTTAATACAATCGCACCAAACTCATGAATCGCAAAGATCGGGAAACCAAAGAACACAATCGCAAAACAGATCCCGACAAAGGCAAGGGTATAGCGTACATTCAGGTTACCACTATAGCCTGCAAATGCATTGCCGAAAATACCTGCAATTCCATAGAGTAATAACAGCGAGCTGATGGTGGTACCGTTAAAGCCTGCAATGTTTTTAAAGAATGGTGCCAGATAGCTATACGCACAAAAATGCGCGAGACCAATCAGTAATACGATTAACATGCCACTACGGGCTTTTGGCGTGCGCAATAATGCAGGTAAATCACGGAAATGAATGGCAGATTCAGGTTTCAGTTCAGGCAAGCAAATCAGCTGGACCAGCAATACAATCAAACCAATAGCAGCAGTAATACCGAATGCACTGCGCCAGCCATAAAACTCGCTGAGCCAGGTGCCGATTGGAACACCAAGCACAGTGGCAAAAGTCACGCCTGCCATGACGATGGCAGTGGCTTTAGCGATGGGTAAATGAGGCGGCGCCAGTTTGCCACTCAAGGCAATCGCAGTTGCCCAGAAACCACCAATCGAAATGCCTAACACCAAACGGCTTAACAGTAGTACATGGAAGCTCTCTGCAAAGGCGGTAATGGTATTAGCAATCACCATGATTGCGGTGAGTAAGATCAATACATAGCGTCGATCGAGCTGTTTGACCGATACGGGTAACAGTGGTGCTGCAATCGCAGCCATCACCCCGGGAAGGGTAATGATCAGACCTGCTGTACCGACTGAGATCTGCAGGTCGGCTGCGACACTATTGAGTACGCCGACAGGTAAAAATTCGCTGGTGACCAATGCAAAGGCCGCAATGGCAACCGCCAAAATGGCGTACCAGCTTCCTTGTGTGGTTTGCGTGGGCTGCTCGTCTGATGAGGTGGATGCTTGCATGGGATTTTCCTGATTTGTCAGCACAAGGATAAAAGCTAAAGATCAAATTTTATTTTATAACGATCGTTATGAAATAAAATAAAGAATAAAACTGGATCCGTCAATTAATTTTATAGTGATCGTTATGAAAATATCTGGGCCACTTATGCGAATTGTGCATGAGCTGCCATAATAAATACGCAGGAGATTGTTCAAGAAAAATACAGTCGCCCTGAATCATGGGAGTGGGCGAACTGTAAAAGAGGAAAAGTAAATTTCTGGATTGTTCTCACAGATCAAACAGAAGTCGTTTAATTTCCTGTTTGATCTGTAGCTTAAGGATTAATTTTTATAAGTGACTTTGGGATTATTTAAGCCCCGTGCCAGTGTAAAGATCAGCACGAGTGAACAAAGTACCAGTGGGAGCATGGCAAAAAATAAGATGGTGCCATCAAAATGGTCAACAATCAGACCACCGAACATGCTGCCCAACGCAATCAGGATTAAAAAGGTTAAAGTCACCATCGGCATGCCTTTTTCAACCGCTTCAGGCGCATGGGTAAACATCCAGATATTCACCGCAGTTGGAATAATCCCGTAGGCGAAGCCCCATAAAGCCGTTAATACAATCGCAAGCATGACATTGGCCCCGACTAGCGGAAGCGCTAAAAATGCCAGCAAGAACGCAGCGCCACTGACTGCAAAGGCATAACGGATATTGATCTGGCCGAGGTAGCCTGCAAAAACATTCCCGAAAATGCCTGCAATGCCATAGACCAGCAGTAAACGGCTAATCAGGCTATCCGAAAAATCGAGCTCATGTTTAAAGAAGGCTGAAAAGTAGCTATACGCAGCAAAATGCGCAAAGCCCATAAACAGAAAAATGATCAGGCCTTTACGGGCGGCAGGGTGTTGCAGCAGAATCGGCAGTTCTTTCCAGCGCAAAGATGAAGACGGTTTGAGTTGAGGCAGATAAAGGTACTGGAAGATCAAAAGCAGGACACCCATAAGGGAAATCGCCGTGAAAGAGGTTTGCCAGCCATTATATTGAGCCAGCCATGTCCCCATCGGTACCCCTAATACGCTGGCTAAGGTCACCCCGAAAGCCACCCAGGCAGTCGCTTTGGCAATGGGTAAATGCGGTGGTGCCAGTCGACCGCTTAATGCCACGGCTGTTGCCCAGAAGCCTCCCACCGCCACACCCAAGATGACACGTCCAAACAATAAAATCATGAAATTAGGTGCAAATGCAGTCAGCAGATTGGCAATAATCATCAACAGGGTAAGCATCAACAGCAAGGTACGCCGATCGAGTGTCTTCGCCGAAACTGGAATCAGTACCGCAGCAAACATGCCGACGATCGCAGTTAAAGAAACGGTAAGACCAGCTGTTCCAACCGAAATTTGAAAGTCACGTGCGATGTCATTGAGGACACCAATGGCCAGGAATTCACCTGTCACCAAGGCAAATGCACTAAAGGTGACGGAAAGTAAGGCAAACCAGTTCCCTTGAGATGGATTGGATTCAAGTGCACTGAGGTCTGCCGGAGTGGAGTTTTCCATAATAATTCCCTTTATTGTTATAGGGATAACAATAAAATTGAAAAAACATTAGTTTTTATAACGATCGATATAAAATAAAATAGTTGATTAAAGTTGAGTCGTCAATTAATTTAATAATGATCGTTATGAAATATTTGTGACAGCTATGACCAATGCACATGAGCCAACAGTAGCACCCTGTGATGACAGCTTGAAAAAAAAGCGTGGTCGTCCGAAGTGTTTTGACGAACAGCAGGCGCTGGAAAAAGCGATGTTATTGTTCTGGGCGCATGGCTATGAAGCGACCTCGATCAGTGATTTGACTCAGGCTCTGGAACTAACTGCGCCGAGTCTATACAGTAGTTTTGGTGATAAAGCCGGGCTGTTTTATAAATGTATTGATTATTATCTGGCCCATGAAGCCTGTCCGATTGTTCCTATCTTTTTAGAAGCCAAAACCGCCAAAGTTGCATTTGAGCTGTATCTATATGACAACGTCAAACGTTTGGCGCAACCCAATAAACCTGCAGGCTGTATGCTGGTGGTGGCGACCATGAACTGCTCGGATAATGCGCAGGCAGTGCAACACAATATTCTGGAAAAACGTTTACAGACCAAGCAAAAACTGTTGGAGCGTTTAGAGCAGGGTGTGGCGGATGGTGATCTGGCGGCAACCGCGCCTTTACAGGAAATGACCGACTTCTATGCAACGGTTGTGCAGGGGCTAACCATTCAGGCTCGAGATGGGGCAACGGTTGAGCAACTGCATAAAGTAGTGGAACATGCGATGCGAGCCTGGGAGCTGTTCTAAGCAGCAATGTCGTGAGCGCGATATAAATGTCTGAAATACGATATTTCAATTATTTTGGACATCTACCACAATACATCCATTGCTGAGATATTGTGAGAAAATGATGGGTCAGTTTAGCAAATACCAAAAATGGGCATTTGTATTGCCTTTGATTGCGGTGTTGATTTGGTCACTTAACATCGCGGTAACGCGCTACGTGGCCGATTATATTTCACCGGTCAGTATCAGTTTTTATCGCTGGTTTGTGGCCTTCCTGATCTTGACACCCTTTATGTTGCCCAAGGTCTGGAAGCAACGTGCTTTGATCCGCCCCTTCATCCCCAAGCTGGCGGTACTCAGTGCATTTGGTATGGTGCTTTATCAAGGTTTGTCTTATACCGCAGCACATTATACCACCGCGACCAATATGGGCATTGTGAATGCCTTTGTGCCTATTTTTACCATTTTTATCTCCTATCTCATTTTAAAAGATGCACCGAATCGCTATGCAATTTTCGGCAGTTTACTGTCTTTTGCCGGTCTGATTTATGTGATGAGCCAGGGCCGTATTGCCAGCCTGTTTGAGCAGGGCGGTCACTGGGGCGATGCCGTCATGGTCTTGGCGGTAGGATTTTATGCTTTCTATGGGGTATTTCTGAAAAAATGGCAAGTCCAGCTGCCATTGATGACCAGTCTCTATGTACAGATTGCTTTTGCTTTGTTGTATCACGTCCCATTTTTACTGTGGCTGGGGCTAGATGGCATCAATGCTGACAATGCCGCCAGCGTGCTCTATGCCGGTGTGTTCCCGTCATTAATCGCACCGTTATTGTGGATGGTTGCTGTGCAGGCGATCGGGCCAAACCGGACCAGTATTTTTATGAACCTGATGCCGGTATTTACTGCCATTATTGCCAGTCTGTGGCTGTCGGAACACTGGACCATTTATCATACCATTGGTGGTGTGATGATTCTGGTGGGCATTATCATGGCACAGAAGAAAACCGTAAAAGCTTCGGTGAAATTGGCAGAGTCAGCGTCGTAAAGATGAATTTAAAAGGTGCTTTTGTTTAAAAAATAAACAAACGCACCAATTTATTTTTTAAATGATTGTTCTTTGTATCTGATTTGCAACTATATTTTCAAAGATCAGCAAAGTTTATGCTCAAAAAAAGCTGAATAAAAATAAAAATATAATTTTATTAAAAAGGCGAAAGTGACAAAAAAGGTACGCTTTTCACCTTTTTTGTTAGATAAATAATATATTTGTATAAATGAAATGATTAGCTCATAATACCAGCCACAGCAAGATCATTCATTTTAGAATGAATAAGTTGCTCACCGAATTGATGAACCCTCTGGATGTGATTATACACATCCTTTTTATGCTCAGTTATCCCTATATAACTGAGCTTTTTTTTGTCCGCTATTCACCTAATCAGGCGCGAACAATTTCACCCGTGAGCGCGTTTAAAATGCGACTCGGTTCACGGCTGAGACCCAGATCGCCTTCAAGATAATGTAATGCATCGCCAAAATAGGCTTGGGCCTCTGCCAGACCATGGGCTGGTGTCTGACCTGCGGGATTGGCACTGGTCGAGACAATAAACCCACCAAAATCCTGACACAGTTGCATACATAAAGGATGCGTGGTGACACGCACCGCCACCAGCGGATGCTGGCCTTTGATCCAGGTCGGGATGTGCTGATCGGCAGGCAGTAGCCAGGTGGTGGCACGTTCAGTTGGCTGGCGGTTAGACCAGCTATTGATCACTTGCTGACGAAGCTCGGAAGCTAAACCCTGTAGTAAATGTTCGACCTGATCTAAATGGCCGGCCAGTAAAATCACGCCTTTTTCAACGGGACGATGTTTGAGTTCCAGAATATCCTGAAAAGCCTGCTCATTGTAGGGATCACAGCCCAGTCCCCAGACCGCTTCGGTCGGGTAAGCCAGAACCTGTCCTTGTTGTAAAAGTTGTGCTGCTTCAGCAATAGAGGACGTCATCATAGGGAGAATGAAACGATAAAAGGGAGATGTGAGTAGTTTAATGCATTGGGCGGCAACGTAAATAGCGTCCTGCCTGTTGCATGCTTAAACCGAGTAATTCCAGTTCCATTAATTGGGCAGTTAATTCAGCAATAGGTGCAGAATAGCGTTGCGCCAGCTGATCCAGATCCTGTCCGACCCAGTCTAAAACCTGATACAGCTCAATTAAATGTGCGGGTAGTGTTGGCGGTGCCGAGCTGCTTTCTGTTGCTGGCTGCTGCTGTGCTTGCCATTGCGTCGGCAAAGCCAGATCTTCAATCACCTGTTCAGGATGATCGACCAGAATCGCGCCTTCGCGAATCAATTGATGACAGCCCTGATGATGTTCACTATAAATATGTCCAGGAATGGCGAATACCATTTTGCCCTGAGTGGCTGCTTCATTGGCGGTAATCAATGAACCGCTTTTGAGCGCGGCTTCGACCACCAATCCCCCCAGACTCAAGCCACTGACAATCCGATTGCGTCGTGGGAAATGTTGTTGTAAAGGCATGGTGGTGGGTAGAAATTCAGTCACAATCGCGCCTGACTGGCGAATCTGTTGCGCGAGTTGTTTATGCTGGGCAGGGTAGACACTGTCGAGTCCTGTACCCGTCACTGCGATAGTGCGCTGATGCGCCAGTCCACCCTGATGCGCGGCCTGATCAATCCCATGTGCCAGACCACTACTGATATAAAAACCCTTTTCACTTAAATAGTAAGCAAAATCATAAGCCACTTGTCGCCCATGAGGACTCGGCTTACGACTGCCGACCATGGCAATCTGGGGTTGTAATAGCGCTTGGGCCTGACCCTGTCCAAACAGGATCGGTGGGCGGTCGCTATAAGGCAGTAGCTGCGTCGGATAGCCAATATCGTCGGGCGTTAAAATAAAATCACTATGACGGCAAATCAGTTGTAGCAGTTGTTCAAACTGTTGCTGGCCTTGTGCGGTCTGAAATTCTTTTAGACGTTTTAAATGGTTGGCATGCAGACCCAGTTGCTCCCATTCCGAAAAACGCTGCGGTTGGGTTGCCTGTTCACAGCTGCCAAAATATTGCTGAATTTTGTGAAAGCTGGAAAGCGAATGTTGAACCAAGTACCACACCAGCACGGTAGGGTAGTGATGAGGCGATAATTGATTCAACATTTGAGACCTTAATCGTCGAGACGTGGTGGCTTGATGTCTGAGCCCAGCTTGATCGGTAATTCGCTTTCAAGTACGTAGGCATAGCTGATACGGTCAAAGCTTTTAAAGATCATGGCACTCCCTAAATACTGGCCGGGTAGTTTCACTTGCTCTTTGGTTTTTGGATCACGAACGGTTTCGCCATCTTGATAGATACTGAATACCTGACCGACCTCAATCCCATCCACAGTGCCACGATCAACAGTCACGACACCATTTTTTGCGGCTGTACCGATCGAACCCATCACCCGGATGATTTTACCGCCGTCTTTGACCTGATTGGCATCGGTTGGGTAGAACAGGGTTGGTAACATGGCATCTTGTTCAAGCATGACCCGGTCACCGCGACGCACTTCGCCGTTATAACTGTCGGTCAGTTCAACCGTGGTGATGTCATTTTCACTACGAATGGCCACACCTGAAGCGACTTGGGTCAGCTCAATGCCAAGATTCTGCTTCTTGCCATTCTGATCCAGAACGATATAAGGCTCGCCTTCACGGAATACGCCATAGCGTTGACCATTTTCAAGGCCCTGACCACGCACATAAACACTTTGACCTTTACCGGCCATAACACGGTTATCCGCGGTGCCCAGGATATAAGGGGTGTTGGCAATCGCCTCTGCAGGCAGTACCGAAGTGCGTTCCAGCCATTGCTGAATATGGGTCAAGGGGATAACCGGGACGCTATTGTTCAGTGCTTCAATACGGACTTGCGGGCGCAGGGTCGCGGTATTGCCGGTATAGCGACGAATGATACCGTCACAACCGTCACCTTCATCTTTACCAATCAATGGTTTACCGTTCAGGCTACAGAGTAATAAGCGATCACCCGGATAAATCCAGTGCGGATTCTTCACATGTTTGTTGCTTGCCCAGATTTCAGGCCAGCGCCAGGGCTTCTTTAAAAATTTGCCGGAAATATCCCACAGCGTATCGCCTTTTTTCACCACATAAACATGCGGAGCGCCTACTTTAACTGCAGGTGGGCTGACATTCGGGCTGGCAGCATGGGCAAAATTGACAGTCATTCCCAATCCCGCACAAATTGCAGCCGCAATCAGTTGTTTTTTTAACCCCAAGGCATGAAAAGATGGTATGCCGTTTAAAACCTTTTTCATTATCATAATTCCTAAAAATTATGTGTGTAGTTGCGCTATAATAACGACTTTACACACAATTTTTTTGATCAAGCATTCCCTTCAGTTGGTTTTTTGATCAATGGCATAAGTGAGGACGACAGTATGGCCTTATTACCTATTTTAAGTTTTCCTGATCCCCGCCTTCGTACCATTGCCAAGCCAGTCGAAGAAGTCACTGATGAAATTCGTCAGCTTGCAGCAGATATGTTTGAAACCATGTATGAAGCACCAGGTATCGGTTTGGCGGCAACTCAGGTTGATCATCATATTCAGCTTATTGTTATGGACATCTCGGAAGAGAAAAACCAACCGATGGTGTTCATTAACCCCAAAGTCATTCCACTGACCGAAGAAACTCAGCCTTATGAAGAAGGCTGTCTCTCTGTGCCTCAAATATACGACAAAGTTGAGCGTCCGTCACGCGTAAAAATCGAGGCAATTAACCTTGAAGGTCAAGCATTTGAGTTAGAAGCTGACGAACTTCTCGCTGTTTGTATCCAACATGAAATGGATCACTTAAATGGCAAACTTTTTGTCGATTATTTATCGCCTTTAAAACGTCAGCGTGCCCGTGAGAAAGTGGAAAAAGTGGTGCGCCAGCGTGATAAAGAGAAAGTCGCTGTTAAACGTTAAGTGATCGATACTGTTTAAGATGTTGTCTTTGTTTCGTTGTGGTTTGCTGCTGGCTTTGACCGCGGTCTGTTTACAGATTGCGGTTTTCTTGCAGCCGCTGCTCCCGAAGCAATATCAGATTGCGCCGGTGTGTGAAACCATCACCCAGGCGCTGCTGTTACCCAAAGTACAAAGTACACAGAACCATTCGGCCCATAGTTCACATTCGCATGAACACCAGCTTGAGCAAGCTCAGGCTCCGCTGCCGCATCATGACCATCATGATCCTAATCACCAATGTCAGTACTGTACGGTCTATGCCAATCTGGTCTTGCCGCCTGAATTGGGTGTGAAAGAAGTACTGGTCCGGATTCAAATCCGTTTAGTGGCTTATCAGCAAGCGTTTAAGCATGTTTATTTTGCGCTGCAACGCTTATTTCTATTGCCCCAAGGGCGTGCCCCACCACTCTTTGCATAAATAAAACATTATTTTCATTAGGGTTTTTCAAAACTCTAGCCTAGTTTTACTTATGTTTTAAGAGAGACCACTCATGGCTCAACCTAAATTTTTATTACAACCGCTCACGGTTGCGATTCTTGCTGCCTCAAATACTGCAATGGTGTGGGCAAATCCAGTCGATCCGTCTGTATCTACACATGCCCATGTGTCACTGGCACCGATTGTAGTGACGGCTCAACAACCGAATGAGCGCAATGGTCTGGTGGTGCAAGCCGATCCCAAACAACCGATTCAGCCGATTCCTGCAACGGATGGTGCTGACTATCTGCAAAGTATTATGGGTTTTAATGCCATACAGAGTGGCGGAACCAATAGTGATGTGACCTTCCGTGGCATGTTTGGCTCACGCATCAAGATCCTGACCGATGGTACAGAAAATCTGGGTGCCTGCCCAAATCGTATGGATGCACCGACTTCTTATATTTCACCTGAAAGTTATGACCGTATTTCGGTGATTAAAGGACCACAGACCGTTCAATATGCCAATACCGGTTCAGCGGCAACCGTGATCTTTGAACGTCAACCTGAGAAACTGACTCAGGCCAAACCGTATCGTGGACAAGCCAGTGTACTGTGGGGTTCATTTGGGCGTTTAGATCAGAATGTTGAAGCTGCGGTGGGGGATGAGAAAAAATATATCCGTTTAAATGCCAATCGTTCCGAGTCGAACAGCTATCAGGATGGTGACGGTAAAACCGTGCCCTCTTCATGGGAACGCTGGAATGCCGATGTGGCATTGGGCTGGACACCGAATGAAAATACCTGGGTAGAACTGACTGGCGGCAAGGCAGACGGCGAGTCTGAATATGCAGGCCGGGAGATGGACGGTGCTCAATTCGCGCGTGAAAGTTTAGGTCTGCGCTTTGAAAAGAAAAATATCACCGATGTGATCAAGAAAATTGAAGGTCAGGTGAACTATAGCTATAACGATCACATCATGGATAATTTTAGCCTGCGTCCCCCGCCTATGGTTGAAATGAAGCATGGTGATCATGTCATGAAAATGCCGATGCCAATGGACATGCAAGTGACGCGCCGTACCTTGAACTCACGTTTGGCCATGACCTCTGAATGGAATCAGTGGAGCCTGATCACCGGGGTTGACTCGCAGTTCAATAAACATGGCGGCAGTATGTCATCACCGACCATGCCATCCATGAATGTTCCATTCCGTCAGGATATGCGTTTCCAGTCTTATGGTGCTTTTGGTGAGTTGAGCTATCAACTCAATCCGCACAACAAGATCGTGACAGGTGCTCGAGTAGACCAGGTCAAGGTGGATGATGAGCGTGCTGACTCCAAGGCCAAAGGTTTCAATACCCAGCTGGAAAAAACCTTGCCGAGTGCTTTTGTGCGTCTGGAAAATGAAAATGCCGAGCATGGCCTCAATAGTTATGTCGGACTGGGCTATGTCGAACGTATGCCTGATTATTGGGAGCTATTCAGTCCTGAGCACGGCAATGCGGGTTCAAGCAACACCTTTAACGGTGTGCGTCCGGAGAAAACTTTACAGCTCGATCTTGGTTTTACCCAGCAACAGGGCGCATTTAACTCATGGGTGTCTGCTTATGCCGGGCTGATCGATGACTATATCTTGATGAACTACCACGATCATAGCCACTTACATGCAGGTGGACATGGCGGACATGGTAGCGGCGGAATCACCGCAGGTGCCAAGAATGTCGATGCCACCATTGCAGGGGCTGAGGCTGGCGTTGGCTATCAGTTTACCGATCATATTCAGGCCGACCTCAGTGCGATGTATGCATGGGGTAAAAATACCAGCGACAATACGCCATTGCCACAAATTGCACCTTTAGAAGGCCGGGTGAATCTGCGTTATGTTGCTGATAAATATACACTCGGTATGTTATGGCGTGTGGTGGATCAACAAAATCGTGTCAGTTTGCATCAGGGCAATATTGTGGGATATGACCTGAAACCAAGTGCAGGTTTCTCAACCATTTCTTTGAATGGCAGTTATAGTCTGAGTAAAGATGTCGATCTTTCAGTGGGCGTTGACAACCTGCTCGATAAAACCTATACCGAACACCTCAATAAAGCGGGCAGTTCAGGTTTTGGTTTTGCCAGTGAAGAGCAATTCAATAATACCGGTCGCAACTATTGGATGCGGATGAGCATGAAGTTCTAAGCTGAGTTAGAATCAGTCAGCTCAATGATCTGCATTGAGCTGATTGCGTTTTGACGAGGCTTACATGCATCATCTTCAGGATTCCAATACAATTATTCAAGAACTACAACAACAAGGTTATGTCCGTATTCAGGTCACCGAATGGACAGAACAGACGCGTGATAGTCTGGAGCAACGCTTGTTGCAGGCAGGTATTCAAGATTATCAAATACATAAGATCAAGAATGAAGCACACGATTATCTGATTGTACGCAAAGGCACTGACACCCCGCTTCCTTATCAGTTAGAAAAAGTTTATCCATCCAGAACGTCTTTTGTCATGGTGTTGCCTTTAATTGTGGCGATGGGCCTGATAGCGGTGACAGTACTGTTAAGCAGTTATTCGCAAGATCTGATGTCCTTTGTGATTGTCTTGGTTATTCCTGCACTATTGGGCGCATTATTTGAATATTTTATGATTCGAAAACAGCCCAATCCTATTTTCCTGACCAAGCTTTTCAAGATTCAGCCGCTGGTTTTTGTGATCGTGATTGTGTTTTGCGTGATCGTGTTAAGAGAAGGGATTATCTGTCTGATCATGCTGCTCCCGATTTTACTGATCGGCCTGCTGCTGGGGGCAGGTTTTATGCGCTTGATTTGTCATTATTTATGGAAACCCAGCGCCAAAATCTATTCTTTTGCACTGCTGCCGTTGATTTTATGGTTGTTATTACCTGATTTTAGTCGTACCGAATATGGTCAAACCCAGCGCTCGGTTGTGATTCATGCGCCCGCACAGCAAGTATTTCAGGCCATTAACCAGATTGGCACGATCCAACCCGAGGAAGTCAAAGACAGTTTTATTTTTACCATGGGTTTTCCCAAACCGGTATTTGGCATGACCGAACAGCGTCAGGGTGAGCTGGTTCGCACCATCCAGTGGGAACGTGGCATCAAGTTTGAAGAACAGGTGACCGCATCGCATGCGCCGTATCTATTGTCCTGGACATATCGGTTTGCGCCAGATTCGTTTCCGAAGGGATCATTGGATGATCATCTGGAAATGGGCGGGAAATATTTCGATTTGCTGAAAACAGATTATCAACTGGAACAAATCGATGCACACACCACCAGATTGATTCTGAGCATTGATTATCGGTTATCCACCGAATATAACTGGTATAGCCGTTTATGGGTGCATTATGTTTTAAATGAATTTAGTGATGTGGTGATGCAGATTCATAAACAGCGTTTAGAAAAAAATGCTTCTTAAGCTCAATATCAAAGCGAAGCCACAATCTTGATTGTGGCTTCGACTGCTTAGGCCAGACAGTCCTGTTTTGGCATCAGGCTATCGCAATATAACGGATTTAATGCGCATTGCAGATCATCAATCTGTTCTTGGGTGACATAAGCTTTGCTCTTAAGGTATTCCGCCACGCGGTCGTCACGCAGACTTAAAAAGGCGGCATCGTAAACGCCTAAATCAACAAATAAAGCAGCGGTTTCCAGACTATTAAAATGATCGAGGAACACATCATTATCATGCATCAGGAAAATGTGGGTGAATGGCGCATTGACTTCGACTTTTAAACGTTGCGCCAATTGCTCAGGACGTGTCTTGATAAACAGTAAATCGGAAAGTTCATCAAACTGGCTTTTGTCCAGTTGGTTTGCATCACCTTTGACATGGCTTAACCAGGCTTTAAAGACCAGAACGGCACCGCCACGTAATAGCATGCTCCAGATCTGATGACGTGTTTCATGGTCGAGATGGACAGACTCTGCCTCAAGTACATCTAAAAACTTCTGTTCTTGTTGGGCCAGTTTTTCAAATAAGCCCAACCCTTGTGGATGGTAGGCTGCAGGCGTAAACACATCAAAATTCAGTTCATGGAATACATTCAGGGCCAGCGGGACCGCCGCCTGATAAAGCGCATCCAGGGCACGTAAATGTGTATCTTCAAGTTTGCTATGTACAAAAATATGTTGCCAGTCCAGTTGTGGTAATAAGGCGTTGGCACTGTATTGGCGATAAAACTGTTGCGAGCTATGGTCGGTGATGGGGTGACTATTATTCATGATCAATGTCCTTTTCGACAGTCTGTTGCAAGAAACCCAACACGATGAGACACAGGTTTCCATTTATTGATCAATTTATGCGGGATCAACAAAGCAAGTAGAATACGACTAAAGTTGTAGGCTGGTTTTTGGGGGTAAAATTTATAAATAAAAACAAATGCTTAATTAATTGTAAGTAAGTGTACAAACGTTCACTAATGTAAGTGAACGTTTTTGCCATAGTCAAAAATAATTTGAGCATTTTGGTCAATTTATCAGCACTCAAAGTGCTACTTTTTGATGATTTTTGCCTATGGCTGCAAAATATTTGGTCATTTATTGCATCGGCATGATTTTTAAACCGGATAACCAGGCCCTTAAACCGGCAGGCTTGAGTGGCTTTTTCAGCAACACAATATTCTGCTGTTTTAAATATTGTGGTAGCTCTGGATCAGAATCTGCGGTAATTAATGCCACAGGAATATGGGCTGGTCGGTGTTGTTCAATAAAGTCCAGACCCCGTTGATCATGATTCAAATGCTGATCGATCAACCAGACCTGAATGTCTTCCTGCTCAATCAAACGGAGTGCTTCTTCCGGTTCGGTTGCGGTGAAGATCTGATAGCCCCATTTGCTTAGCAAGGTTCGCATGCCTTCCAGAATGGTTTCATCATTGTCCAGACATAGCACTTTATAGGCCGTATGCTGCAATGCCGTTACCTGAGGTGTTGCCATTTGAATTTTGGGTGCTTCGGCTAAAGGCACTTCGATCATGAAACAGGAACCTTTGCCCAGCTCGGAATAGACATGCACGGGGAAATCCAGCAGGCTGGTCATCCGTTGTACGATGGCCAGTCCGAGACCCAGACCCTGTTCACCCCAAGGTGAGGTGTGCCCACAGCGCTCAAATTCCTGAAACAGTTTCAGGCGTTGCTGTTCATGAATACCCGGGCCGGTATCCCAGACCCCGATGCGAATATGATGAGGGCGCTGAGCTGAACGTAGCACACCGACCACCACGCGACCCCGGGCGGTATAGCGTAAAGCATTGCTGACAAAGTTCTGGATAATCCGTCGCATCCATTGCGGATCGGTGTCGACCCAGAACTTGGTATCGTGCACGGACAATTGAATATCACGCTGGGCTGCAATAGATTTGAACTGTAACTCCAGATCATTCAAGAGATCGTGCAAGGAATAAGCCTGACGTTTGGGTTGGATGGTGCCACCTTCTAAACGGGCGATATCGAGCAGGGCAGAGAGCATACTTTCCGCGCCGTACAGTGCCCGATCCAGCTGTTGCAAGGTCTGTTGATCTTCTGCCGAATGGACACTTTGTTCTAGCGCAGTACTAAACAGACGTGCTGCATGCATGGGCTGGAGTAAATCGTGACTGGCGGCGGCCAGAAAACGGCTTTTGGATTGATTGGCTTTATCCGCCTGTTCCAGTGCCAGTTGCTGTTCAGTCAGGGCATTGGCAAGCTGCTGTGTGCGGTCACTGACGCGCTCTTCCAGCACCGCTTCATTTTCACGGAACGCGGTAATATCGGCAAAGGTGGTGACGAAACCACCGCCTTCAATAGGATTCCCCCGCATCTGGATCACCAGACCATCTTTACGAATGCGCTCGAACTCATGGGCGCTACCCACTTTCATCCAGTGCAGTCGTTTACGCACATGTTCTTCGACCGGGCCTGGACCACACTCACCACGTTCCGCGTTATAGCGAATCAGGTCTGCGATCGGGCAACCGACGTAAACCAGATCTTTTGGATAATCAAACAGTTTCAGATATTGATTGTTCCAGGCCACCAGACACATATTTTTGTCTACCACACTGACGCCTTGGGTCATATGGTCGATCATGGTCATTAACAGGTTCTGGTTAAAACGCTGCCATTGCGAGGCCTGGTCGAGAATATTGGCGACTTGTCCCAAGGCCAGACCATTGTTAATCATGGCAGTGGTCAATAAGGTACGCGCAGAGGCTGCCCCAATAATCCCGGCCAGATATTGCTCGGTAAAGCGCCACCACATGCCATTGGCCACATGATTTTCATTTAAAACCACATGATTCTGTTCACAAAATTGCTGAAAAGCCTGTAGCGTCGGTTTATCGCCTGTGACCCGTTTGGCCAGCGCCAGTAAGTCGCCGACTTTCAGGCGGGCGGCATTCAGGTGCAGATCAGTAAGATCGGTATTGGACTGGGCTGATGGCAGCGGTTTGCTTTCATAATAGAAGAAGCTTTCAGCCTGAATTTGTTCCGCTACGCTGGGTCGGTACAGACGCGATACCCAGATATACAACACCACATTCAAACCTAAAGACCACAATACCCCATGTGTCAGCGGAGCAAAGGATTCAAAACCCAGTAAGGCTTCTGGACGCAGGCCATTAATATCAAATGGTCCAAACAGTAAAATATGCTGTGCCAAATCCTGATATTGATCGGGCAGGCTACGCAGGACCGTCGGGAACAGTAAGGTATAACTCCACATGGCGAAGCCCATCAAGAGCCCGACATAAACACCCTGACGGCTTGCACCACGCCAGTATAGACCGCCAATCAAGGCTGGTGAAAATTGTGCCACGGCGCTAAAGGCCAGTAAGCCAAATACCGAGAGCTGGTTAATATCATTAAAGAAATGGAAAAATAAAAAGCCCAGTAACATCACGCTAATAATACTAATGCGCCGGGTCAGTTTGAGCACGCGCGGTAAATGCTGATCATGACGGGAAATAATTTTAAACCGCCACAGGGCTGGCATGATCAGGTCATTACTGAGCATGATCGATAAGGCGACTGAGGCCACTAACAGCATGCCAGTTGATGCGGAAAAGCCTCCGAGAAAGGCCAACAGCGCTAACCAATCCTGCTGATAGCTCATCGGTAAGGCCAGTACGGCAATGTCTGGTGTGCCCAGCGATTCGGGTAGAGAATGCAGCGCCCAGCTGGCAATTGGGATAATTGCCATGACGGTCAGGATCAGATAGGCCGCGAACCAGCGCCGTGCACCACGGATATGTTTTTCATCGCGTAATTCCACCACTGCCACATGGAACTGGCGTGGCAGGCAGATCATGGCGAGACCTGCCAGTAATGTTTGCACCCAGAAAGTTTCAGGCACACCCAGTTGTTGCAGGTCATGAAAATGCTGATGTACATCGGTACTGACCTGTTTAATATTGTCGGGTGACTGTAATAAGAAGAAGGCTGCCACACAGAGCAGGGCAAACAGTTTCACAAAGGACTCAAAGGCCACGGCTAACATTAACCCGCCGTGCTGTTCGGTATGGGCAATATGCCGGGTTCCAAAAATCATCGCCAAAATCGCCAGTACCGCAGTCAGTACCAGAACACTATTGGTGGTGGTATGGATATGCGCGTTTTGCTCCAGAATCACCGAGGCACTGAGTGCAATGGCGCGTAGTTGCAACGCCAGATAGGGCACAATGGCAATCACGGCCAGAATGGTCACCAAGGCGGCCAGACTTCCGCTTTTACCATAGCGGGCAGCCACGAAATCGGCAATTGATGAAATGGCATGATGCTGGCGGATACGACCCAATCGTTTCCAGATGTCATAACCAAACCAGATAAACAGCAATGGCCCCAGGTAAATCGGCAGGAAAATCACGCCTTGGCGAACCGCAGCACCGGTGGCGCCATAAAAGGTCCATGAAGAGCAATATACACCCAAGGTTAAGCTGAACAGCAGCATCCGACCACGCATACTTAAGCGGCTGGCATGCTTTTCACCAAAAAAGGCACAGCCAAATAGCAGCACGATGTACAGGGCCAATACCCCGAGAATAAGCCAACTGTTCATATTGCTCACGTGATCAACTTCCATTTTTAATCATACCCGAAGCACAGGTACAGCAAGGAGTAGAGAATTGCATTTAGAGACCAAAGTCTAAGTTACGAGTCAAGCATAATCTTGTTAAGTTGGATAATGAAAAATCCCACGTAAAAAGGGGTCCATGGTTGGACACAAAAATAAGGAGTTGATTATGGATGATTCTCAGGTAGATCGAATTCTACATAATCCAAAGTTTCAGGAAATGGTCAGCAAAAAGCGTACATTAAGTTGGACATTAACAGCAATCATGCTGTTTATCTACGTTGGATTTATGCTTTTGGTTGGCTATAACAAAGAATTTTTAGCAAGTTCATTTAGCGGTGGTGTGACCACTTGGGGTATTCCCCTCGGTTTAGGCATTATTGTGTTGTCATTTGTGTTATGTGGTGTGTATTCCTACATTGCCAATAACAAGCTTGACCAGTTGAATGAAGCAGCCCTCAAGGAAGTTGAGGCCATTGCACGTGAAAAAGGAATGCACTGAGATGAAAGGGACCTCATTCAAAGCGGTACTGTTCACACTGTTGAGCTTTTGCTGCACAAGTATTGCATTCGCCAGTCCGGATCTAGGTACCGCTGAACAGCAGGCGACCAACTGGCACGCGATCATTATGTTTACGATCTTTGTCGGTTTTACCCTGTTCATTACCAAATGGGCAGCCAAGCAAACCCAGTCTGCACAAGATTTCTATACCGCTGGTGGCGGGATTAGCGGTTTCCAAAACGGTTTGGCGATTGCTGGTGACTATATGTCTGCCGCGTCGTTCCTGGGTATTTCTGCACTGGTATTCAGTTCGGGCTTTGACGGCTTGCTTTATTCACTCGGTTTCATGGTCGGTTGGCCAATTGTACTGTTCCTCGTTGCGGAACGTTTACGTAACCTGGGTAAATATAACCTGTCCGATGTGGTGTCGTTCCGTCTGGAAGAAAAGCCAGTCCGTACCTTGGCAGCATTCAGTTCATTGGTTGTGGTAGCGTTTTATCTGATTGCACAGATGGTCGGTGCAGGTCAGTTGATCAAATTGTTATTTGGTTTGAACTATAACATTGCGGTGGTGATCGTGGGCCTGTTGATGATGGCGTATGTGATCTTCGGTGGCATGTTGGCAACCACTTGGGTACAAATCATTAAAGCGGTGATGCTACTCAGCGGTGCGACTTTTATGGCCTTTATGGTGATGAAAGCGGTTGGCTTTAGCTTCACCAATATGTTTAACCAGGCGATTGGAGTGTATAGCCAGGCGCATAGCATGAGCTGGGATGAGGCTGCTAAGATCATGGGGCCAGGTAAACTTGCCGCCAATCCGATTGATGCGCTTTCACTCGGTCTTGCCTTGATGTTTGGTACCGCAGGTTTACCGCATATCCTGATGCGTTTCTTCACGGTGAAAGATGCCAAAGAAGCACGTAAATCAGTTGTGGTGGCAACAGGCTTTATTGGTTACTTCTACCTGTTAACCTTCATCATTGGTTTTGGTGCGATCCTGTTTGTTGCCAACAACCCGCAATTCCTTGACCTTGCCAAAGCAGCGGTAACAGGCAAATTAGAGTTGGTAGGCGGTAACAACATGGCCGCGGTTCACCTGAGTGATGCGGTGGGCGGTGACTTGTTCATGGGCTTTATCTCGGCAGTAGCATTCGCAACAATCCTTGCGGTAGTGGCAGGGTTTAACATTGTCAGGGGCCTCTGCAATTTCACATGACCTTTATGCCAACGTATTCAAGAAAGGCCAGACCACCCCTGCGTCTGAGTTAAGAATGTCAAAAATCGCAACTTTAGGTTTAGCGATCTTTGCCATGATCTTGGGTATCTTGTTCGAGAAACAAAACGTTGCCTTCATGGTTGGCTTGGCATTCTCGGTAGCCTGTTGTGCAAACTTCCCGGTGTTGGTGTTATCCATGTTCTGGAAAGGCTTAACCACACGTGGTGCAGTGATTGGTGGTGTCGTAGGTTTGGTCGGTGCAGTCAGCCTGATCATTCTGTCGAAAGCGGTTTGGGTAGATACGCTAGCGATTTCTGAAACTGCGCCAAACCCATTCAATGGCCCAGCATTATTTGCAATGCCCCTATCATTCTTCTGCTGCTGGTTCTTCTCTGTAACGGACAAATCAGCACGTGCTGAGAAAGAGCGTAAAGCCTTTGATGCACAGTTCGTTCGCTCAATGACCGGGATCGGTGCGTCTGGCGCGTCAGATCACTAATTCGCTTGAGCCAAAAGAAAGCCCTCATTGATTGAGGGCTTTCTTCATTTGAGGTATATAAAAATATGATTGCAGCATGTGGTGAGGCTAAAAATAAATTTTGAATTGATTTTTATTATTTAGGTTGGATTATAATTTTGAAAAATTTAAAAATTGCGACCATTACTTTATTGGTTGTCAAATTTATATGAGATAGCTTTATGTACTTAATAAAAAATATTTTATTTTTATTAACTCTTGTGTTTTCAATCATTGCATGTGCCGAAAGTTCAAATCTTCCTAAGACTCAACTTGCTCAGATAGACGCAATGTTAGATGAAGATTTTGTGAAAAAAGATATCCAGGTGGCTTATGCAAAATATTTAGAAGAAGCCAAACAAGGAAATCCAAATGCTCAACTTAGCCTTGGGATGATATATAAACGTGGTTCATATGGTATTGAAAGAGACTTTAGCAAAGCTGTAGATTGGTTTCGAAAGTCTGCCCAATCTGCTAATCCTTATGCTCAATACAATCTTGGTTTAGCATACCTTTTTGGACAAGGTGTTGATGAAGATTTTGAAAAAGCATATGCATGGTTTATGAAAGCTGCGATGCAGGGGCATGCAAATTCACAATATGAAATTGCATCAATGTATCGTAGTGGTGAAGGTGTAGCAAAAAATGAAGTCAAAGCCATGGAATGGATGACAAAGGCTGCCGATCAGGAAATGGCTATGGCAGCATATGAACTTGGAGAAATGTATGAGGATGGTTCTGGTGGGGCTGTAAATATTAAGTTGGCCAAAAAGTGGTATAAAAAGGCTGCTGAATATGGCTTATCAAGGGGCGAAGATAGGCTTGTGGAATTACAATAGCAGGCGAGAAACACAAAGCTCCCGATGGAATATCAATGGCATTTAAAAGAAAATGAATTGAGGAATAATTCAGCGAGTTACAAGAAACACCTCCATTAACAACAACAGCTGGATGAATTGTGATTAAAGCTTTTGGTGTAGTGAATAAACAGTGTTGATGAATTTTCTCATTAATTGATATATAAATATTAAAGATGAAGCCCTCATTGATTGAGGGCTTTTTTTATGGCTTATTGATGCATGCTGGCCAGCTGCTGCGACTGATTGCGATATAGTGACAAGCCAATACGTTGCAAATGACGTCCATTTTGTTCAAGAAAGCGATTCAATTTTGGAATATATCGGGCACTGCTATACAACGCTAAATTTCGACCAATCAGATAGTAGGCAAACCAGGAAGCCGATTGTGGCGTTAAACCAAGCTTTTGCATGTTCTTACGGCCAATAAAGAACTGGGTAATTTCTAAGTGTTGCTTATAGGCCAGTTTCTGCTGAAAAGTGCGTAGATAACGGTATTTGCGTTCAAAGGGTTCTTTAGAAAGACTGGAACCAAGCGAAATACTGCTGGCATCGGACTGTGGATGGGCAAATTGCATCCAGTACATCAGTTTCCAGCCTTCTGCTTCCTGATCAACCAGCCATTTCTCTTCAATGCCCATTAACCAGCCCGCATATTTCCAGAAATGTAAAAAGCTGTCGACTTCTTGCTTGCTTGGAAAAATTCCCAAAGCGCGAATGCCGATCAGCACTACACCACTAAAGGCAATATTGGTCATGGCCTGATCATACTGGTTAATCGGGATTCCCCAAGTTTCGGCATCCCATTTCTCGGATTTTTGCAATTGGTGACGAACCAAGGCATGGATAAAACGTACAAAAATGGTAGAGGTAAAGCCTTTGCTAAAACGGGAAAAACCATCCGGTTCAGTAATATCGACCCACCATTTGGTGGTTTCTGCCAGCCGTGTGCCTGCCTGTTTTTTTAATGCGCCGGTCAGGATCAAAGGCTGGTTGAAACCCGGATACAGGTAGCCGGTCATTAAGGATAAATCCCGCAGGATCAGACCATTATTGATGCCGAGACGATAGGTGAATTTAAGCGCCTCATCGATTTTGGCTTGCTCATACCAGACCGGTTTCTGCTCCACCTGCTGGAAGAAAATCGTAAGTTCAGGAATCTCATGCGGTAATTTATCTAAACCTTGATACAGCGCCGTTTCAAAATATTGTCGATGCTGTTTTGGGTTTTGTAGTATCCACAGCAGCAGTTTATCCATGGGTTCATCCCCACTTTGCAAGGCCGTATTCAAGGCCTGATAGTCCTGATAACTCGGTTGAACCTCCTGTTGGGTCATATAACCGAGTATTCTGGTTTTGAGATTACGCTGGGTCATATCTTCAAACGCCGCCAAGCGTTTAGGTTTAACGATGCCGTGCATTGCATAAAGTCTCTGATTGTTATTTAATCAAAGCTTAATATGAATAATTATTCGCATTCAATTCGCATTTTAATTGAGGCTGAGCATGAGAAAACGACCACAGCAACAACGTGCCAAAATGATTGTCGAAAGTATTCTGGAAGGGGCACAGCAATGTATTTCTGAACATGGGGTTTTGCAGGTGACTACACCTAAAATCGCTGAAAAATCAGGCGTGAGTGTCGGATCGATTTATCAGTATTTTGAAAATAAAGAGCAAATCATTGCGGAATTATTGCTACGTAAAAGCGAAAACTTGGGACAGGCGGTAAAGCAACTGGTGATGCTACAACAGCAAACTACTATTCAGGACATCATCACATTAAGTATTGCCTTTGGCTTTGAATCGTTAAAATCTGATCAGGGTTTTTTTATCGAAATTTTAAAAAACTGGCATGCCTATAGTGATTCGGAAGCGGCACAGGTGTTAGAGCAGCACTTTTTAGAAGTCGGCATGTATTTATTTGGACGTT
The DNA here is from genome assembly GCF_000588715.1 of Acinetobacter sp. 1000160. Lineage (NCBI taxonomy): Bacteria > Pseudomonadati > Pseudomonadota > Gammaproteobacteria > Moraxellales > Moraxellaceae > Acinetobacter > Acinetobacter sp. 1000160. Next base: position 14,339 of record NZ_JFWP02000008.1, on the reverse strand, counting down.
ATTATCCGCACTGGGATTTTGAGACCTTAAAACATAAGTCGTTTGTGATTATTAACAGTACCTTATTTACCATGATGCGTTATGCCAGTAAAAATACTTTTCTGATCGAAGAACAACGCCTGCAACAAGAACTGTCTAAAATGATTGTTTCTTTTTTAGATGCAGTATGATGCACTCAACAAAAATGAAAAGCATAACAAGATTCAGGAAAAGCACATGCAAAGCTTAAAACAATTCTGGCGTACCTTTCGTTTGCTGCCATCAGCATGGTTGTTGCTGGTTCAGCTGGCCTTATTAATTCTGTATATGCTGACCTATGGTGATAGTGAATATCGTGCCTTGACCTGGTCAATGGGCGTTTTGGCGCTGTTAATTATTGCCAAGGTGATCCGGCAAACCCCGGTATTTACCTTTTGGGGACTCATCTTTGTCAGTGGTGCCTTTGTCTTTTCGATTATGCTGTTTAATGGCTATAGCACACCGACCATCCAGATCATGGCCTACAGTTTTGAAGCGATGGCCTATTTCTATGCCGCTTATGGCTTTCTTCGTTATATGTTTGCCGACCGCTATCTCACCAAAGATGAATTGTTTGCTGCAGGGGCAGGATTTACCCTGATCGCCTGGGCCTTTGCCTTTTTATACAGTATTTGTCAGCTACTTTTGCCAAACAGTTTCCTGAATCCCAATCAGCCCCAAGCGCTGCAAAGCTGGCTGGATTTACTGTTCCTGAGTTTTAGTTTGCAATCGGCAACCGGTTTATCGGACTTGATGCCGATGAGCCCAGCCGCCCGAGTGCTTGCCATGCTGCAAATGTTTGGCGGGGTCATGTATCTGGCCGTGGTGGTCTCGCGTCTGATTGCACTGCAATATATTGCGCATTTACCCAAAAATCAGTAATTCGTGGTGGTATGGGGACGGGTTGTGGTTTCCTGTTCCAGCCATTCGATGAATTTCAGCATAATCGGGTTATGCGGCTGTTCGGCATAAACAAAATAGTAGCAACGTGAACCACTAAGTTTATGTGATGACACGATCATCAACTCTCCTCGACTCAGTTCTTTCTCAATCAGCATTTGTGGAATCAGGGCCACACCAAGATGGTGGGTTGCCGCCACGGCCAGCATGGAAAACAGTTCATGGCGTTGACCCTCCATCGCATAAGGCGCGTTATAGGCCAGACTGTCGAACCATTCTTTCCAGATTGCAGGACGAGTGGTCTGTTGTAATAAGGGCAGCTGTGAGAGTTGTGCCGGAGACAGATTCAGTGTCGAGGGCGATTGATTTTGAATCAAATCAGGGAAAAACTTTCTAATCAGCGTCGGCGAGCAAACGGCAACCACGTCTTCCTGCATCAAAAAATGAGCAGTCGTGCCAGGCCAGTTTTCTACCTGAGCGGGTGTACCTGCATAGATGGCAGCATCAAAAATCTGCTCGCTGAACAGAAAAGGTTTGGTGCTGGTTTCCAGATGAATAGTAATTTCGGGATATTTTTCATTAAAACGATGCAGGCGTGGCAGCAGCCAGCGTGTCGCAAAGGTGGGTACTACGCCCAGTTTGAGCGTGCCGCCTAAACCTTGATGCGACATCAGGTCGAGTGTGCTGTGTTCCAGCCCGAGCAAATGCGTCTTGATATTTTTCAGATATTGTTCACCCGCAACGGTCAGTTCGACGCCATGTCGTACCCGATGAAACAGCGGCAGATTCAGAAACTCTTCCAGTTGCTGAATCTGTCGGGAAACGGCACTTTGGGTCATGCTCAGTTCCTGCGCCGCATGAGTATAGGTTTTATGTTTGGCAGCGGCTTCAAAACAGATCAATGATTGCAGTGAAGGAATCATACGTCGCATAACAGCGTCCTTGTGTTGCGTGCAAAAATCAGCAATGAGGTTTGGATAGCTCAAGCTTTGTAGATTATTCTCTACTTTATTTTTAACAGAAGCATGCCACGGATTGCAATTGAGCTATGCATAAAACGCATAGCTGTATGAAAAAACATCGTTTGCCTGAGGGCACAATCTGGCCTAGCATCAAGAGCAGAACGTATATCAAAATTAATCAACAGGAAGATCACAAGTCATGGCAAATCAAGGAAAGCGTGTCTCTTTTAACTGGCAAGATCCCTTTTTACTCGAACAGCAACTCAGCTCGGAAGAACGCATGATTCGGGATAGCGCTCAGGCCTATTGTCAAGACAAACTCATGCCACGGGTACTGGAACAATTCCGTCATGAAAAAACCGATCCAAGTATTTTTCGGGAAATGGGCGAGCTAGGTCTATTAGGCCCAACCATCTCGGAGCAGTATGGTGGTGCGGGGCTAAACTATGTCAGTTATGGTTTGATTGCACGCGAGATTGAACGGGTAGATTCGGGCTATCGTTCGATGGCCAGTGTGCAAAGTTCACTGGTGATGGTGCCGATTGCCGAATTTGGTACCGAAGCACAAAAACAGAAATACCTGCCTAAACTGGCGACAGGTGAATACATTGGCTGTTTCGGATTGACCGAGCCGGATCATGGCTCTGATCCGGGCAGTATGCTATGTCGTGCCAAAAAGGTTGCAGGCGGTTATCGCCTCAGTGGTAGCAAAATGTGGATTACCAACAGCCCGATTGCAGATGTGTTTGTGGTGTGGGCCAAAGAAGTCTCGGAAACTGGCAATGTCGGGGAGATTCGTGGTTTTATTCTGGAAAAAGGTTGGGAAGGGCTGTCTGCGCCTGCCATTCATGGCAAGGTCGGGCTGCGAGCATCGATTACCGGTGAAATTGTGATGGATCAGGTCTTTGTGCCGGAAGAGAATGCTTTCCCTGAAGTGCGCGGCCTAAAAGGACCATTTACCTGCCTGAACAGTGCCCGTTATGGCATAGCTTGGGGTGCAATGGGGGCCGCTGAATTTTGTTGGCATACCGCACATCAATATACCATGGACCGCAAACAGTTCGGTCGACCACTGGCAGCCAATCAGCTGATCCAGAAGAAACTGGCGGATATGCAGACCGAAATTGCCTTGGGATTGCAGGCGGCTTTGCGTTTTGGGCAAATGAAAGATGCAGGGATTGCTTCAGTGGAAGGAACATCGCTGATCAAACGCAATAACTGTGGTAAAGCGCTGGAAATTGCCCGTTTGGCGCGTGACATGATGGGCGGCAACGGCATCAGTGATGAGTTTGGTGTGGCCCGTCATCTGGTCAATCTGGAAGTGGTGAATACCTATGAAGGCACCCATGATGTACACGCCTTGATTCTTGGGCGTGCACAAACCGGTATCGCTGCATTTTCTAACTAAAACTTCTGCATTGTTTAAACGCAAAGATACGCTTGCGGGCGTATCTTCGGGCAAATTCATGCCTAAAAAATTGACTTATAGCAATTAAAATCGTCAAGGATTCATCAAACACATTTCCGGTAGAAAATGACACTTTGCCAAAACAATAAATAGTACTGTCGCAAAGGATTCATCACTTGAATGGTTGATGAAAGACCAGACCCATTTGAGAAAATGAGGTGTCAAATGAACAATGATGTTCAAACGGTAGCAAGCTCAGCGATGAGCAAATGGCCTTCTAATCTGGGAACCTATGCGCGGATTACGTCACACACATGGAAATTTGCCTTGCTGTTTGCCTACTTCGCCATGGTGGTAGATGGCATCGATATCATGCTGCTGTCATACAGTCTGACCAGTTTAAAGGCAGAATTTGGATTATCAACCTTTCAGGCGGGAGCGTTGGGGAGTGCCTCTCTCGCCGGGATGGGAATTGGCGGTATTCTGGGTGGCTGGGCCTGTGATAAATATGGACGGGTCAGAACCATTGCCCATTCTGTGACTTTCTTTTCGGTGGCGACCTGTCTATTGGGTTTTACCCAAAGCTTTGAACAGTTTATGTCGTTACGTTTTATTGGGGCTTTAGGGATTGGCGCCCTTTATATGGCCTGCAATACCTTAATGGCGGAGTATGTTCCGACCTCCTATCGCACCACAGTACTGGGCACCTTGCAAACCGGACAAACGGTTGGCTATATTGTGGCAACCTTACTGGCTGGTGCCATCATTCCGGAACACGGCTGGCGGATTTTATTCTTCATTACCGTGATTCCAGCAGCGATCAATATCATCTTACAGCGCTTTGTGCCTGAGCCTAAATCCTGGCAGCTGACGAAAATGAAGAGTTTGACTCCGCAAACGCAGCAAGTTATTACGACGCAACCGCAACCGAAAAGCCAAAGTATCTATCAACAGATTTTTGCCAATTTCAAACATCGCAAAATGTTCCTGCTCTGGATGACGACAGCTTTCTTTTTACAGTTCGGTTATTACGGCATTAACAACTGGATGCCGAGTTATCTGGAAATCGAAGTGAATATGAACTTCAAGTCGCTGACCAGTTATATGGTGGGTTCGTATACGGCAATGATTCTAGGCAAGATTCTGGCGGGTTATCTGGCAGATAAATTTAACCGCCGTGCCATTTTCGTGTTTGGAACGCTGGCCAGCGCAATCTTCCTGCCGATCATTATCTTCTTTAATACCCCTGACAATATTCTGTATTTACTCATTACCTTTGGATTTCTTTATGGGATTCCATATGGGGTCAATGCCACCTATATGGCGGAATCTTTTTCAACGGATGTTCGCGGTACTGCCATTGGCGGAGCCTATAACATTGGTCGGGTTGGGGCGGCGATTGCACCGGCCACCATCGGTTTTTTAGCCTCTGGCGGAACATTCGCTATGGCCTTTATTGTCATGGGTGCCGCTTATTTTATTGCGGGTGTGTTACCGGGACTATTTATACGCGATCGCCAATACGATCCACAACAATCATAAGCAAGGAGGATGGAACATGGGTGCATTAACAGGCTTACGTGTACTGGATCTGAGCCGGGTGCTGGCAGGACCGTGGTGTAGCCAGATTCTGGCTGATCTGGGGGCTGAAGTGATCAAGATTGAACGTCCTCAAACCGGCGATGATACCCGGATGTGGGGTCCGCCGTGGATGAAGGATGATGCAGGACAGCCCACGCGCGAGGCGGGCTATTATCAGTCTGCCAACCGGAATAAATACTCGGTCACCATTGATCTTGCCTCAAAACAGGGCCAGGCCTTGTTACGGGAAATGGTCAAGGACAGTGATGTGCTGATTGAAAATTATAAAGTCGGTTCACTGCATAAATATGGTCTGGACTATGCCAGCCTGCGTGAGATCAATCCGGGACTGGTCTATTGCTCGATTACCGGATTTGGGCAAACCGGACCTCGTGCGTCTGAGCCGGGTTATGATTTTGTCATTCAGGGTATGGCCGGATTGATGAGCATTACCGGTGAAAAGGATGATTTGCCGGGTGGCGGCCCACAAAAGGTGGGGGTTGCAGTCACGGATTTACAAACCGGATTATATGCCACCATTGCGATTCAGGCGGCGCTCTGGTCGCGTCAAAGTACAGGCAAAGGACAACATATTGATCTGTCCTTACTGGATGTACAGGTTGCGGGTTTAGCCAACCATGGCATGAACTATCTGATTACCGGTCAGGCACCGCAGCGTTGGGGCAATGCGCATGCCAATATTGTGCCTTATCAAACCTTTAGGGCAAAAGATAAGGACTTTATTATTGCCTGTGGCAATGATGCCCAGTTTAAAGCCTTGTGTCAGGCCATTGGTCAGGCGGAATGGGCAGCGCATCCCAAGTTTAGATTGAATCAGGACCGGATTGCGCATCGGGGTGAATTGACTACGTTAATGGATCAGCATTTTCTCACGCAATCTGCCCAATACTGGGTAGAGCGGATTCATGTGGTCAAAGTGCCAGTCGGCATGATCAATAATGTGGAGGAAGCATTACAAGAACCGCAAGTACAAGCAAGAGAAATGGTGGTGTCGATTCCACATCCACAATATCGTCACTTTAAAATGATTGCCTCGCCATTAAAGTTGTCTGCCACACCTGTGGAGTACCGTCTTGCACCCCCCCGTTTGGGAGAACATACCCAACAGGTCTTAGCACAATACTGTTCCACAGAGCACTTGGCGGAGTTAACCGAGCAAGGTGTGATTGGGCATTGATCAACAATGCCCAAAGTGATTGCGATGACCAAGAAATTAAAATTTATTTTATTAAATCAATTATTTATAATTTGTTTCATATCCTGTTACAGCATTACAACTGCGTTATTGTTGATATTTTTTATACTAGAGCTCGAGTTTTACATTGCATGAGCTCGCTTTTATTCACGCTGTGAATGTCTTATTTGACCCTTGCGGTCTATCCACTATCATTAAAATAAAGTGAGGGAATTATGCCTTCCAAGCCATCTTCGCAGTTTGCGAATGTGAATCCAAACGTGTTTTTAAGCACGGTCATTATTATTGCGATTTTTCTCGCAATCGTCATTGTCGCACCCAGTTCCTTTGAACTTTTGACCCAACAGCTTAAACAATGGATTACTGATTCGTTTAGCTGGTTTTATGTTTTATCCGTCGCCGTCTTTTTGATTTTACTGATTTATATTGCCTGTTCCGCCAGCGGAAAAATCAAGTTAGGGCCTGATCACAGTCAGCCTGAATACAGTAATGGTTCATGGTTTGCCATGCTGTTTACGGCAGGGGTGGGGATTGGTTTGATGTTCTTTGGTGTGGCAGAGCCAGTGATGCATTATGTCAGCCCGCCCAGTGGTGACCCTGAAAGTGTAGAGTCGGCTCAACAGGCCTTACGCATCACCTTCTTCCATTGGGGATTACATGCCTGGGCGATTTATGCCGTTGTTGGTTTGGCACTGGCCTACTTTGCCTATCGTCATAATCTCCCCCTAAAAACCCGTTCCGCACTTTATCCGATTATTGGTAAGAAAATTTACGGTCCTATAGGTGATGGTATTGATACCTTTGCCACCATTGGTACGGTTTTTGGTGTTGCTACCTCTTTAGGCTTTGGGGTAACCCAGATTAACTCAGGTCTCCATTACTTATTTGGTGTTGAACAGAGTAGCTATATTCAGGTTGGTCTGATTATCTTTGTCAGTATCTTGGCATCAATGTCTGTCTTTTTGGGGTTGGACAAAGGCGTGAAACGTCTTTCCGAGCTGAACCTGATCTTGGCACTGGTGTTGTTGGCCTTTGTCTTTATTGCTGGGCCAAGTATCTATTTGCTACAGACCACTATTCAAAATGCGGGTTCTTATTTCTCCAACCTATTCAGCATGACCTTTAACTTATATGCCTATCAACCGAATGGCTGGATTGGTGGTTGGACTATCATGTATTGGGCATGGTGGATTTCATGGTCGCCATTTGTCGGGATGTTTATTGCACGTGTGTCACGTGGCCGGACCATTCGTGAGTTTATCGTCGGTGTATTACTGATCCCAACCGGTTTTACCATTATCTGGATGGGTTTCTTAGGCAATGCTGCCTTATTCAGTATTATGCAAGAACACAATGTGACCTTGCTGCAAGCTGTACAAAATGATTCATCCGTGGCGTTGTTTGAATTTCTGAATCACTTGCCCTTGGCTGGCGTGATGAGCTTGTTGGCAACCGTACTGGTGATGCTGTTCTTTGTGACTTCAGCTGATTCCGGCGCCTTGGTGACAGACTACCTGACGGCTAAAACAGAAAACTCACCGACATGGCAAAGACTGTTCTGGACCGTATTGATGGCTGTTTTGGCGATTATTCTACTCTTGGTGGGTGGTCTGGCTGCTTTGCAGGCCTCAATCATTATGAGCGCCTTGCCATTTACATTCGTCATGTTACTGATGAGTTGGGGGCTGTTAAAAGCCTTAAAGATCGATGTGACGAAAATGCAGGCGATTCAGGAAGCGCGTATTACACCGCGAGCAATTCATAATCCACGTAGCTGGCAGCAACGTTTGGGGCTAATCATGCATTACCCGCATACTGAAGCTGAGGTCAGGGAATATATAGAGACACAGGTCAGAAAAGCGTTTGAAAGTATTCAGAAAGAGTTTAAACGCCGTCATCTGGAAGTGAATATTCAAAATACTGAACAAGGCTTGCAACTGCGCGTCGATCATCATCATGAGATTAATTTCATCTATACGGTCTATGCGCATGAAACCGTACCGCCAAGTTTTATGCTGGGGCAGGGCGATGCTGATGAGGCGCAATATTTCCAGGCTGAAGTATTCTTGAGAGAAGGTGGACAAAACTATGATGTTATGGACTGGACTCAGGAAGACTTGATTCAGGACATTATTGATCAATATGAACGTCATCTTTACTTCTTGAATATTGTAAGAGGCACATCGTCTTAACAGGGGATGTCGACTGAAAACAATAACAACACCGGTTTTGAGCACCTCAGAACCGGTGTTTTGCTTTTTGGAGATATTTTTTTCAATAAAATTTTTAGTTGGAAGCCTGTTTATTGATAAAAAGTGAGCCTGTGAGAAAGAAATGATCAAAATTAAAAAGATTTTCGCTGATAATTAAAACAAATATAGATAAAAATTTATAGATAACAGTGATTTGGGTGATTTAAATGTTGGCTAAATTAATTTTTAAGATAATGAATAAATTTTAAATTATATAAATCAGTAAATTAGATAAGTTAAAGTTTAAAAATAAAACAACCGAATAATTTAATTTTTAAAAGTGCTTGCGTCTGGTCTGAAATACTGTAGAATGCACATCCATCGGCGGTGATGCAGATAAAAACTTGTTGATAAACAAGGATTTGGCTAAAATGGTTAGATTCTTGAGTTTGTTGATAAGTTTGCTAAATATCTAAATTACCTGTTGACTTTTAAGAAATTGAGAGTAATATAGCCGACCTAGCTTGATGATGACGAATCATCGAGAAGATCATTAAGAGAATAGAAGAACAACTTGTGTGGATTTTTACTGGTTGATCGATCGAAAATATTTCATTGATTAATTGGTTTAAATTTCTCGAAGTTTATTTGAGCAAATATTAAGTCAGTAATTGATGAGCCAAGATTTGTAGCCATAAGCTACTAATGATTTTAAACTGAAGAGTTTGATCATGGCTCAGATTGAACGCTGGCGGCAGGCTTAACACATGCAAGTCGAGCGGGGAAGGTTGCTTCGGTAACTGACCTAGCGGCGGACGGGTGAGTAATGCTTAGGAATCTGCCATTTAGTGGGGGACAACATTCCGAAAGGAATGCTAATACCGCATACGTCCTACGGGAGAAAGCAGGGGATCTTCGGACCTTGCGCTAAATGATGAGCCTAAGTCGGATTAGCTAGTTGGTGGGGTAAAGGCCTACCAAGGCGACGATCTGTAGCGGGTCTGAGAGGATGATCCGCCACACTGGGACTGAGACACGGCCCAGACTCCTACGGGAGGCAGCAGTGGGGAATATTGGACAATGGGCGCAAGCCTGATCCAGCCATGCCGCGTGTGTGAAGAAGGCCTTTTGGTTGTAAAGCACTTTAAGCGAGGAGGCGGCTCTCTTAGTTAATACCTAAGATGAGTGGACGTTACTCGCAGAATAAGCACCGGCTAACTCTGTGCCAGCAGCCGCGGTAATACAGAGGGTGCGAGCGTTAATCGGATTTACAGGGCGTAAAGCGTGCGTAGGCGGCTTTTTAAGTCGGATGTGAAATCCCCGAGCTTAACTTGGGAATTGCATTCGATACTGGGAAGCTAGAGTATGGGAGAGGATGGTAGAATTCCAGGTGTAGCGGTGAAATGCGTAGAGATCTGGAGGAATACCGATGGCGAAGGCAGCCATCTGGCCTAATACTGACGCTGAGGTACGAAAGCATGGGGAGCAAACAGGATTAGATACCCTGGTAGTCCATGCCGTAAACGATGTCTACTAGCCGTTGGGGCCTTTGAGGCTTTAGTGGCGCAGCTAACGCGATAAGTAGACCGCCTGGGGAGTACGGTCGCAAGACTAAAACTCAAATGAATTGACGGGGGCCCGCACAAGCGGTGGAGCATGTGGTTTAATTCGATGCAACGCGAAGAACCTTACCTGGCCTTGACATACTAGAAACTTTCCAGAGATGGATTGGTGCCTTCGGGAATCTAGATACAGGTGCTGCATGGCTGTCGTCAGCTCGTGTCGTGAGATGTTGGGTTAAGTCCCGCAACGAGCGCAACCCTTTTCCTTACTTGCCAGCATTTCGGATGGGAACTTTAAGGATACTGCCAGTGACAAACTGGAGGAAGGCGGGGACGACGTCAAGTCATCATGGCCCTTACGGCCAGGGCTACACACGTGCTACAATGGTCGGTACAAAGGGTTGCTACCTAGCGATAGGATGCTAATCTCAAAAAGCCGATCGTAGTCCGGATTGGAGTCTGCAACTCGACTCCATGAAGTCGGAATCGCTAGTAATCGCGGATCAGAATGCCGCGGTGAATACGTTCCCGGGCCTTGTACACACCGCCCGTCACACCATGGGAGTTTGTTGCACCAGAAGTAGCTAGCCTAACTGCAAAGAGGGCGGTTACCACGGTGTGGCCGATGACTGGGGTGAAGTCGTAACAAGGTAGCCGTAGGGGAACCTGCGGCTGGATCACCTCCTTAACGAAAGATTGGTGACCGGTAAGAATCCACAACAAGTTGTTCTTCGAAGATGTATCTGAGGGTCTGTAGCTCAGTTGGTTAGAGCACACGCTTGATAAGCGTGGGGTCACAAGTTCAAGTCTTGTCAGACCCACCAAATCTGATAGCTGAAGCTGAGATTGAGATATATCGTTCATTATGATTTTAAGCTGGGGACTTAGCTTAGTTGGTAGAGCGCCTGCTTTGCACGCAGGAGGTCAGGAGTTCGACTCTCCTAGTCTCCACCATGAATTACTTAGTAATTCTGAGCTAAATAGATTATAGAGTTTAGTGAATACAGTCCAAGTTGACTGGTTTATTAATCTCTGTGATTTATCACAGTTTACTACGCACCGACGAGGTGGTAGTTAATCATTAACAGATTAGTAGAATTGAGTCTGAAATAAATTGTTCACTCATTCTTTGATTTAAACATTTCGATGTTTAAGTTGAATGAAATGAGAACTAGCAAAAACACTGAATCAAGCGTTTTGGTATATGAATTTAGATTGAAGCTGTACGGTGATTAAGTTCACGAAACAACAAGCTGTATGAATTAATGTTTACATTGATTCTGTTGCTACACCCACTTGTAGGTGTAACGACTGTTTGGGGTTGTATAGTCAAGTAATTAAGTGCATGTGGTGGATGCCTTGGCAGTCAGAGGCGATGAAAGACGTGATAGCCTGCGAAAAGCTCCGGGGAGGCGGCAAATATCCTTTGATCCGGAGATTTCTGAATGGGGGAACCCACCCGCTAAAAGGCGGGTATCATAAGCTGAATACATAGGCTTATGAAGCGAACGAGGGGAAGTGAAACATCTCAGTACCCTTAGGAAAAGAAATCAATTGAGATTCCCTTAGTAGCGGCGAGCGAACGGGGAGCAGCCCATTAAGTTATGTGTGTTCTAGTGGAACGCTCTGGGAAGTGCGAACGTAGAGGGTGATATTCCCGTACACGAAAGGGCACACATAATGATGACGAGTAGGGCGAGGCACGTGAAACCTTGTCTGAATATGGGGGGACCATCCTCCAAGGCTAAATACTCCTGACTGACCGATAGTGAACCAGTACCGTGAGGGAAAGGCGAAAAGAACCCCTGTGAGGGGAGTGAAATAGATCCTGAAACCGCATGCATACAAGCAGTGGGAGCACCTTCGTGGTGTGACTGCGTACCTTTTGTATAATGGGTCAGCGACTTATATTCAGTAGCAAGGTTAACCGCATAGGGGAGCCGTAGAGAAATCGAGTCTTAATAGGGCGTTTAGTTGCTGGGTATAGACCCGAAACCAGGCGATCTATCCATGAGCAGGTTGAAGGTTGGGTAACACTAACTGGAGGACCGAACCCACTGTCGTTGAAAAGCCAGGGGATGACTTGTGGATAGGGGTGAAAGGCTAATCAAGCCTGGTGATAGCTGGTTCTCCCCGAAAGCTATTTAGGTAGCGCCTCGGACGAATACCATTGGGGGTAGAGCACTGTTTCGGCTAGGGGGTCATCCCGACTTACCAAACCGATGCAAACTCCGAATACCAATGAGTACTATCCGGGAGACAGACTGCGGGTGCTAACGTCCGTAGTCAAGAGGAAAACAATCCAGACCGCCAGCTAAGGCCCCAAAATCATAGTTAAGTGGGAAACGATGTGGGAAGGCATAGACAGCTAGGAGGTTGGCTTAGAAGCAGCCACCCTTTAAAGAAAGCGTAATAGCTCACTAGTCGAGTCGGCCTGCGCGGAAGATGTAACGGGGCTAAAACTATGTGCCGAAGCTGCGGATGTATACTTTAGTATACGTGGTAGGGGAGCGTTCTGTAAGCCGATGAAGGTGTATTGAGAAGTATGCTGGAGGTATCAGAAGTGCGAATGCTGACGTGAGTAACGACAAAACGGGTGAAAAACCCGTTCGCTGAAAGACCAAGGGTTCCAGTCCAACGTTAATCGGGGCTGGGTGAGTCGACCCCTAAGGCGAGGCCGAGAGGCGTAGTCGATGGGAAATTGGTTAATATTCCAATACTTCTGTGTAATGCGATGAGAGGACGGAGAAGGTTAAGTCAGCCTGGCGTTGGTTGTCCAGGTGGAAGGCTGTAGGCATGCATCTTAGGCAAATCCGGGGTGCTCTATGCTGAGAGCTGATAGCAAGCTGTACTTGTACAGTGAAGTGGCTGATACCATGCTTCCAGGAAAAGTCTCTAAGCTTCAGTTACACAGGAATCGTACCCGAAACCGACACAGGTGGTCAGGTCGAGTAGACCAAAGCGCTTGAGAGAACTCTGCTGAAGGAACTAGGCAAAATGGTACCGTAACTTCGGGAGAAGGTACGCTGCTGACGGTGATGGGACTTGCTCCCTGAGCTGTTGGCAGCCACAGAAACCAGGCCGCTGCAACTGTTTATTAAAAACATAGCACTCTGCAAACACGAAAGTGGACGTATAGGGTGTGATGCCTGCCCGGTGCTGGAAGGTTAATTGATGGGGTTAGCGTAAGCGAAGCTCTTGATCGAAGCCCCAGTAAACGGCGGCCGTAACTATAACGGTCCTAAGGTAGCGAAATTCCTTGTCGGGTAAGTTCCGACCTGCACGAATGGCATAATGATGGCGGCGCTGTCTCCAGCAGAGGCTCAGTGAAATCGAAATCGCTGTGAAGATGCAGTGTACCCGCGGCTAGACGGAAAGACCCCGTGAACCTTTACTGCAGCTTGACATTGAACTTTGACCTTACTTGTGTAGGATAGGTGGGAGGCTTTGAAGTTAGAACGCTAGTTCTAATGGAGCCGTCCTTGAAATACCACCCTGGTAATGTTGAGGTTCTAACTCTGCCCCGTAATCCGGGGCGAGGACCATGTCTGGTGGGTAGTTTGACTGGGGCGGTCTCCTCCTAAAGAGTAACGGAGGAGTACGAAGGTGCGCTCAGCGTGGTCGGAAATCACGCGTAGAGTATAAAGGCAAAAGCGCGCTTAACTGCGAGACCCACAAGTCGAGCAGGTACGAAAGTAGGTCTTAGTGATCCGGTGGTTCTGTATGGAAGGGCCATCGCTCAACGGATAAAAGGTACTCTGGGGATAACAGGCTGATACCGCCCAAGAGTTCATATCGACGGCGGTGTTTGGCACCTCGATGTCGGCTCATCTCATCCTGGGGCTGAAGCAGGTCCCAAGGGTATGGCTGTTCGCCATTTAAAGAGGTACGCGAGCTGGGTTTAGAACGTCGTGAGACAGTTCGGTCCCTATCTACCGTGGGCGCTGGAAATTTGAGAGGATCTGCTCCTAGTACGAGAGGACCAGAGTGGACGAACCTCTGGTGTACCGGTTGTGACGCCAGTCGCATCGCCGGGTAGCTATGTTCGGAAGGGATAACCGCTGAAAGCATCTAAGCGGGAAGCCTACCTCAAGATAAGATTTCCCTAGGAATTTATTCCTCTAAAGAGCCGTTCGAGACTAGGACGTTGATAGGTTGGGTGTGGAAGCACGGTGACGTGTGAAGCTGACCAATACTAATTGCTCGTGAGGCTTGACTATACAACACCCAAACAGTTGTTGTATTCAAGATAAATTCAATACATAACTTGATTTAGTGTCAAAACTAGTTACAATACGACTCAATTAACTAATCCGTTAATAACTCTTTCGGTACTAAGTGGCAAAAAACGTAAGACCACCCAAAACCAAAACAGTTTGCTGGCGACAATAGCAAGAGTGAACCACCTGATCCCTTCCCGAACTCAGAAGTGAAACCTCTTAGCGCTGATGGTAGTGTGGCACTTGCCATGTGAGAGTAAGTCATCGCCAGCTTTTAAAT
>NZ_JFWP02000007.1:0-211560 GCF_000588715.1 Acinetobacter sp. 1000160 | reverse complement strand
ACAGCGACCTTCACCGATGCAGCAGGTAACAGCAGCAGCGTGACTGACACCCAAGTCTATAACGTGGATGTCACTGCACCGAATGCCCCAGAGATTGATCTGGTCAATGGTACCGATCCAATCACCGGTACGGCAGAACCAGGTTCAACCGTGACTGTGACCTTCCCGGATGGCAGCACCGTTGATGTGGTGACTGATCCAGTGACAGGCGAATGGACTGTACCAAACCCGGGCGGTCTGGTGGATGGTGATACCATCACTGCGATTGCAACCGACCCTGCAGGTAACCCGTCTGTACCAGGTACAGAGACTGTAGACATCACTCCACCAAATCCAGCGGGTGCAACCCTTGCGATTGATGCAGTGACTGCGGACAACGTGTTGAATGCAGCTGAATCAACCACAACCATTACAGTGACAGGTACCTTAACTGGTATCCCTGCAGATGCAGCAAGCACAGTGGTGACACTGGTCATTAATGGTGTGACTTACACTGCAACTGTAGATGCAGCAACAGGTAACTGGACAGCGGATGTGGCAGGTAGTGACCTGTTGGCCGATGGCGATAAAACCATTGATGCCACAGCGACCTTCACCGATGCAGCAGGTAACAGCAGCAGCGTGACTGACACCCAAGTCTATAACGTGGATGTGACTGCACCGAATGCCCCAGAGATTGATCCGGTCAATGGCACCGATCCAATCACCGGTACGGCAGAACCAGGTTCAACCGTGACTGTGACCTTCCCGGATGGCAGCACCGTTGATGTGGTGACTGATCCAGTAACAGGCGAATGGACTGTACCAAACCCGGGCGGTCTGGTGGATGGTGATACCATCACTGCGATTGCCACTGACCCTGCAGGTAACCCGTCTGTACCAGGCACAGAAACTGTGGATCTCACTCCACCAGATACCACTGGTGCGACACTGAATATTGATGCTGTCACAGCAGACAACGTTCTTAACGCAGCAGAATCAGCTGGTACAGTGACCATCACAGGGATCTTAACTGGTATCCCGGCAGATGCAGCAACCACAGTAGTGACTTTAGTCATCAATGGCGTGACCTATACTGCAACTGTAGATGCAGCAGCGGGTACATGGACAGCCGATGTGGCAGGTAGTGACCTGTTGGCGGATATAGACAAGACCATTGCGGCTACAGCCACCTTCACCGATGCGGTAGGTAACAGTAGCAACATCATCGATACTCAAGTCTATACCGTGGATATTACTCCACCAGATAGTGCGACAACGACAGTCACGATTGATCCGATTACAGGTGACAATATTGTTGACTCAATTGAAGCAGGATTGAACCAGACCATTAGCGGTATGGTCACTGGAGAGTTTACAGTTGGTGATGCAGTCATCGTCAATGTAAATGGTGTGGATATTAACACCACAGTTCAAGCGGGCGGTGTATGGAGTATCTCCGTAGCCGGTGCAGAGCTGGTTGCAGATGCTGATAAAGTGATTAATGTCACTGTGAAGGCGACAGATGCAGCAGGTAACGTCGGTAATGTCACTGGTGATGTCACTTATACGGTGAACACCGGCACCTTAATTGCTTATGACAACATTGGACATGCAGTGCTTAGCCCGCAACCGGCATTGGTACAAGATGATGTGAGCTTGGGTAGTACGTCATATCTATTGTTAACTTCATTGGCAGGTATTGATCTTCAACTTGGTGGTAACTCAATCGGCTTTAATGTACAGACTGGGCATGAGGGTACAGTGACCTTCCAATACAGTGGCTTAATTGATGCTGCATTGTTATCAGACTATAAATTAGTAGTACAAAAATTTAATACCACAACCAATCAGTGGGAATCTATCCACGGCGATAGCGATGCTTCATTGCTTAGCTTGCACTTACTGGGTCTTGGCATCGGTAATGTTCCGGGTGTCGTACTTGAAGGTTTAGAAGCGGGTCAATACCGTGGCTTCCTGACTTACGATGGCTTATTAGGTGTAGGTGTCTTGGGTACCTTGTCTGCAACCATGGATGATTATGACCTATCGATCCCTGGCGGATACGAAGTCGGTAATGCTGAAGGTAACGTGATCCTTGATCCAGATCCAAATGGACAAGTCGATCAAATTACATCGACAACCATCGTATCTTCTGTGAATGGTCATGCGATTGATGCCGATGGTGAAAGCTTCGATGGTCAATATGGAACGATTACCTTCCATCAAGATGGTAGTTATACCTATGTTCCGTTCGCGAATAGCTCGGGTGTAGGTCAAACAGATCAATTCACCTATACCTTAACCGATCCGGTCACAGGCGCGACCACAAATGCCAATCTGAATATTGTGTTTGATTCAATCCGTGCTGCGGACAACTTGGTGGAAGTGGAAATCAATCCACAATACCAATTGGTGGGCACAGAAACAGATTCAGCATTCTATGGTATCTTGTTGAATGTCGGAAATCTGGTCGACCTGCAATTGCTGACTGTGGATACTGTTGATTTCAATGTCGCTGCTGGACAAGAAGGTGTTGCAACCTTTAGCTTCAATAGTCTAATTGGCGCATCGGCACTCGGTAACTACAATGTTGTATTGCAAAAATACAATGAAGTGACCGGTCAATGGGAAGCGGTGAATGGTACAGGTGACCGTTCATTATTGAATCTGACCTTATTAGGTAACACACCAACCGCGCAAATTGCGGGCTTGACCGAAGGCGAATATCGAGCGTTCTTGTCCTTCAATGGTCTGGTCGGTGGTGCAGTCGGTGTTACCCTGAACGGTGAGGTTGATCTCTACAACCCTGCGGTGATCACTGGCTACGATGTGGTTGCAGCACACGGTAACCTGATCTCTGATCCAAATACCAATGGTGCAATCGACATTGCTACACCAAACAGTGTCATCAGTGAAATTAACGGTGTTGCCATCACTGGCTCTCCAACTACGGTGCCAGGAGTTCACGGTACCTTGGTGATCTATCCAAATGGTGACTATACCTATACACCAAATCCTGACAGTGCTGGTTTAGGACAGGTCGATGAATTTACCTATACCTTACGCGATCCGGCATCAGGTACCACTTCACAAGCGACCTTCTACGTTCACCTCGACAGTAAAGTTGTCGATATGAACTGGAACCCAGCGGATCCATCAGAACCTGCAACCGTAACCATTATTGCAGCAGACGATGCCGTGAATGCTGGAATTAGTGCGCAACCGCATCTTATTGAAGATGACCGTGCACTAGGCAGCGCAACTTACCTTGCATTGCTATCGTTGGCAGGTATCAACCTCCAAGCACCTTTACCATTCGTGAACAGCACAGTGAACTTCAATGTGGCTGCGGGTGAGCAAGGTACAGCGACCTTCAAATACAGCAGTCTGATTAATGAAGGCGCATTGGGCGATTACCAGCTTGTTGTACAGAAATTCAATACGGTCACAAACCGTTGGGAATCAATTACCGGTAGCAGCGAAGCATCTTTACTTAACCTCAGCGTGTTAGGTATCGGCTTAAATGCAACTCCGGGAGTGGTGCTTGAAGGTCTGGAAGAAGGACAATACCGTGCCTTCATGACCTATAACGGTCTATATGGTAAGAGTATCCTCGGCACATTGACAGGTAGCATGGATGTCTTTGATCCAACACAAGTGGATTACACTGGTGTTGCAGTAGAAGGCAACGTGATTACCGGTCTAGGTGTGGGTACCAATGCCGACTCAGTCACAGGCTATACCGTGGTTGGTTCTGTAACCTTCAACGGGGTAACAACCACAGTTGATCTCACCAATGGGGCAACCATTGTCGGTCAATACGGAACACTGCAAATATTTGCAAATGGCGATTATATCTATACACCGAATAATACCAATGCAAATCTAGGTCTGGTGGATCACTTCACTTATACCTTGTCAGATCCTTTGGGTGGCAATACCTCAAGTGCAAGTCTGGACTTCACCATTGGCAACAGTACGCCAGTGATTGCAGTTGATGACCTTGCAGTTGCCGAGATTAATCCGGAATATCTGCAAATTGGCAATGATGTTGCGGTCGGTAGTCACGGTTATCTTGCGTTGGTCTCATTAACCAATAACTTTGACTTCCAGCTTGGTTCTGCGGGTGTGGCCTTCACCCTGACTGATCACACTCTCAATGATGTGACCTTTAACTACAGTGCATTGATCAGTGCAAATCTACTTGCCGACTATGTGCTTGTGGTTCAGAAATTTGATACTGCGACCAATCAATGGGTAGCGGTAAATGGCACAGGCGAAGCTGATTTACTGAGCCTTGCAGCCTTTGGTGGTAATACAGTGACATTAGATGGTCTAGGTGCAGGTCAGTACAGAGCCTTCATGACCTATGCGGGTAGCGGTATCGGTGTCAGCTTGCTCGGTACGCTTTCTGTTCAGAAAGATGTATTTGATGCAACCAACATCACCGGTTACAGCGTAGAAGCTGCAGAAGGTAATGTGATCCATGACATTGGTCTCAATGGACATGCAGATACTGCATCTGGTTTCAGTAGCATCACCAGCGTTGAATTCAATGGTGTGGCTCATACCGTGAATCCAACAGGTGTTACAACCATTATCGGTGACTACGGTACATTGTCGATTTACGCCAATGGTAATTACAGCTATCAACCAACTGCCAATGCCAGTGGTGTGGGCCAAGTCGATCAATTTACCTATACCTTGACGGATGGGGTGAATTCATCGCAAGCGACCTTGTACTTCCATATTGATAGCGATGCGGTCGATATGACCTGGAACCCGACAGATCCGTCGCAACCGGCAGATATCGTGGCTACACCTGTAGATGCGATTGATGATGTAGTGTCTGCGGGTATTGATGTTGTTCCACAAGGTCAGTTGGGTGTTGCCGTCGGTTCGGCAAGTTATCTGTTACTGGTGGGTGTGTCTGAGAACCTCAACCTTTCATTGCTGGGTACACCAAGTGTGAAATTTAATATTGCAGCTGGACATGGTGCGGACGTGACCTTCTCTTACGCACCAACAGTTTCACTGTCTTTATTCAATGACTACAAGGTGGTTCTGCAAGAAAAAGCAGCAGATGGTACTTGGCATAACATTGATGGTGGTTCAAGCACTGGATTGCTTAATATCGGTCTGTTAGGTAGTGGTGGTATTGGTGTAACAGTACCTGATCTAGGTCAGGGCGAATACCGCGCCTTCATGGTCTACACCGGTGTGGGCGTCGGTATCTTGGGTACCATGAGTGTAGTGAAAGATGACTTCGACTATACCGTTGCACCAACCAATACTGCGATTGAGGCTGAAGGCAATGTGTTAACAGGTGATTCAATTACCTTGACTACACAGGTTTCAACAGTCACTTCAGAAGTTGCTGGGGCGCCAACTGAAACCATCGGAACCAACACAACCATCGTTGGGGCTTATGGTACCTTGGTGATCTCTGCCAACGGCGAGTATACCTATACACCGAACACCACTGATTTGAGTGCGGTGGGTAAAGTCGATACCTTTACCTATACCATCCGTGATGTGCTGACTGGTGCGACGGATACGGCGCAATTGCATATCCAGGTCGGTTCACCTGATGCAACTGTGGTTTGGGATACAGTCAACCCTGGCAATGATGGTGTGGTTCAAT
The DNA here is from genome assembly GCF_000588715.1 of Acinetobacter sp. 1000160. Classification (NCBI taxonomy): domain Bacteria; kingdom Pseudomonadati; phylum Pseudomonadota; class Gammaproteobacteria; order Moraxellales; family Moraxellaceae; genus Acinetobacter; species Acinetobacter sp. 1000160. The sequence goes on along the minus strand of NZ_JFWP02000007.1, from coordinate 205,934 downwards.
TCACAGCCAATGCAGACAATGCAGTGACAACAACAGACTTCTCGAATAGCAGAGATGCAGCTGTTGATGTCGATAGTCCGAATATTACGGTCAATCTCATTGGTTCAACTTCGGTGACTTCAAATAGCTTTACGGTAGCGGCCGGAACAGTGGCCAATATTGATCTGGCGGCAGTTTATACGGCTCAACCACTTGCGAGTTTGTTGCCAACAGTCAGTTACGTGATTCAACGCAGTACCGATGGTGGAGTGACCTGGACCAATACTATCTACACTGGTTCACAAACTGCCTTGGGTAGTCTGGCAACAATTCAGGCGGGCAGTGTGGCCTTCCAGGACAATGTCGATTATCTGGCAGCGGGTCTGTATCGTGTTCAATACACTTTACAAGGCGTATCTCTAGGCGCAACTACCTTGGATACAAGTGTCACCACAACCACAATTCATCTGAATCAATACAGCTCTGAATGGATCAACGGTAACGTGTTACTCGGAGATGATATTGGTGGGGTTGCGGATACAGGTCTTCCAACACATGAAGGTTATAAACTTCAGGTGTGGGATAGCGTCGCTGGATCTTATGTCGATGCGATTGGACAAAGTATCAATACCGGTAACGGTATCCTGATCATGCAGGCCAATGGTACCTATGAATACCGTCCAAATGATGTCAATGTGACTACACATTTAACATCGGCGGATAGCATTGACTACAAGATCATTTCTGCAACAGGTGTCGAGTCAACTTCTACCTTAAATATTGATTTGACCCATACGGATTACAACCTGCTTTATACCAGTACAACTGCCAATGATACCTTCACCACAGGTACTGGATCAGATACCTTAATCTTCCAAATCCTGAATGGTAGTGCGGCATCAGCGGGTAATGGTGCAAATACAGGCGGTAATGGTGTTGATCACTGGACAGACTTTGTTGTTGGCAACACCAATACTGGTGCAGCGAACTACAATGATCAGGCAGACAAGATCGATATCCAGCATCTGTTGGATGGTGATCAAAATGCACTGAATATTGGCGAGTACCTCCGTGTAACCACAAGTGGTGGTAATACAACGATTGAAATCGATCGTAATGGTGATCCTGGTATCCTTGGTAGCAGTACGTATACACCATTGTTAGTACTTGAAGGGGTGACAACAGATCTGAATACGCTGTTAAATAACAACCAGATCATTTACTAATCCTCAATCCTTGCTATAAAAAGAGAACCTTCGGGTTCTCTTTTTTCATTTTGAGAAGATCATAAAAAATTGTGCTATCTTGTTTAAAACGCTTAAAAATTCTAACAACTGAAGACATGACGATTACGACGATTTCAGCACTTGAACAACTCAAACATCAACTCAGTGCTTACTTTGAAAAGATTCAGCAACATCTGGGTTTAACCCATACGGTTATTTTCTTGTCTTATGGCGAAAGAACCCAACGTTGCCAGGTCTGGAATACTGCATTGACTGAGTTACAATCTGCGCAACAGGCGTTGTTTACTTTTCTGGATACACAATTCAACCAGCAGGGACATCTGGCAGAATTGTTAAAATTTGATCTGGCCTATAACATCCAGCCAAAGCACTGGCAGCAAATCGAACAAAATTTAAAATGCCAGTTGCATAATAATCACTATCGTAAAGGCATCAGTTTTGATCAGCACTTCCGGACCTGTTTTTTGGAACAGGAATTGTATGGCAAGGCCATCATTCGTGGCTTGAGCTATGACACGCCCAATTTTTTTGATCAAGATAATCTGAATGCCAGTATTTCAAAGAAATATCCGCATCAAGCGCATCCAGTCCAGCTCAATCAAATCCAGCAGGTCTGGAGCTTCGATAGTCATGCTGTATTTTATGAATCTGGACAGTTGCTACCTCTCCGTAGTCAATTCACTGAACATGGAGTACGTTACTTAACAGATGACAAAAAACAGCATTTCATGCACATGATTGAAGCTAACACCCAGTTTCTTGAACAGCAGATTCAGGCGGATGGACGCTTTATCTATGGTTTTTTTCCAGCCTATGACCGTGACATTCGTAGCTATAACACAGTGCGGCATTGTACTTCGACCTATGCCTTGATTGAGACATTGGCGCTTTTCCCACACCAGCACAGAATCGCAAAAATCCAGACAGCCATTGAATATGCCTTAAAACATTTTTATATCGAAAAGCAAAGTGGTCTGGCTTATATGTTAGATGGCGCGGATCTCAGCCAACTGAATGAAATCAAGCTGGGTGCCAATGCCGCTGCAATTCTGATGTTGAGTAAATATCAGGAAATGACAGGGGATAATCATTATCTGAAGTTTGCCCAAGCCTTGGCCAATGGTATTTTGTCGATGGTCAATGATGCAGGCGAAACCGTACATGTCCTGCATTACCCAGACTACAGCGTGAAAGAAAAGTTTCGCATTATTTATTATGACGGTGAAGCGGCCTTGGCTTTGTTACGACTTTATCAGCTACAGGCTGATGAAAAGCTGCTAGGCACGGTCAAGCGCATGTTTGAACGCTTTATCGAACAAAAATATGATCGTTATCATGACCACTGGCTGAGTTACTGTAGCAATGAGCTCACCAAAATTTGTCCAGAGGAAAAATATTTTCAATTTGGGATCAACAATTATCGCAGGCATCTGGTGTTTATCCGCAATCGTAAAACGGCCTATGCCACTTTGCTGGAAATGATGATGGCGGCTTATCAAATGCTGTGCCGGATTCGGGATTTGGGTTTGCATGAGTTGTTTGCACAGGCACAGTTTGAGGATTTAAAAAAGCTGATCGAGTTTCGTAGCGATTTTCAGCGCACCGGATTTTTCTATCCCGAAGTGGCCATGTATATGGCCTGTCCTGAAAAGTGTCTGAATGCCTTTTATGTCCGGCATGACCGCTTCCGTGTCCGTATTGATGATCAGGAACATAATCTTTCCGGTTATGTGGCCTATGTTCAGCATTTTGAAAACTGAAACATTGAGGATAAAACCCATGCGCTCTCCTCAAGAAATCAAGATCATCAGTCGAATTGGCAATGAAAATTATCAGCATCCGCTCTGGCAGACTAAAATCGCAGGCGACTGTAGTGACTGGATTTTAGTTTATCTGGCTTTGCAAGCTATTGTTGCAGGTCAGGTGCAACTTGAGCAGAATATAGTAATCGAGCAGCCGTTTGAACAGCAGCATCAACAGGGACAGTTGCTGAAACAGGGGGCTTCTGTTTTGGCACTATTACAATATTGGAGTTTTACCCAAAGGCTTGAGCACAAGCAGGCACTTGGTTGTGCTTTGTTGGGTGATTGGCAGCAGGCTCAAATCCAGATAGCGCAGACTGCCCGGCAGTTTGGATTGCAACTGCCTGATCCAGACCGTGATGTACAGAATACCCTGCAAAATTTATCAGGTCTTGCCCAAGCCATCTTTAACATGCCTGTATCCTTATTACATACCGTATTTGTCAAAACATTCAAGCTTGCAGGGCAGCAGATTGCACCATTTAGCGCTGTATTGAGCTGTCACCAGCTCGATGCTGTCCTGATTCTCTCAGATCAGCAGCAACATTATTACTTTTCATATCGCCATGAAAATCAGAGTCTAGGCATTTTTCATCTTCTAGATGATTTGCATCGGATTGATCATCTGCTGCCGTATTATCACTATTTTGAACCCGCTTTATTGCCTGCCAAACAGATTCAGGCCAAACGGGAATGGATCAATATCATTGGCGATACCTATTTCGGTGAGTTTTATACCCATAAAAGAAAAAACAAGGGTATAGACGATGCGCTACAACGTTATGGCTATGCGCATTCTTTTGAGAGGATCAAACCGTTTTTCCATGAAGATGAGATCAATATTGCCAATTTTGAAGCCGTATTCAACCTTGATCAAGATTCGCCGCTTAATGATAAAAAAGCCTTTATTCTGGGAGCACAGCCTGAACCGACTCTGGCCGAGTTTAAGCGCGTGCATTTGAATACGCTATGTCTCGCCAATAATCATTTAAAAGACTATGGTACTCCAAGCCTTGTACATACTTTGGCGTTGCTAAATCAAGCTGAGATTAATTTTATCGGGGCAGGGGCTAATCAACAGCACGCGCATCAGTGCCTGCAAATTCAGGGTGAACAGCAAACAGTTGCCATTTTTAATGGCTATTGGCATCGGCAGACGGCTTATCAAGCGCATGACTTTTATGCATTGGGGCAGAGTGCAGGTGTGGCGAGTATCAATGCCATTCTATTTGAACAAATCATGCAGTATCGACAGCAATATCCACAGCATAAGATCATCGTGATCTGTCATTGGGGTGTGGATTTTAAAAGTACGCATCCTGAACAGGAACAGCTTGCACAGGTGTTAACCCGGATCGGTGCTGATCTGGTGATTGGTCATGGGGCGCATGCCATCCAGCCTATTCAATATATTCAGCATAAACCGGTCATATTCGGAATTGGCAATGGCGTATTTAATAGCAATGGCGAGTTTGAAAAATATCAGGCTTTGCCGTACGGACTGGTGGTTCGAATCAATTTAAAGGCGCAAAGCGTACAGCTTTATCCAATCTTCACGGATAATTTACACAGCTTTTGGCAGCCTTATCCTGTAAATGGAGCACAATTCAAGCAAGCACAGGCTTTTTTAACCGGTCAACTCAATTCGGCAGATTACACATTGGGACAAGATCATTTGGGCCATTATATCCAGCTGAAATTTTAAGGATAACGCTTGTAATTCTCGAGCATGATGCTGAGCTGTTCTTGGGTGAAGCCGAGATTACGTAAGCCACCGCTACCGAGTTTACAGTCGTAACTGGTCATAATATTGGTTGGTGTGGCTTTGGTGGCTTTCGGCGCACAGACATGGCTTAAGCCAAAAGCATGGCCCATCTCGTGTACACTGGCGGCCTGAATCTGGTAATTTAGGCGTTCCCAGTCAATTAAAATAAAAGGCTGACCCTGGTTTCTAAAGCCCCAACTGGTCACATCGGCATATTTGAGTTTATCGCCGTAGGAATCATAAATAAAAAACAGCACTTCCTTGCTTTTGCGACGAGGAAAGCAGGTTTTTACTGCACCAGGAATATTATCGGCAATCAAGGCTCTGGGCTGATTGAGTTGATTGGCCAGATCACATTTTCGTTTACTAAAGTCTTGATAAGAATAGTAGCGATGGAATTTGAACTTAAAGATTTTTTGATTATTTTCATCGACAAAATACTGGTTCAGGATGCCCAGCTCTTTATACATTTGCTTTTTGCTATCAAAGGCTTGGGCTTCAGGACGATTGGTGGTAAAAATAAAACTGACATTGACTACAGGCAAGTCATCTGAAGCACCTGCGTGATATTTATAAGGTGTGATTTTTACAGGTGATTTTTGTGTGGTACAGGATGCACTAAAGACCAGACAGCATACTGTCAGTGCTGTGAATTTTAACCGCATTGTTGTTCTCTCAAGTCGTAGCATTTTAATTATTGTGTCTAACGTTTTCGCATGATTTTTATCATCTTAGCAGATTTTTATAGGTTGTATTGTGCAAGATACCAATGAACTACATCGACAAATCTTGGAAGTAATTGCCCTGATTCCATATGGCAAAGTGGCAAGTTATGGACAAATTGCCAAGCTGGCGGGTTTGCCTAAACATGCGCGTTTAGTCGGTTATGTGCTCAAGCATTTAGATAAAGACAGTGAAATTCCCTGGTATCGTGTTATTAATTCTCAAGGAAAAATCAGTGTAATTCGTATCAATCAGCGTGGTGAAAATGTTCAACAGATGTTATTAGAACAAGAGGGAATCTATTTATTAAATGGCAAGGTCAGTTTAAAAACCTTTGGCTGGCAGCCTTAAATAATCTCAGACTAAACTAGAATGAATATGTTGAAATTATTTTACAGTTTATTTACACTTCGATACATAAAATTACACTAGTGTTTTTGGTATTTAAATGAAAAAGATTTCTCTATTTTGCGGGGCTGTTGTTCTCAGTTTATCTGGTTGTGCCAGCATCATTTCGGGTAAAACCCAAACCATGACATTTCAAAGCACACCTGAGTTAAGTGATATTACAATTTTAAATCGTGATGGGAAAAAAATTCATGTGGGTAAAGCACCTGTTACGGTCAGTTTAAACCGTGGTGCCGGCTTCTTTGTTCCTGAAAGATATACGGTTATTTTTGAAAAAGAAGGCTATGAAAAGAAAGAAATTACCGTAAGTTCAAGTGTAAACGGCTGGTATGTCGGTAATATTCTATTCGGTGGTATTTTAGGGTTACTCATTATCGATCCGGCGACAGGTGCGATGTATAGCCTAAATACCAAAGATACTAATGTTGTTTTAAATGATCTGAATAAAGAGAAACTTCAGGCTAAGGGTCAATCATTAACAATTGTATCGACCAGTGAAATTTCGAACGATGTTTTAGAAAAAGCCAAACCTATTGAATTAAAAACTCAATAATTCAAAATAAAAAAACATGGTAAACCTTTACCATGTTTTTTTATCAATCCGGCAGTATTTACCTTCTAGCGAACAATCAATACTGGAATATGGCTTTCAGCCAAAACCTTTTGTGCCACGCTACCCAAGACAAACTGTTTAAAGCCTGTACGACCATGTGAGCCCATCACGATCAGGTCAGCACCTAGGTTTTGCGCTGCGCCAATAATTTCCTGATGCACGGCAAAGCCTTCTAAGATTTGTGTGGCTACCGTCAGGCCATGCTCTTCAAATTTTTGCTCGGCTTTCGTTAAATTATCCTGAACATAACCTCGAACACGTTCAATCAAATCATTGCTTTGACCCATACGGATATAAGCATCTGCCAGATAAGGATCAAGTGCCATGACCTCAACCACAGTCACTTCACTGTCTAAGGCCTTCGCCAGTTGAGCTGCTTCACGAATGACATTCGCAGCAATTTCGGAGTCATCGATCGCCACTAAGATTTTTTGATAAGCCATGTTGTTACTCCTTATATTTATGATTTTGCATTGAATTGAGTCAATAAAATTTGCTTAATATATGAGCTATGATTCTATTCTAGACCTATTGCGATGAGAATAAAACCTAGCATTTTTATAGGGATAGTTATTATTTATAGCAGTATGGTTAAGCTTGGATGTGTTTAAGAATAGATGAAATTTCCATAAAAATAAAAGGGGACTATCATTATGATTTATCTATAAAAAGTTAGATTAACTTTGCTCGAAATATTGGATAAGGGCTTCTACATCATCCGTCTGCAATTGTTCACGCATTTTCAAAATCTGTTTTTCATCCAGATCATAAAGCTTTTGAGAAAGTAATTTTTCAATGTCTTGTTCAGAAAAGCGATACTTAATGACTTTGGCTGGAACACCGCCAACAATGGCATAGGGTGGAACATCCTGAGTAACTACAGCACCTGTTGCCACTACAGCACCTTCACCCAGTTTCACTCCTTGCATGATCATGGCACGACTACCAATCCAGCAACCATCTGCAATCACGGTGTCACCTGCAGGCAGAAAGCTGCGTGTATCAAAAGGGAAGGTCGAAATCCAGTCAGGGCGGTGCAGTTGATTGCCACCCATCATAATCACGCATTCCGCGCCGAAGCAGACAAAATTACCAATATAAAGTTGATCAATCGGTTTCTCAGGTGTGGACGACTTATCATGTAGATAGCGCACCACACAACGTTCAAAGCCCTGATCCCAATACGCAGAATAATAAGAATAATTGCCCTTGATATGGATGTTGGGGTTTTTCACCGTCTTAGAAATAAACTCGAACTCACACCAGTGTTTCACAGGAGAGTTGATTAATTGATCCATATCTTAACAATAACTACGAGAGGAAAGCGTCGCTATTATAACGACTAAAGTGAATACGGTTCTTTTTATGAGGGAAAAATTTCCTTACTCATGTAAACAGGCGTTGAAGATGATGAGGAAATAAAAAACCAATAAATGCATAGAGCATGGTCATTTTTTTTGAAAATAACACGTCCAAAACTAAAGAACTCTTCAATAAATGAAGAGTTCTTTGGAGACTTAATCGAGCGTGTTAAATATATTCCACACTTACAATTTCATATTCAACCTCACCTTGCGGTGTTTGAATTTTTACTTCGTCGCCTTCGTTTTTACCTAAAAGACCACGAGCAATCGGGGAGTTTACTGAGATTTTATTGATTTTAAAATCTGCTTCGTCATCGCCTACAATTTTATAAGTCTTACGTTCTTCGGTATCCAGGTTTTCAATGGTAACAGTCACACCAAATACAACACGACCATTTTGCTCGAGTGTTCTGACATCAATTTCTTGAACTGCACCGAGTTTACCTTCGATATCCTGAATACGGCCTTCGCAGAAACCTTGCTGTTCACGAGCAGCATGATATTCAGCATTTTCCTTTAAATCACCGTGCTCACGTGCTTCAGCAATCGCTTGGATAATACGTGGGCGATCAACTGTCTTGAGCTGTTGTAATTCTTTCTCTAAGGCAACCTTGCCTTCGGGAGTCATAGGATAACGTTGCATTTCAGTCCCTCTAAAGTGGTTGGGAAAATACAGGATTAAAAAAAGAAAAAGCCCGCCACCGATAAGGTGACGGGACTTTATCGGTAGAGAATTAACCTACAGTTTGTAAATCTTGCAAGCGGTACACATCCATTGGCAATTTCACAGCAAATGCTTGGCAAACTGCTTCAGCACCGTTGATTGTCGTGGTGTAGTACACCTTGCCTTGTAGGGCAGCACGACGAATCATGGCAGAATCATACTGAGCTTGTTTGCCTTCTGTTGTGTTGACAATAAGATGAATTTCACCATTTTTCAAGCGGTCAACAATATGTGGGCGACCTTCGGTCACTTTATTGACAGCTTCACATTCGATACCCGCTTCTTTCAATACACGGTGTGTACCATTGGTCGCAACAAGTTTGAAACCATAGTCAATCAACTGTTGAGCGATGTTGGCAATGTATTTCTTGTCTGATTCACGAACTGACAAGAAGGCATGCTTCACTTCGCCTTCAGTTGGCAAGCCAGGTAAACGTTCGTTTGAACCAAGTACTGCCTTGTAGAATGCTTCACCAAATGTGGTACCCACGCCCATGACTTCACCTGTCGATTTCATCTCAGGGCCAAGCATTGGATCTACGCCAGGGAATTTAGCGAATGGGAACACTGCTTCTTTCACTGCGAAATGGGTCGGGATGATTTCTTTAGTGAAACCTTGAGATTCAAGTGATTGGCCCGCCATACAACGTGCAGCCACTTTCGCCAAAGAGTCACCAATACATTTCGATACGAATGGCACGGTACGAGATGCACGTGGGTTCACTTCGAGTACGTAAACGTCATCGCCTTTGACTGCGAATTGAACGTTCATCAGACCAATTACGCCAAGCTCTTTTGCCATTGCAACCGTTTGACGACGCATCTCATCCTGAACTTCTTGAGAAAGCGAGTAAGGAGGAATCGAACATGCAGAGTCACCAGAGTGAATACCAGCCTGTTCAATATGCTGCATGATACCGCCGATCACAACATCTTTACCGTCAGATACACAGTCAACGTCGACTTCAGTTGCATCATCAAGGAAATGGTCAAGCAGGACAGGCGCTTCATTTGAGGCTTGTACAGCTTCACGAAGGTAGCGTTTAAGCTCTTCTTCGTTATACACGATTTCCATCGCACGGCCACCCAATACATAAGATGGGCGAACAACTAACGGATAACCTACTTTAGCCGCTTCAGAAATACCTTCTTCAGCAGATTTTACAATGCTGTTGTTCGGTTGACGAAGCTGTAAACGCTGGATCATTTGCTGGAAACGTTCACGGTCTTCAGCGCGGTCAATCGCATCTGGAGATGTACCGATAATTGGTGTACCGGCTTCTTCTAAAGCACGCGCCAATTTTAATGGTGTTTGACCACCGTACTGTACGATCACGCCCTTCGGCTTCTCGGTACGTACGATTTCAAGTACATCTTCAAGTGTTACAGGCTCGAAGTATAGACGGTCAGATGTGTCATAGTCGGTTGAAACGGTTTCAGGGTTACAGTTCACCATGATGGTTTCATAACCGTCTTCACGCATAGCTAATGCAGCGTGTACACAGCAGTAGTCAAACTCGATCCCTTGACCGATACGGTTAGGACCGCCACCAATCACCATGATCTTGTCACGATTTGATGGATTTGCTTCACATTCTTCATCGTAAGTTGAATACATGTAAGCAGTGCCAGATTCAAACTCTGCTGCGCAAGTATCAACACGTTTGTAAACTGGATATACACCCAAGTTCCAACGATGTTTACGGAATTGTTTTTGTGAAATACCCATCAAGTCCGCAATACGCAGGTCAGATAAACCTTTGCGTTTGAACGAGCGAATATTGTCAGCATTTAAATCACCAAAACCTAAAGTTTTCACTTGAGCTTCAGTTTTAATGATGTCTTCGATCTGGATCAGGAACCAGCGGTCGATTTTGGTTGCTTCAAATACGTCATCTAAAGAGAAACCGTGACGGAATGCATCCGCAACATACCAGATACGCTCTGGACCCGGGACTTTAAGCTCTTTTAGGATGATGTCTTTGGCATTTGCAGTACCTGCTTCGATTTTTTCATCAAAGCCACTGACGCCAACCTCAAGACCACGAAGTGCTTTTTGTACAGATTCCTGGAAGTTACGACCAATCGCCATCACTTCGCCCACAGATTTCATCTGAGTGGTTAATACCGGCTCAGCTTGTGGGAATTTTTCGAAGTTGAAACGTGGAATCTTGGTCACAACATAGTCAATCGATGGTTCGAAAGATGCTGGTGTTACGCCGCCTGTGATGTCATTTTTCAATTCATCAAGGGTGTAGCCCACTGCAAGTTTCGCCGCGATTTTTGCAATCGGGAAACCTGTTGCTTTAGAGGCAAGTGCAGATGAACGTGATACACGTGGATTCATCTCGATCACAACCATACGGCCGTCTTTCGGGTTAATACCGAACTGAACGTTTGAACCACCTGTTTCAACACCGATTTCACGCAGAACTGCAACCGATGCATTACGCATCAATTGATATTCTTTGTCTGTCAATGTTTGCGCAGGAGCAACGGTGATGGAGTCACCCGTGTGAACGCCCATTGGGTCAAAGTTTTCGATCGCACAGACGATGATACAGTTGTCGTTTTTGTCACGAACAACTTCCATCTCGTATTCTTTCCAGCCAATTAAAGATTCATCGATCAATAACTGGTGAGTAGGAGAGAGGTCGAAACCACGTTCACAGATTTCAAGGAATTCTTCGCGGTTATAGGCGATACCACCACCAGAACCACCCATCGTGAATGATGGACGAATGATGACAGGGAAACCGAAACCGGCTTGAATGGCCAACGCTTCTTCCATTGTTTCAGCAATGGCCGCTTTTGGACATTCCAGACCAATTTTACGCATTGCGATATCAAACAGTTTACGATCTTCTGCTTTTTCAATCGCGTCTTTTGATGCGCCAATCAGTTCAACATTATATTTTTCAAGAACGCCGTGCTCATCAAGTGCAAGGGCACAGTTCAATGCAGTTTGACCACCCATGGTTGGAAGGACTGCATCTGGACGTTCTTTTTCAATGATTTGTGCAACAGTTTGCCAAGTGATTGGCTCAATATACGTTGCATCTGCCATTGCAGGGTCAGTCATAATGGTCGCTGGATTCGAGTTGACCAGAATAACGCGATAACCTTCTTCACGAAGCGCTTTACATGCTTGCGCACCTGAATAGTCAAACTCACACGCCTGACCAATGACAATAGGACCAGCACCAATAATTAAGATGCTTTTAATATCCGTACGTTTAGGCATTATTCGCTCCTTAATTACTTCTTAGCGGCTTCGATAAGTTCGATGAAATGATCGAACAACGGCGCACAATCATGTGGACCAGGGCTGGCTTCAGGGTGACCCTGGAAGCTGAATGCTGGTTTGTCAGTACGATGAATACCTTGGTTTGTACCGTCAAACAGTGAGCGATGTGTCACTTTTAAGTTTGCTGGTAAAGTACTCTCATCGACAGCAAAGCCGTGGTTTTGAGAAGTAATCATCACTGTACCGTTCTCAAGGTTTTGTACAGGATGGTTCGCGCCGTGGTGACCGTGATTCATTTTCATGGTCTTCGCACCTGAAGCAAGCGCTAAAATCTGATGACCTAAACAAATACCGAATACTGGCAATGTTGTGGTTTCAACAATGGTTTTGACTGCTTCGATGGCATAGTCACATGCTGCCGGGTCACCAGGACCATTTGACAAGAACACGCCATCCGGATTTAAAGCAAGAACCTTTTCAGCAGGAGTCTGTGCAGGAACCACTGTCAATTTACAGCCACGGTCTGCAAGCATACGTAAGATGTTGGTTTTGACACCATAATCGTATGCAACCACATGATATTTTAATTCTGGTTGAGTGAAACCCTGACCTAAAGTCCAAGAACCTTCAGTCCATTCAAAACCCGTCGGGTCACAGCATTCTTTCGCAAGATCGAGACCGTTTAAACCGCCAAATTCACGTGCTTTCGCAATCGCTTGTTCTTCTGTAATATTTTCGCCAGCAAGGATACAGCCGTTTTGTGCACCTTTGTCACGTAAAATACGTGTCAATTTACGGGTATCAATATCAGCGATGGCTACAACATTATGTTGCTCCAGGTATTCACTGAGTGATTGTTCAGAACGGAAGTTGCTATGCAATAAAGGAAGATCGCGGATAATCAAACCATTCGCCCATACTTTATGGATGCGACCTGATTCAACGTCTTCACTATTACAGCCAGTATTTCCAATATGAGGATAAGTCAACGTCACAATTTGTTGTGCGTAGCTTGGGTCGGTCAAAATTTCTTGATAACCAGTCATGGCAGTGTTAAAAACGACTTCACCAGTCGTACTACCCGATGCACCGATAGACGTTCCTTTAAAGATCGTTCCATCTGCGAGGGCTAAAATGGCGGGGGGGCTCAAACCAAAGCTCCTGAACTAAGACCACAAAAATTAGGCTGTAAAAAAGCGAGAAGACATAAAAAAAGGCAGGCTGTCTTAAAAAAACATGCCCCTCCTTCCAGTCTGCTCGCTTGTAACTTAACAGCGCATTATACGCATGAGTGCGTGAAAAGTCTATGTGTTTTTATTTATTAAAATCAGGAATTACACGATTTATTTTTTTAAATGGCTAGATAACTGTCTATTGCAAAATCTCTCATCTTTATATGGTTATCATGAGATATTATGCAAATTGTCTGACAATTTTAATGTTGTCTAAGAAGTAGCCGTTTTATCCTATGCTTGGCCAAAAATTAACAATCAAGAAGAGGGTAAGCAAAATGGCTGAGAATCAAACGACACCGGTAACGGCTGAAGAAGTGAAAGATACAGTTGTTGAGAAAACAACCAAAGTGAAACAAGAGGTTGCTGCAAAAACGGCTGAAGTGAAGACTGCTGTGGCAGAGAAAACTGCGAAAGCGAAAGAAGCAGTCGCAGAAAAAACCGCAAAAGCAAAAGAAGTGCTTGCTGAGACCCAAGAGCAGGCGAAAGAAGTGATTGCTGAAACGCAAGGTCAAGTGAAAGAGGCTTTGGCAGAAACTCAGGAAAAAATTGAGACTGAAGCAAAAGAGTTAAATCAAAATGTTCAAAACCAGTTTGCGCAAATCAAGCAGGATATTTTAGAGCGTATCGAAGTGATTAAAACTCAATTGAATTCATCGCAAGGTAACTTGCTTGAACTGAAAAATGCATTGAAAACTGAGTTGAATGCATTGATTGAAGACTTAAGTAAAGTGAGCAAAGAACTGAAAGATGATATTAGCCAGATTTCAGTAAAGCATAAAGATACTCTGGTCGGTAGTTTTAAGCGCACCAAAGAGCAAGCGGTTGAAGCATGGAATAAAGTCCGTACAAGCTAATTGTTCGGAAATTAAAAAAAGCGAGAATTTTTCTCGCTTTTTTATGCTTAACCTATTAAAACTGATGTAACCAGTCGCGCTTGTTATGGAAGTCAGCTTGAGGGCTGCTGTGCTGCATTGCAAAATAATGCATACCTTGAGTGGTATTAAGTACAGCGGTTAAACCGATATACAGGTCAGCCCATTTAAGTTGATGCTCACGCATAAACTGGGAGAAATCCAGACTGACATTCAAGCCATAATGCGTGCGTTGCAAATGATTCAGTTCAATATCATAGGCAGCGACAGGCGGCATATCTTCAGGGAAGCGGTATTCTTCAAATTGATAGACTTGCCACGCTTGAGAAGGGGAAAGGTTAATTTCTCGGTAGAAATCTTGATCTTTCACGCCCACAAAAATTTCAAAGCACGTCTGTTCCCATAAAAAATCATGACGTGGATGCGCCGTAACCTGATATGGGTAAATCAAAAATTGATTTGGGTCACGAACCCAAAAACCAACATTCAAGGTTGCTGGTGTTTGTTGCTCAATCGCCCCAACGACCGTAATGGCACTAAAGCGATCAAAAGCGGATAGTTCATAACTCGCCATGCTAATTACTTATTACTTAAGTGAGCAAAACGGACTAAGTTAGACAGGTGCTGGTTTTGTTTCGCCGCTTTTTTATAGAGCAGAACAATTTTACCAATCTTTTGTACAGACTCGGCACCGGTTGCTTCTACAATCGCATCAATGACGGCACCACGTGCATCACGGTCTTCACCCGCAATTTTCACTTTAATCAACTCGTGGTCGTTTAACGCACGATTTGTTTCTTCAATGACGTTTTCTGTAAGACCTTGGCTACCAATCATTACAACTGGATTAAGTGCATGACCGATTTGACGTAAACGTTTACGTTCATGGATAGATAAAGCCGCCATTAAAAATACCTGATTGGAAAAACGACCTAGTATAACTTGCATCCTGTTTCTAAGATAGATTCGCAGGCCGACACTTCAAACAAATATGTGAAAAATTGCTGAAATAACCAATTGGCCTGATCGGAAAAAATCTGTAAAAGTTCGTGTGAATGAAGTACATCCGTACTGTAATAGGCGGAATTTTCACGTACAATGACTCATCAGAAGTTTTTTGAAATTTAGTGAGTTATGGCGACACGCATTACCAATCAAAAATTGTCTAAAAGCAGTCGTGCATGGATGAGAGAGCATTTAGATGACCCTTTTGTAAAAAAAGCACAAAAGGAAGGTTATCGCGCACGTGCGGCGTATAAGTTACTTGAAATCCAAGAAAAATATAAAATGATCAAGCCCGGTATGACGGTGGTCGACTTGGGTGCGGCGCCAGGCAGCTGGTCTCAGATTGCGGGTAAACTGGTTGGCTCAAACGGTTTGGTGATTGCCTCAGATATTCTGGAAATGGATGCATTGCCAGACGTAACCTTCCTGCAAGGCGACTTCCGTGAGGAAGAAGTTTTCGAAAAATTGTTAAATATTTTAAATGGACGTCAAGTAGACGTTGTAATTTCGGATATGGCCCCCAATACATCAGGTAATAGGGCTGTTGATCAACCGCGTCAGATTTACTTATGTGAACTGGCTTTGGATTTTGCTCAGAAAGTTCTCGGACCAAACGGACAGTTTGTTGTTAAAGTGTTCCAAGGTTCAGGATTTGACGAATTCCGTAAACAGGTGGTCGATAGTTTTGATGTATTAAAAACAGCCAAACCTGCGGCATCACGTGCTCGATCGAAAGAAGTTTTTTTGATTGGTCAAGGTCGTAAAAAGGCATTGCAATAAAAGTGTACTTGCCAAGTTGTTAAAAATTGTGCATTTTGTACCTTTTAAGTTTTTTGCAACGCAAATTCATTGCTGTTTTTGTGAAGGTCAGCCAAGATTAGGTATGATCAAATTAGATTGATATGGGAATAAAGCCTTGAGCGATTACTTCAAGAATGCCGTATTGTGGCTCATCATACTCGGTGTTCTGATTTTGATTTTTAGCAACGTCAGTGACCGCAATAAGCCTGCAGCGATGAAATATTCTGATTTCGTTGCAGCGGTGAATGCTGGGCAAATTAAACAAGTCACAATCGACGGTTTAAATATTAATGGTGAAAAAACCAATGGTTCTTCATTTGAGACGGTTCGTCCTCAAGTAGAAGACACTGAGTTGCTACCAAGCTTAAATAAACAGAATGTAGTGGTTGAGGGCACAGCACCGCAACGTCAAGGCATTTTGATGCAACTTCTCATTGCAAGTTTCCCGGTATTACTGATCATCCTGTTATTCATGTTCTTCATGCGTAATATGGGCGGTGGTGCTGGTGGTAAAAACGGTCCTATGAGCTTTGGTAAGTCAAAAGCGAAAATGTTATCTGAAGATCAGATCAAGTTAACATTCAGTGACGTCGCTGGCTGTGATGAAGCAAAACAAGAAGTGGTTGAAATCGTTGATTTCTTAAAAGACCCAGCCAAATTTAAACGCCT
Source organism: Acinetobacter sp. 1000160 (assembly GCF_000588715.1). Classification (NCBI taxonomy): domain Bacteria; kingdom Pseudomonadati; phylum Pseudomonadota; class Gammaproteobacteria; order Moraxellales; family Moraxellaceae; genus Acinetobacter; species Acinetobacter sp. 1000160. The sequence continues at coordinate 189,480 of NZ_JFWP02000007.1, read as the reverse complement.
TGGTGCAACCATTCCACGTGGTGTATTGATGGTTGGTCCTCCAGGTACGGGTAAAACATTATTGGCGAAAGCCATTGCCGGTGAAGCTAAGGTTCCATTCTTTAGTATCTCGGGTTCTGACTTCGTTGAAATGTTTGTCGGTGTCGGTGCTTCTCGTGTTCGTGACATGTTTGAACAAGCGAAACGTCATGCGCCATGTATCATCTTTATTGATGAGATTGATGCAGTTGGTCGTCATCGTGGTTCGGGTACAGGCGGTGGTCATGATGAGCGTGAACAAACCTTGAATCAGATGCTTGTCGAGATGGACGGTTTTGAAGGCAATGAAGGCGTGATCGTGATTGCTGCGACCAACCGTGTAGACGTACTGGATAAAGCCTTGCTTCGTCCAGGCCGTTTTGACCGTCAAGTGATGGTGGGTTTACCAGACATTCGTGGTCGTGAGCAGATCCTGAACGTTCACCTGAAGAAACTTCCTTCGGTGACAGGTGTGGATCTTAAAGTGCTTGCACGTGGTACACCGGGCTTCTCGGGTGCGCAATTAGCAAACTTGGTCAATGAAGCTGCATTGTTTGCTGCCCGCCGTAATAAAAACACGGTCGATATGCATGACTTTGAAGATGCCAAAGACAAGATCTATATGGGTCCTGAACGTAAATCGATGGTGATTCGTGAAGAAGAACGTCGTGCTACGGCTTACCATGAAGCGGGACATGCGATTGTTGCCGAGATGCTACCGGGTACTGACCCTGTGCATAAAGTAACGATCATGCCACGCGGTTGGGCATTAGGTGTGACCTGGCAGTTGCCAGAGCAAGATCAGACCAGCCACTATAAAGATAAGATGTTGAATGAACTTTCAATATTGTTTGGTGGTCGTATTGCGGAAGAAGTATTTATTAACCAAATGTCGACTGGTGCATCGAACGACTTTGAACGTGCAACTAAAATGGCGCGTGCAATGGTCACCAAATACGGTATGTCTGATGCGCTTGGCGTTATGGTTTATGAAGATGAAAACCAAAATGGTTTCTTCGGTAATGTCGGTAGTCGTACCATTTCTGAAGCGACTCAGCAAAAGGTCGATGAAGAAGTACGTCGTATCCTAGATGAGCAATACAAAGTTGCACGTGAGATCTTGGAAAATAACAAAGATATCGCACATGCAATGGTGAAAGCGTTGATGGATTGGGAAACAATCGATCGTGACCAGATCCGTGACATCATGGAAGGACGTGAGCCGCAACCACCTAAAGTTTATGTTGCTGATAATCCAGTGGCGGCATTTGAACCACCGAAAGATGGCCCATCTACACCACCACCTTTACCAGCAATGGGCTAATCAAAGCTCAGATAAAAAGAGCGACTCCGGTCGCTCTTTTTTTGTCTGGATTTTGCGCCAAACTGAAAATAAATCAGCAACGCAGCATCAGCTGTGTTGTTAAAATAAGCCTGTTAAAGTGTGAAGAGTTTTGATGATGCAGTTGATGCCATTACCCCAAAGTCAATTATTCTGTGGTCGTTTTCGATTAGACCTTTCACAACCCCAGGTGATGGGAATCTTGAATGTAACCCCGGATTCCTTTAGTGATGGGGGGCAGCATCACCAGAAAGATCAGGCGATTCAACATGCTTTACAGATGATTGAAGATGGCGCAAGCATTATTGATATTGGGGGTGAATCTACCCGCCCCAATGCATCACCTGTGGCGCTGGAGGAAGAACTCCGCCGTGTGATTCCTGTGGTCGAGACATTATCCAAATATGATGTGATCATGTCGATTGATACCAGTCAGCCTGAAGTCATGCGTGCTGCCGTCCAAGCCGGTGCGCATATCTGGAATGATGTACGTGCCTTAACCCGCCCTCAAGCCTTGGAAACCGCAGCCGAGTTAAATATTCCTGTGGTGTTGATGCATATGCGGGGTGAACCGACCAATATGAATCAGCTGGATCAGTATAATGACGTGACCGAAGAGGTCATTCAGGAGTTACAACAACGTCTGGAACAGGCCATTGCGGTTGGAATTAAGCCGGAAAATATTATTATCGATCCAGGTTTTGGTTTTGCCAAAAATGCCCGGCAAAATTTCCAGTTATTGAATGAGTTCTGGAAGCTTAACCGAATGGGGTATCCAATTCTATCGGGCTTGTCACGGAAACGTTTTATTGGTGAAGCTTTAAATGGTGTCCCAGCCCAAGAACGTGCGGTGGGGAGTGTAACAGGGCATCTTTTAAGTCTTCAGCAAGGGGCAAGTATCGTTCGGGCACACGATGTTAAAGCCACTCGCGATGCGATCAAGGTCTGGAAAATGATGCAGGCTTAAAAGTGGCTGAGATGTCAGTAAAGCTTCAGGGCTCTATTGACTTGCTTGGCCAGATTACATATAACAAGACTATAAAATAAGCAAAGTGATATTAAAAATGGAAAATAAAACAATTACATATAAAAGTTTATGGGTATTTGCCCTCATTTTGAGTCTTGGATTCATTATTTCTGCAGGGGTTATGGGCTATGCCCTGAAACAGTTTAATAGCACTAAAAATTCAATTACAGTCAAGGGCCTGGCTGAAAAACCGATTCAGGCTGATTCAGCTCGCTGGGAGATTCATCTCCAAAGCAGCCATACATTGGACACGATTCCAGAGGCCTATCAATTACTTGATCAGCAAATGAAAGCCTTACAGGCGTTCTTTGTAGAGCATGGTTTTAAAGCGGCAGATATGCAACTCGGAAATAAAAGTTCACAACCCTATTATGAAGAAGTGAATCTGGGGGACGGGCGAATCAATCGCGAGTTTAAAGGCTATACCGCTTTACAGAATTTGGTGGTTAATAGCCGCGATATCAAGAAGATTGAACAGGCTGCCAAAGATGCATATCTATTGGATGAAAAGGGCATTGCCATTGAGCAGAAACCTGAATATTTGGTATCAAATTTAGAGGAAATCAAAATGTCGCTGATTGCCAATGCCACCCAAAATGCCTATAGCCGTGCCAACGAGTTTGCCAAAGTGGGTGGTGTAAAGGTCGGAATGATGCGTTCTGCCAGTCAAGGGGCATTTTATATCTTGCCAGAAAGTGGCTCGGATGATGATAGTGATTATGGCGGTGCTTATGACAAGGCCACCATTAATAAAATTGCCCGTGTGGTGGTGACCATCAATTATGCGATTGATTAGAACAACGGTTTAGCTGATTGATCAGCCAGGCTGGGAAGATACATTCGAATACGGTGTATCTTTCTTTTTTTGCATACAATTCTTTGTATCGTGACTGTATTTGAAAAAATGAAATAAATTGGGGAAGTGAATAATGCATCAATCAACAAAAATTTTAACCCTGAGTTTGCTTAGTTGTATGATTATGGCCTGTAGTACACCTGTTAAACAGTATGATCAGGTTGCAGTTGAAACTGCGATGCCTATAGCGCCCTCACCAATGACTCAGTCAAATCAGGGATTGATCAAAGCGCATAAGATGATCGCACCAGCATCTTATATTGCCGTGATGCCGACCATGGAAAGACCGCGCTTAGAGCAGAACACTGAAAAATATCAAAATAATGAAGTCAATCCAGTACATCGTGTTGCGGATCAAGCTGTTTCAACGTTTAGTATTGATGTAGATACAGGTAGTTATACCAACACACGTCGTTTTTTAAATGACGGGCGATTACCGCCTGTTGATGCGGTTCGTGCCGAGGAGATGATTAATTATTTTGATTATCAGTACCCGCAGCCAAATAGCATTCATCCTTTTTCGGTCACTACCGAAACCGTTGATTCGCCATGGAAACAAAATGCCAAGCTGATCAAGATTGGCATTCAGGCCAAAGATCTGAGCACCAAACAACTGCCACCTGCCAATCTGGTCTTTTTGGTCGATGTCTCTGGCAGTATGGATGCAGCTGACAAACTGCCTCTGGTAAAACAGACTTTGCGTTTACTCACCGAGCAACTTCGAGCACAGGATAAGGTCACCATCATTACTTATGCCAGCGGTGAAAAACTGGTCCTGGAACCGACTGCAGGCAATCAAAAAGACAAAATACTTGCTGTGATTAATGCCTTGCAGGCCAGTGGGGCAACCGCAGGTGAACAAGCCATCCAATTGGCCTATCAGCAGGCTGAAAAAGCCTTTGTGAAAAATGGTATTAACCGTATTCTGCTAGCGACAGATGGGGACTTTAATGTCGGTATTACCGATTTTAGTACCTTGAAAGGTATGGTGGCAGAGAAACGTAAAAGCGGGATCTCGTTAACGACATTGGGTTTTGGGACTGGGAACTACAATGAGCAGTTGATGGAGCAACTGGCGGATGCAGGCGATGGCAATTACAGCTATATTGATAATAAAAATGAAGCGAAAAAAGTGGTGCAGCGTCAGCTTTCATCGACCCTTGCGACTGTTGCTCAGGATGTCAAAATTCAGGTCGAATTTAATCCTGCAACGGTGAAAGAATATCGTTTGGTCGGTTATGAAAACCGGATGTTGAAGCAGGAAGATTTTAACAATGACCAGGTCGATGCCGGGGATATTGGAGCGGGACATAATGTCACCGCGATTTATGAAATCATTCCAGTGGGTCAACAAGGCTGGCTCAATGATTCACGTTATCAGGCATCGGCAAAAACTGACACAGCCAAAAAGTCAGAATATGCGTTTGTAAACTTGCGCTATAAATTACCAAATCAAGAGAAAAGTATTTTATTGAGTCAAGCAGTGAGGGCGGAAAGCAGACCATTGGTTCAAGCCAATAACGATACCCGTTTTGCCGTTGCTGTGGCCTCTTATGCCCAGCAATTAAAGGGTGGACAGTACAATGGCGCAATGGGATGGGATCAGATTATTCAGCTTGCACAGCAATCAGCGAAACCCGATCCTTATCAAATGCGAGAAGAGTTTGTGGAGCTTGCAAAGATTGCCAAAAGCTTAAGTGCTAGAAAAGAGTAAACATGATTAAAAAAAAGCGGTCGGAAAACCGCTTTTTTTATGCCTAAATATCGTGATTTTGGTTGGATTATGTTATAAGCATGGCGTTTTATTGGCATATTATTTTTTATGTTCGAAGATTTACTCCTCCCCATGTTTGACGATGAATATTATCCCGATATTCTCGTGGCTGAAGTGAAACAGCATATCCAGAAGTTTTCAAAAAAGGTAAGCCGTACTGACTTATCCGAAACGGAAATCTATCGTTTTGCACATCAGACCATGATCGAAATTAACGAAATGAAACCACAATTTGAAGATCTGGATTCCAGTTTAGATGACACTGCCGCAGATTATATTGCCGAAGCCATGATGATGGTGGTGCAAGATGTCGGTTATCTGGATATTGAAATGGAAGAATTGATTGCCAATCGAGAGTGGTAGAATTCACTCTCGCTGGTTTTTTATAAAAATAAATATTATTTCGAAGCGGTCTCACTCCAAAATTTAGGTAAAACAATGTGCCCTGAAATCCAAGCCTCAATTTTAGGTTGTTTTATTTTTTGATAGTACATGCTCTGTGTATTGATGAGTAAGCCTAGGGTATCGCCTTGATTCAATCGCCCATTCATACTTGGCAACTCAATGGTTAAATGCGGTTCATCCAGCTGGGTTATGTCTTGGGTAATCTGGTCATAAGCCTGTTTTCGGGCTGCATTAAACGGCGCAGTCTGATCATTTAAAACCTCATATTTCCCTGTGAGTTTGGATTTAATCGCCATAGAGATAAATAAGGTCGGATCTACTTTAGATGGTGTTTCTACCTGTAAAGACAGCCGTGGGGCACCCGTGATATAACCGCGTTGGGTGGCGGTATGGATAGGAACGAAGACTGCTTGAGTTGCAGTCGGTGCGATCCAGGTTTTATTCAGACGATAGGACTGAGTTGCATTCAGGTCATTTAAGCTCGTGACAGGACTTTGATCCACACATAACTCCGGTAAGTTGATCGCTGGCGTTTGGTCCTTGAGCTTCTGGTTGAACCAGTCCAAGATGGTATTTTGCAGATTATATTTTTGCTGATTGCCACAACTCACAGTTTTGCCAATATACCAGAAGGGTGTATTGCCGCGAGGCGAATGCTGGGCAAAAGGCTGTAAATGTCCGCCCTGTACTCCAATCAAATGAACGTCATGCTGAGCATGCTGAATACATTGGGCTGCTTTTACTCCTTCATTAAAGGGAAACAAGATATCTCTAAAACCCTGAATAATCAGTGCATCTGCTTGAGGTGCCTGTGCATGATCGCAAAACCAGCTGGCTTGATGGGTTTTTAAAAAATCATAGGTAGATGCTTTCAGTTGACCTTGTTGCGTTGCAAGATAGGCCTGTTTTAATTCGGGATCAAACTTATTCCAGTTCCACCAATCGCCAATCAGGTTGAGAAAACCGATCCAGTTACTTTTGGGTACTCCATTCGGCGCAAGACTATTGACGATGTCATACCAGGTGGTGATAGGAACGATGGCCTGTAAACGGGGATCACGTGCTGAAGCGATGTATTGTACTCCACCTGCATAAGACTCACCGATCATGCCTGTTCGCACGCCATGTTGATTTGTTGCCAGTTGCGGCAGGGTTTTTTCTGCCCAGTTCATCAGGGTGATGACGTCTTGAGCTTCTTTCTCCGGATCAGTCAGGCGGATTTTTCCTTGGCTATCACCGTGACCGCGCTGGTCATAACTCATGACCCAGTAGCCCTTCTGCCAGGCAGTTTTCGCGACTTGTCCAGTAGGTAACAGGAAACCATACAAACTCAGTTCCGGACGTTTCATCCGGGAGAGGCCAAAGCCATGGGTATGTAAAATTAAAGGTGCAGTCTGGTCAGTTTTTAAATGCGGTTGATACACCGTAAAGGCCAGTACAGTCCCATCCGGCGCCGTAGTCTTTGCCTGATAATAGCGTTGTTTCAGTTCGATGCTTTTGCTGGTCACCACCGTTGTTTGGGGTGTGGCATGTACACACCCTTGCAAGACGAATAATAGGCCGAAGCAGAGCCAGAAGACGTAAGAACGCATAGATTATTTCATCCTTGAACAAATCTTTGAGAAATCACGAGGTGATCGGGATAGTTTACTGTGGCTTGTTGGCCGATACTATTGCTGACAGGTCCAGTTGACTGACCTGTCAGTTTTAAAACCTTATCTATACCTTATTTTCTACGGTAAGCGTAAAGAAATAAGCCGAAGCATAGAAAAATAAGTCCAATGATCAGATGTGAGCTTAACGCTTCATTGTTGAACCATACCCCCCAGCCAGTCGCAAGAACGGGTGTTAATATGGTAATCAGCATGACCGTGGTCGGGTTCAGTTTCTGGATCAGGTGGAAATAACAAATCATGGCCAGCACCGACGAAAATAATGCGCTATATAACAAGGCCAGACCTGTTTGCAGGCTCGGCAACTGGGTCGGTGCTTGGCTGAGGAAAAAGGGTAATAAACACAGATAGCCGAACCACGAAACGAGCGTTGAGCCTGTGGTTTGAATAATGGGATGGATCCCGGCACCAATTTGTGCAACGGCAAACATGGAAAATACGTACAGCAGTACTGCAATAATTTCATAGATGACCCCAAGCCTATCTAGCTGGATGTGCGTTGCGCCAAGACCTAAGGTGAGCGAAAGTCCGAAAACGGCCAGGATGAGTCCATACCATTGGCGTTTTAAAAAGTGTTCGCGTTTGAGGATAAATACGGCGATCAGTCCCGACCATAACGGTGCGGTCCCATAAACAATCGAGATCATACCGGAAGAGACGCGGGTTGCACCCATATAACAAAAGGTCATGGAGCCGAACAGCCCAAGCGCACCGGCACCATAACTGAGTATGGCAGTCTTGTTGATGGTCAGTTTCAAACGAAAATAAAGCAGGCACAGCAAGGCCAGTGGAATGGCGATACTGAATCGTAAGAATAATCCCCAAGCCCAATGAATTTCATGTACTGTCCAGACCGCAGCTAAAGGTGTAAATGACCAGATCAGCACCACGGCGATGAATTGACCGACTGTAGCAAGGCGAGGGGAAACAGGGGCTACAGCCGGTTGTAGCTGTGGCATGGAGAGAGCATTCTTTTCGGGTAACTGGGTCATGACATGATTCCTGTAATAACAACGGTGAAATTAAGACAATAAAAAAGGTCGCTCATGAGGCGACCTGTGGATTCAACTGATGTTTAAAGTGTCATCATCTGAAATATATCAAGTCCCCTCGCTGTAACGCGTAGACACGTCGCCATGCCGCATAGACAGAAATGTCATGCGCAATCGCATTCGGACGTGAAGAGGAAACTTGATGGTTCAACATATAAGATATTCGAAACTGATTCTGATCTTTTATAGCATAGAGGGTGTTTGAAAAATAGCCATTTCTCAAATCAAGATAAAAATATAGATAAAGTAAATCAATAATTGGGCATTGCTAAAATTGCAGATTTTTCCATAATGTTGCCAACAAATTCTGAAAGAAGTTTGCTCTTGTCTGCCTTTGAAATTTTTGCGGTCGTGATCAGTCTGATTGGTGTGACCTTAACCATTCGACGCAATATGTGGTGCTGGTGGTTTAATTTTCTGGCGTGCAGTTTATACGCCTATTTTTTCTTTAGCATCCGCTTATATGGTGAAACACTGCTGCAATTTTTCTTTATTGCGATGAATGTGTATGGATTCTATTACTGGCTAAAAGGCAAACGTCAGGACCATGAGATCCGGATTGAACCGATTGCCAAAACTCTGGTATTGGCGCAAATGGGTATGGCGGTTATTTTTGGTCTGCTGTTTGGCTTGATGCTTAAACATTTTACTGATGCTGCGGTACCGATGCTGGATTCGCAATTGGTGGCATTCAGCTTATTGGCCACCTACTGGACCAGTCGAAAGCATATTGCCACGTGGATTCTGTGGATTTTTGTCAATATCATCTATGTGGGCATGTTTATCTACAAAGAAGTTTTCCTGACCGCAGGGCTCTATGCCGCCTTTATCGGACTGGCGGCTTATGGCTGGGGGCAATGGCAACAGGGCAAGCAAAAACAGCATAGCCATGCATAAATAAGGGCAGCTCAGGCTGCCCTTAAATTTGAAACAAGACTTATTTTGCCGTGGTTTGATAACTTTGTACTGCCTGGCGCCCCAATGCTGGATCATCGGTAAAGATCCCATCTACACCCGCTTTGAAATACAGCTGCATTTCCTTGATTGAACCTGTGGCACAACGTTCTGCTTCTTTGGCTTTATCTGCGCTACATTTTAAGCTGGCTGGCAGGAAGTTATTTTCAGGCCGGAAGGTATATGGATGCACCTTTAGCCCCGCCTGATGGGCATCTTTAACAAAGGAGGTGGTTTCCGTTATGTCGTCATTTTTAAAGACATAGACTTTCCATGGGCCGACACCATTGGCATATTTTGCAACTTCTTTAAGACCGCTTGCCGTGGCTAAATCTGCATAGGTTTTCGGATTGTTTTCAGCTACATAATCAGCAGGTTTGGTATCGGGCGCATCATAAAGCTGGATCAGTTGGGCATGTTTGACACTTTTGTGTAGATCAAGCTGATTCTTTAAGTATTTCAAATTGCTGACTTCAAAAGACTGTAAATAGATCGGTGCAATATCGCGGGTGTATTGATATTGAGATAAGGTTTTGAGCAGGTTATCTTCCATTGCCAAATTCTGTTTTTGAAAATAGGTGGGATGTTTGGTTTCGATATAAAGGCCGATGATTTTGCCGGTTTTCTTATAATTTGCTTCAGCCAGTTTGATAATCTGTTCCAAGGTCGGAATTGGATAGAGATCATTGTATTTTTGATTGTCTGGTCGATATTGGGGAATGCGCTCACGTGCTTTCAGTTGTTGCAATTCGTTTAAAGTAAAGTCTTCAGTAAACCAACCTTCTAAAGTCACGCCATCAATCACCTTGGTTTTTTTACGATCGGTAAATTGCGGCAGGGTTGAAACATTGGTGGTGCCGCCAATTTCATTTTCATGACGGGCAACCAGAACGCCATCCTGGGTTGAAACCAGATCCGGCTCAATAAAGTCGGCGCCATCGTCAATCGCCTTTTGATACGATGCAAGCGTGTGTTCTGGACGAAGTGCACTGGCTCCCCGATGTCCCACCACCAGAATTTTAGCACCCTGATTATTCGGTTGTTTGATATTGTTTTGATCATTGTTGTCATCATTGCAACCAGCAAGGCTGATCAGGCTCAGACAAAGAACTGCTTTTTTAAACATAGATAAGCTCATGTGTTTTTTATTCAAGCCGCTAGTTTGAGCGTTGAAGTTATCAAATACATGACAGGGAGATGATAGTTTTATGAAAATATCAAGAATTTTAAAAGCAGTCGCTCTGAAATAAAAAATCCAGTTTGATCTTGTGTCTAAACTGGATTCAAAAACAATGAGAAAATAAAGAGCTATTTCTTCCAATAAGGCCAGTTGGCTTCTGGTGTGAAATGATAATTGTCATCTAACCAGTAAGTTTGAGATGGGGAGGATTTGTCCTTCAGTCCCATAATCCGCATCAGATTATTGTCCAGTTCCGCAGTATTTAAGGTTTTTTCTTTATCTACACCTGTGCTGTGTAAGCGATCTGACCACATGATTACAGGGACCTGATAACCTGCTTTGGTATTTGGGCTATGACCGGCATAATCAATTTCATGTCCGACTTCATTGCCATGATCAGAAACCACGGTAAAGGATCTAAAATCAGGTGTCGCATCTGCTCTTAAATCATCCAGAAACTGGCTCAGTAATGAATCTTCATACAAGACCGCATTATCATAGTCATTGCGCAGTGAACGAATCCACGGATCAATGTCCCGATTTTTGAGGTCAGTTTCGACAGCATCGTTACTGTCGCTGGAAAACCGGTTAAATGCCGCTGGATAGCGCTCTTTATAATTGGGATGAGCGCCAATCAGATGGAGAATAATCAGTTTTTTCGGTTCAGGATCGGCCAGTGCCAGTTGATAATCCGGAATGAGCGTTTCATCCAACGAGGTGCTGCTGCGTCCCGAACGTTTATTTTTATAGACTGCTTTATCGGCATAGGCACCGAATAAAGAAGATAAATAGGTATCATCCTGATTACTGAGCCAGTAAATTTTATATCCTGCAGCCCGGGCATAGGCCAGAATACTTTCTGGTGAATATTGATCATATTGTGAAGCCGGGCTTTCGGTTAACAGTACACGTAATGCATTGATTGTAGACGGTGAAGGAGAGAAAGCATTACAAAAGACCTTGATCTCATTCACGCGTTTTGCCAGTTCAGGCGTGGTATTGCGTGGATAGCCACAGATACCCAGATTTAAGCTGGTTAAACTTTCTGACAGGACCAGTACATGGGTTTGTTTGCCTTTAGCCTGTTCAGTCAGTACCAGATTCTGCTTGGCACTTTTGTCCCATTGCAAATGGACATTTTTATGCTGTTTGATGCGGTCTTTAAAGTCCTGGATTTTGGTCTGATACTCCGTCCAGAATACAATCGGATGTACCTTACGGGAGGGTTTCATCAGATAACTGGTGATCGCCAGCAAGATCAGAAAAATAATACAGCCCCGATAAATTCGGCTGTGCCAGAGTCGGCTAAAATGAATCGGTTTAACCAGTTTAAACACGGTAATGCTATACAGGATGACTAAGGTCAACAGACCTGCCCCCACCATAAGCATGGTACCGAGATGAAGCTGAAAAAATTCCAGACTTTCCCGACGGTTGGTATTGGCAAGCGCTTCAATAATGAAATAGGCCTCATTATCACTATTGAATAAAAACCAGGTGCTTGAGCGAAGTAAGGCATCTAACCAGGCCAAAAACCACCAGATGATGGCAAGGAGATACCAATAGATTTTTTGTCGGGTAATCGCTAGATAAACAAACAGTACGCCAGGCAATGATAAACAGCCAAGTCTTAAACCATCAGATAAATTACCGACTGCAATCAGTAAGCCGCCTGTGATCAAGGCGGGCAATAAGATCAACAGCAGAATATTCAAGTTTTTTAAGCTGGCCTTCATATATGCCTAATACAATGGGGGAGATAAACTAAGCGTGCTAATATGATTTTAAGTCCGGGGTATGTCAATTCAAAATTAAGAAGTATTTGATTGCATAGTAAATTAAATTACCTAACAGCATTAAACTGCTGAATTATTGCAAAGCGATGGTATGAATTTTTATTGTGAATTATTCGAAATTCATTATTTCTCCGCAATTTACGCTTTTTGAAATGATATGTTAATAAGCATGGCGTTTGCCCGTCAGCTCGGTAATGATCATATTCTAAAAGCACTCGTATTTGCCTATCATTTTGAAAAACTGACTGTTTCACTAATGGAATGAACAGCCATGCTATCTAAGTTTTTTATTCATCGTCCGATCTTTGCCACTGTGCTGGCAATTATTGTGATGGCAGTTGGTTTATTCGCCATTCTGAATTTGCCCGTAGAACGTTATCCCGATATTGCACCGCCCCGAATTACGGTATCGGCCAATTATAGCGGTGCGGATGCTCAGGCGGTTGAAGATAGTGTGACCCAGGTTTTGGAACAGCAAATTAAAGGCATTGATCACCTGCTCTATTTTAGTTCGAGTAGTGATGCCAGTGGCAACAGTCGTATTAGTCTATTCTTTGAACAAGGCACCGATCCTGATCAGGCACAGGTACAGGTCCAAAATGCAGTCAATGGGGCAATTAACCGTCTTCCCGATGATGTTCAGCGCCAAGGTGTGAATGTTCGTAAATCTTTAAGTGACTCCTTTATGGTGATTGGGGTCGGGGATAAGTCTGGCCGATCAACCAATCTGGATATTTCCGATTACATTACCAATAACTTTGAACTCAATCTAAGCCGGATTGAAGGCATTGGCGAAGTCAGTGTGTTTGGTTCGCAATATGCCATGCGCATCTGGCTGGACCCGCAACGACTTGAACGTTATCAGCTTCAGGTGGGTGATGTCCGAACAGCGATTGAAAACCAGAATACACAAGTGGCAGCAGGTGCGATCGGAGCACTACCTGCGGCAAGTGATCAATACCTGAATGCCAAAGTCACTTCAGGCTCGTTGTTACGTACCCCTGAGCAATTTGAAAATATTATCGTCAAAGCCAATGCTGACGGCAGTTTTGTCTATTTAAAGGATGTCGCCCGAGTTGAAGTTGGGGCGGAAAATTATCAGGTGTTTAACCGTATCAATGGTTATCCTGCTTCGGGGTTGTCCTTGTCGCTGACTGTTGGCGCGAACGTGATGCAAGTGGCGGATGCGGTGTATAAAGAAGTGGCCCGTTTAGAAAAAACCTTACCAGAAGGTTATTTTGTGATGTATCCACGGGATGACACGCCATTTGTAAAAGAGTCGATGTCGCAGGTGGTCTCCACCCTGATTGAAGCCATCGGACTGGTGGTACTGGTGATGTTTATCTTCCTGCAAAACTGGCGAGCCACCTTGATTCCTGCCATCACGGTACCTGTGGTAATCCTAGGCACTTTTGCGGTCTTGGCTGTTTTGGGCATGAGTATTAATACCCTGACCTTATTTGCCATGGTGCTGGCGATTGGCTTGCTGGTTGATGATGCGATTGTGGTGGTTGAGAATGTTGAGCGTCTTATGCACGAGCAGCAACTCAGTGCCAAACAAGCCTCGATTCAATCGATGCAGGAAATCAGTGGGGCCTTGGTCGGGATTACCTTGGTCCTGACCGCCGTTTTTATTCCGATGTCCTTTTTTAGTGGGGCGACAGGGATTATTTATCGACAGTTCTCCATCACCTTGGTGGTGGCGATGGGGTTGTCCTTACTGGTCGCCTTGATTTTAACCCCGGCTTTATGTGCCATTTTGCTTAAACCGCAACACAAACAAGCACGTTGGGCAGTCAAATTTAATCAAGGGCTGGACTCTATTAAAACACGTTATCTGAAGGTGTCTAACAAAGTCATCAGCCTGAAAAGCATGTCCCTGATCGGCATTGCTCTCCTGATTGGGATTTTTGTCTGGGTGTATCGCGAATTGCCTAGTAGCTTTTTACCTCAGGAAGACCAAGGAACTTTAGCAGTGCAATTCCGTTTACCGGAAGGTACGCCGATGAGCAAAACGGAAAATGTCGGCAAACAGATTTCTGACTATTTCCTTGAACATGAAAAGGCCAACTTAAACGGGGTAATGGTGATTCATGGACGCAATTTTTCAGGTACCGGACAAAATCTTGGGCAGGCCTTTGTTTCACTTAAACATTGGGATGAGCGCAAGGGCACGGAAAACAGTGCCCAGCAAATTCGTGCGCGAGCAATGCAGTATTTTTCGCAGAATAATCAGGCCCGCATTATGGTGATGATGCCTTCGGTAATTCGTGGGCTTGGAAATTCAGATAAGATCGATTTCTGGCTACAGGATACCAAAGGTTTGGGCAGACAGAGTCTATTAAGCTCTTTTCAGGATTTACAGCAACAGGGCAATGCGCTGGATTCGGTCGAAAATGTGGATAAAAAAGGCAATGATGATCAGGCTGTACTGAATATCAAGATTGACCATAAAGCGGCCATGATACACGGGCTCAACGTCAGTGATATTAACCGCACCTTATCGACCGCGTGGAGTGGCAGTTATATTAATGACTTTATTGATCGTGGCCGGATCAAGCGCGTGTATCTACAAGGCGATGCACCATACCGCTCCAAGCCAGAAGATCTCAATTACTGGTATGTGAAAAATGCCAATGGACAAATGGTACCCTTTTCGCAATTCAGTCAGATTGATTGGCAGGGCGCACCGCCAATGCTGGAGCGCTTTATGGGCTATCCTGCCATTAGTCTGGAAGCCGATGCCGCGAGCGGTTTTAGTAGTGGGCAAGGGATGCAGGCTATTCAGGGACTGGTCGATAAAATGCCAGATGTCGGGCTGGCCTGGAGTGGATTGTCTTATCAGGAACAGAAATCCAGTAATCAGGCGATCTGGCTGTATCTCATTTCAGTCGCCTTTATTTTCCTCTGCCTTGCAGCTCTATATGAAAGCTGGTCTATTCCTTCGGTCGTGATGGCGGCGATTCCTTTAGGGGTCGGCGGAACGATTTTATTCAGTTACCTGTTTGGATTCTCCAACGATATTTATTTCCAGATTGCCTTGCTCACCACTATTGGTTTGTCCTGTAAAAATGCCATTTTAATGGTTGAATTTGCAGCCAGCCTGCAACAACAGGGACAAACCGCACTGCAAGCGGCTTTACATGCCGCAGGATTACGACTACGCCCAATCTTGATGACCTCGATTGCCTTCGGTGCCGGCGTTATCCCGCTGATGTTTTCGAGTGGTGCGGGTGCGTTAAGCCGACAGGCGATTGGTTATAGCGTGTTTGGCGGGGTGGTTTTCGGGACCATTCTGGTACTGATCTTTATCCCGTTTATGTATGTCTTGGTGAGAACGGCATTTAAGCCAAAACCGAAGGTTGAAACTGCTTAACCATATTGTTTTACAACAGCGCTAAAATGAACAGTTGCTGGCCTAGACTAAGCCAGCAACTGTTCATTTTTGTTGAGTAAGTTGAGAATATTCAAAAAAATTTGTAGTATTGCCATGCCGTATAAACGGTCTAATGAGGTTTGATTGCCTAAATGGACACGCAGAGTTGTAATTTATCCCGGATTACACATTTTTATTTTCATCAAAGTCTGCATGAAGCTTTCTATTTAGCAGTAAACCAATAAGCTGCTTGTAGTTCTTCATTGCAGAGCATTTGTAGTGAAGAGGCTGACATGAGCTACAATAATTTTTTATATTTACTAAGCGACGCACTTAAAAATAACCATATTGAACTTGCACTCGCATCCGTACAGACCTTTCGGGCGGTGGATCTTGCCGATGTCTTGACCCAGCTCTCTGTAGAGCAAAGCCAACTATTGCTTACCCACTTACCTGAGCGTGCCTACGTTTTCTCCTATCTTCCTCCCAATGAACAGGTCAAACTGGCCAAAGCCATGCCTAGACATATACTGGCAGAGATTATTGGAGAGATGTCTTCGGATAAGCGCGCTGATGTCTTCAAGTGTCTGGATCAGGAACAACAGAATGCATTATTGCCTGCCTTAGCGCAGGCTGAAAGAGAAGATATTCGCCAGCTTTCTGCTTATCTGGAAGGAACGGCAGGGGCAATCATGAGTTCTGAATACGCCACGCTCAAGCCTGATATTACGGTTAAGGATGCAATTAAAATGTTGCGTCTGGAAGCACCCGACACCGAAACGATTTATTTTGCCTATGTACTGGATCAGGCACGAAAAATTCTGGGGGTTTTATCCCTGAAACAGTTAATTCTGGCAGATGAAGAACAGAATATTAATGAGTTGATGGAAACCAATGTGCTGACTGCCTATGTCGATACCGATCAGGATGAGGTGGCCAAGACCATTGCCCGTTATGATCTGCTGGCACTCCCGATTCTTGATCACTACGACATGATGGTCGGGATCGTAACCTATGATGATGCGATGGATGTGGCCAGTGAAGAAGCCACTGAAGACTTCTTAAAAGTCGGGGCGGTCGATGCTTCATCCAAACTCAGCATTAAATCTGCACCGATTTTACAGCTCTACCAGAAACGCGTATTCTGGCTGGTTTTCTTGGTATTCGGAAGCCTACTTTCCGGCATCGGGATTGCACATTATGAAGATGTAATTGCGCAGAATCTGGTGCTGGTCTTTTTCTTGCCATTGCTGGTGGGGAGTGGCGGAAATGCCGGCTCACAGTCTTCCACCCTGATGGTCCGTGCTTTGGCGACAGGAGATGTGCAGTTTAAAGACTGGTTCTCGCTACTGGGGCGGGAAAGTTTGGTGGCCCTGTGCCTAGGTGGTACCATGGCGGTGGCTGTTTCGCTACTGGGCTATTTCCGTGGTGACGAAATGGTGGCACTAGTCCTGGCCTTAAGTATGATGGGGATCGTATTGATGGGCTGCCTGATCGGGATGAGTTTGCCATTTATTTTAAATAAGGCCGGGCTTGATCCAGCCAGTGCCTCAGCACCACTGGTCACTTCGATTTGTGATGCCACCGGGGTGATCGTTTATTTATTTATCGCCTCCATGATTTTATTCTAGGCTGTAATCATAATTGTACCGACAAAACCTAAAAACTACTTTATTCTCAAGCATAAACATCGTTTTTAGGTTGAGCGAATGACTGATTACCCAGAACAAAAAAAACTAACTCAGCAGCAAGCGATTGCGGTCGAGCGTGATTTGGCCAAATTTGCCAATACTATGGACAGTCTGGTCCGCATACCCTTTACCAAGCAGGGCGTGGGCGCGGATGCTGCACTCAGCACGATTCCATTTGCCGGAGATATTGCCGGTTTTATTCTGACCTTATATGCCTTTAAAAAAGCCAGAGAAGTCGGTGTACCGCAACATAAGCTCAAAGGTGTGGTGAAACTGGCAATTATGGATATGCTGGTTGGCTTCGTGCCGATTGTCGGCACTGTATTTGACGTATTCATCCGCCCTAGCCGCAAGACGCTGGAGATCGTGCATGAGCATATTCGAGAAGAGTATCAGGTCCACAGCGATATTCATGTGGTGCATCCATTCCTGCATGAGTCACTTGAGCAAAAACAGAAAACTTCTGCCTTCTGGCGTAATCCGGTGGTGAGCTGGATCTGGTTACGCATTCCCGATTTATTGGGCATCGCAGTGGTGATGTTACTGGTGCTGGCAGTGTGGGCAGGTTTCAGTTATCTGTGGCAATTTTATCAATCTTTCCAGACACGCTAGTCTTTAGGCAAAAATAAAGCCTCCATGATGGAGGCTTTATCATGAATCTGATACTGATTATTGAACGTTTAATTGCTGCAATGCCGCAACACGTTGTTCAATGGTTGGGTGGGTCTGGAATAAAGCCGCTAAGCTAAAGCCTTGTTCCTTACCTTCCGCAATTGCAAATGCTTTCATTTCTTTCGGCATTTGATCTGGCATTTCTGACTCTGCCTGTAAACGAAGCAGGGCAGAAATCATGGCCTGTTTACCTGCTAAACGTGCGCCAGCTTCGTCTGCGCGATATTCACGTTGACGAGAGAACCACATCACGATGGCAGAGGCCAAAATACCGAAGACGATGTCGAGTACAATGGTAATGGCAAAATAAGCAAGACCGGGTGCTTCACCATCTTCGCGACCAAATACGTTACGGTCGATGAAGTCACCTGCAATACGTGCAAAGAACATCACGAAGGCGTTGACCACACCTTGGATCAGCGCAAGAGTCACCATGTCGCCATTGGCAACGTGACCGATTTCGTGCGCCAGTACGGCACGAAGTTCATCTTTGTTCATACGCTCGAGTAGGCCAGTTGAAACAGCTACTAAAGCATCATTTTTATTCCAACCTGTCGCAAATGCATTGGATTGGTAAGAAGGGAAAATACCCACTTCAGGCATGTTAATACCTGCACGTTGGGATAATTGCGCCACTTCTTGTAATAACCAAGCTTCTGCTTGACTACGGGGTGCATTTGGGTCAATTAATTCTGTCCCAGTGGTTTTTTTAGCCATCCACTTTGACATGAACAGGGAAATAATCGAACCCACCATACCAAAGACAAAACAGACGACCAGTAGGTTGCCTAGATTCAAGCCACCCGCGCCATGGTAACTACCGACACCGAAGAGTGACAAGATAATGCCAGCTACAACCAGTACCGCGAGGTTGGTTAGCAAAAACAAACCAATCCGCATCATTGAGAAAACCCTCTTATAAAGAAAAAGTGATCTGATTTATAAATTATAAATCATAACGCTAATATGCAGGGCGAACCCTAAAAATTCAAGAAAAAAATCGGCGCAGATACATTTAGCCAATAAAAATATCAATTGACTATGAAACAGGGACTTAAATGCGATTTTGTCTAAAAAATAGCAGGAAAAATCATGCCATGAGAATACATAGCCTGAATTGTCAGTTGCTTAGACGGATTCGGGCTGTTGCGGTGGCATTGGCGGTGGTATAGGTTCCTGATGGCGCATCGGTAAAGGTCCCATCTGCCAGTGTAATGATCTGGCGATTATAGGATCTAGGGGCGGGAGTGGCTTCAGCAATATTATTGGATGATGAGGAATAATTCGCAGATTGCGCCAGTACCTGAGTATTGCTGCTAGTGGATTCTGTAAACGTACCTAAGCCTGAAGCATAAAGATTTTGGTAACGGCTGGTAACACGACGGACATAATCCTGGGTTTCACGAAATGGCGGAATACCGCCGTATTTATCGACATTGCCTTCACCGGCATTATAAGCCGCAATCGCCAGTTGGGTATTACCATTAAAGCGTTTCAGTAACCAGCTTAGGTACTTTGCACCGCCAAAAATGTTCTGTTGCGGATCATAGGCATTACTGACATTAAAACGGCGTGCAGTGGCTGGCATCAGTTGCATTAAACCTTGTGCACCGACTGGTGAACGGGCTTTGATATTAAAGCCTGATTCGGTATGCATGACAGCTTTAATCAGGCCCTCTGAAATTCCGTGCTGTTGAGCGGCTTGACGGATCAGCTGGTCAAATGCATTTTTATTCCGGCTATAGCTCGGCAGTACAGAGGCTTCACTGGCGCCCCAGTTACTATAGTTATGAATATTACTGTCAGGATAATAAGTGGCTTTGACCACTTTTAGATGACTGTACTCTGCCTTTTTCTTATTGGTGAGTAGTGTTGTCCCATTATCATCTTTAAATTGATAAATGGTTTGCCCAGCATAACTTGATGCTGTCGCATTAAAAAAACCGATTGTTCCCAAGCAAACAGCAAAAAAATAAGTTGTTTTGTTCATCGTTATAATATTCGCGAAAGGATGAGCATAAGTTGCATGTGGCAGTTTAACAAAAAAAAGCAAAAAAAGATCTTTTGCTACAATTTTTTTATTTTTTACTGTTAGACAAAAATCAAGTCAATTTGTGCGAATGTTCAGCAAAAAAAATTAAAATATTTATTTTAAAAACTAAGTCTTGACTTATATAAGTTGTTGATTTTAAATTGATAAAATGATTGGTTAAAAAATGATCAATTTAATGGGAAGCCTTATTTTAAGATAAAGGCAGTTTGTCAATAGCTAAGAAATCCACAAATTTATCCACAGCTTTTGTGGACAACTGTGGAAAAGTTTGAAATATAAGCAATCTGGGCCAGTTTGACATTTTGTGATCAGAATTTTACCAGTATGAAACTGAAATATGACGATTGAAAGAAATTGAAAAATTCTTTAGATGCGCATTTTTTCGGAATGAGATAAAATCGCGCGGTATTTTTGTTTATGAGTAAATCACGTCTATGTACGCGCCAGTGGAGTCCAACCAAGGATTTAATTTCAAGCCAGAGCTTCCGACAAGTTCGGCGTATTATCGCCTGTTGAAAAAACTTCGTCGTCAGGTGGGGCATGCAATTCGTGATTACAACATGATCGAAGAGGGCGACAAGGTCATGGTCTGTGTGTCGGGCGGTAAAGACAGCTATACCATGCTCGATATCCTGTTGCAATTCAAGCGTATTGCGCCAATCAACTTTGATGTGGTTGCCGTCAACCTGGATCAGAAACAACCGGGTTTCCCTGAAGATGTCTTGCCACGTTATATGGAAGAGAACAATATTCCATATTACATTCTGGAAAAAGATACCTATACCATTACCAAACGTTTGACGCCTGAGGGCAAGACCTACTGTGCGGTATGCTCACGTTTACGCCGTGGTTCGCTGTATGGCTTTGCGCAGGAGATCGGCGCCACTAAGGTCGCGTTGGGTCACCACCGTGATGACATCATGGCGACCTTCTTTTTGAATTTATTCCATGGTGGAAGTTTGAAAGCCATGCCACCAAAACTTTTGTCTTCGGATAAAAAGAATATCCTGATCCGTCCTTTGGCTTATGTCGAAGAGAAAGACATCATCAAGTACGCGGAATTACGCCAGTTCCCGATCATTCCATGTAATTTGTGTGGTTCACAGGAAAACTTGCAGCGTGCCATTATCAATGACATGTTACGTGAATGGGACAAACAGCATCCAAAGCGTCTGCACAGTATTTTTGGTGCATTACAGAACGTTTCTCCTTCGCAACTGGCGGACCGTGAGTTATTCAACTTTGAAGCCCTTGATGGTCAACGCGAGTTTGACATGAAAGATCCGGAAGAGATGAAAAACCGTCTGGACGTGGTCAACCTGAGTTTTGCGGCAGAGTAAAGTATAAATTTTTTTGAAAAGGTACTGGTTAAGTACCTTTTTTTTATAAAAAATTTAAAAATTGAATCCTGCGTACAAAAAATCATAGCCCAAAATAAAAATTACATGCTATAACAGGGCACAAGCAAATTGCTTCATGAGATGTCGTCTGGATAGATGGCACAAGAAATTGAACAAATACATTTGAGGAATAATCATGGCTGCATTTTTAACTGATGATTGGTTTGCAACTGTTGAAAAACTTACTGCTGAAGCTGGTGATTTAAACTTGCCACCTGCGCTTGCGAATTTAGCGATTAACTTGGTTGTAACAGATGCAGCTGGTAATACAGAGCTCTCTTTGGATGCAGGTAAAATCCAGAAAGGTTTATCTTCAAATGCGAAAACAACCTTAAACATGGATGCTGAAACTTTACGTAAAGTATTCCTTGAGTTTGACATGGCTGCTGCAATGCAAGCATTCATGACAGGTAAAATCAAGGTGCAAGGTGATATGTCTCAGCTTATGGCTTTACAAACAGCGAAGCCAAGCCAAGAGCAAAAAGATTTATTCAAGAAAGTACTTGAGCAAACTGCTTAAATTCTTTCTCCATAAAAAAGCTTACCTAGTGGTAAGCTTTTTTATTGCCTGACACTTAGACATCGATACGGCTATTGGTTTTGATGTGTTCCAAGTAGGTACGAATCCGCGTCACATATTGTAGCGCTTGCTTATAACGACCATTACGTGCCTGATTGCGTTGCAAGTGATCATACAGGTTGACCCATTGATTTGGGTCCTTACCTTGGGCACGAATACGCTTCTGGATCTGGCTGACAGCGCCAGGGCCCATATTATAGGCCACTAATGCATACCAGTTGCGGTCCGGATAAGGTACATTTGAGAACTGGTCCAGCATCAGATCAAAATATTTGGCACCGCCCTGAATACTCTGGACCGGATCAGAACGATTACTGACACCCATGGCTTGAGCTGTGCTATTGGTCAGCATCATTAAACCACGCACACCAGTGGGAGAAACTGAGGTCGGTTTAAGATAAGACTCCTGATAGCCAATTGCAGCCAGCAAGTGCCAATCTAAATTGTATTTAGAAGCGCTTTGTTTAAAGCTGGCTTTATAAATCGGCAAGCGTTGTTTCAGATCTTTCTGAATGGCAGACCAGGACTCTGGCTTTACTACATTCCGGTTATAAAATGAAGCGAGCTGCTGGGTGGTTCCCATCTGTTTGCTCTGGCAGACATAACCACTTGCGGTTAAGGTCAGCGGATCATCTGCCTGTTTAAATACCCAGTTTAACTGAGGGTTTAAACCATTTTTACTGAGGCTGGCCTGATCGCCACAACTGGCTGAAAAAGAAACCAGTTGTTTGTTCTCAATTGCAGCGAGGTTGGCTGTGGTCATGGCAAGATTGGCTTTGCCCTGAGCGACCCATTTCAATGCCGTGGCATTGTCAGGAACCGTTTTAAAATCAAGTTTTACATTAAGACTTTGCGCATAATTACGCGCGAGGTCATAACCAAAACCATGTAAAAATTGACCATCATTAAATACTGTGGTTGGACTTTCAACTGCAACGACAGTGAGTACATTGGTGGTTACAACAGAGTTGTATTGATGCGATTTTTCTGCATTCAAGCTGTTAAAAGGTAAAACCGCAATACTTAAAGCTAATGCTTGGAACGGGAGTGTGGAAGATAAAGAGTTAAGGCTAGGCCTAGACCCAGAACTTGAATTACTGTGCATGTTGTCTCCGCTACAGATAATTTATGCCCTAAAAGTTCAGCAATACACTGCCTTAACTTTTAAAAGTTGATAAATTCAATAAGGGGTGGGCAAGTCATGAACGTCATTCAAAATGACATCGATTAAAGGGAAAAAATGACGCAAATGTTTCACAACATTAATAATGCGTACAAAAAATAGACAAAATCAAACTTAGGCGCGCATATTAAGCGCCAAAAAGCAGATTGTCAAATTTTAGCGTAAGAAAAAATGAGAATTGCATCACAAACACATGATTTAGAAAAAGAATAAAATTTATACACTTTAGTCGTGGTGAAATAAGGCATACAATGCAAAAACTTGTAAATAGAATGTTGTAGTAACGTATTTTAAGCCTATGAAATCGAATTTAATCACCCGTACCGGACATGATTTACTGGTTGCCGAACTCAAGAAACTTTGGCATGACGAACGTCCGGAAATTACTAAAAAAGTGAATTGGGCTGCTAGCTTAGGTGATCGCTCAGAGAATGCCGATTACCAGTACAATAAACAGCTACTCCGGAAAATAGACCGCCGTGTCCGATATTTAGGTAAACGTCTGGAAGAATTAAAAATTGTAGATTATGTACCTGAGCAGGAAGGCAAGGTCTACTTTGGGGCTTGGGTGGAAATTGAAAATGATGCCGGCGAACAAAAAAAATTAAGAATTGTCGGGGTGGATGAAATCTATGATCATCATCCTCAGCATATTTCGATCGAGTCACCAATGGCGCGTGCATTGCTCAGTAAACAGGTCGATGATGAGGTGGAAGTGCACACACCTTTGGGGAAAAAAGTGTGGTATATCAACTCAATTCGCTATGAAAAGCCTGAAAATTCGTAAAAATACCGCTTGTTGATTTTATTTTGAGCATTTGATGCAGGTTTTTAAATAAAAGATTTGCCAAGTTGAACTTTTATTTATATGATAGCCGCCATTGGAAGCGTGGCAGAGCGGTTTAATGCACCGGTCTTGAAAACCGACGAGGGTGTGAGTCCTCCGTGAGTTCGAATCTCACCGCTTCCGCCAAATACAAAAAAGCCCTTGTGAACACAAGGGCTTTTTTTTTATCTTCTGTAGTTTTATCCCTCATCAAATATTGGATGTGAAAAGTAAAAATAAGATGATTTTGGATAGGAGAGGAAAAAGGGTATAAAAAGACACAAAAGACTTTAAGCTCTTTTTATAATTTTTTATCCCATAACTAAGTATATTGAAAAAAGAATATTTTATACTTGTATTACTAAAAATTAGATCACTATTTGAATTTTTATGAACTATGCTCATTCAGTACAATTAACAATACAAAATGATCATATTAGTAAACTAGGAAAAACGAGCCCTGTTGATACATTGATTGAGTTAATTGGGAATGCATTAGATGCTGATGTTTCAAATGTCAGATTAATTTTTTAAAGATAATGATTTAACCCTTGCATTAAACAGTTCCGCTTTGATGACACCATAATTCAGAATAATAATGTGTAGCTAATAAACTAACCAAGCTATTTTATTACTAAAAGTTTAATTTTAGAAATCCATCTCTAATTTTTTAATAGGATATAACATATATCTGAAATAGTACTTCGAATGGCATAAAAAGTTAAATGATTAAAATAGTGTCAAGACATAAAAATGCATAGCGCTAAGATGAAGTAGCTAAATTCTAATTTGGAATTGATATGGAGAAATCTGCACATATACCTGTTTTTTATCAAACAGGTTATCGGAACGGTGTTAAAGGTGTTTTGACGAAAGCTTTTTGTAAGTTTTTAAAGGCAGATGAGCAAGATGTTATTTACGACACACAAAGGCCTAAAATATTAAAATTTCCTCCATTAGAAACAGTGTCAGGTCCTAATGGAATGTCTCATTATGGCATTATGATTTCAGATTTACCTGTCCCACATCATCTTATGGCAAATATGATCCTAATTGATTATTCAGGATGGAAAGCATGGGACGATGATTCACTCTTACAGAGTAATGCAAAAAATACGATTAGTATTGGGCAGGGTAAAGCGATTACAACGCACGACCCGTTATGGGTGCTTGATCGAATGAGGTCAAATCTAAGAGAAGATGGGAGTTTATTACATTTCATTGATGAATATGAACTTCGTTGTGAATATCCTAAATTTTATTTAAAAAGCCATGTGGGTTCATTCAAAACAGATTTGGAATTGACCTCGACTGATGTGATTTCTTGGACAGGTAGTAGTGAAATGTATCGACATTTTTCACTTGTGTGCACTTATGAGGGAATAATTGAGTTCGAGGATGAGATAACACCTGTCATTGCTGAATTGCGAGATATTAATGAGGGGGCAAAACGTTTTGGTAAACGAGTGAGATTTGAGGTTTCTTAGTTTAGAGATAGTAAGGAGATCAATCCAAGAAGTGGTGAACAGATGAGTTTGCCTCAAAAAATTCGCTGGACGATAGAGGGCACATCGGGCGGCACTATTTATATAGATTGCCAAGTTGATTCTTCATGGCTATATGCCGTTATGGGCTATACATGGGTTTCAAATATGCCTGATTATACTGAAGGTGGTGGTTATTTTGAATATTCAGATCGGCGTGATTAATCGAAGGAATGAGAAGTTGTTTATCAAATCTATAACGATGAAACAAAGATTTAATGTACCACTAGACCAAGTATTTCCCGTATTTAACCAGCATACCACATTTAATACCATACTATGATTTGACGAGCCTAGTATTTTTGCCATGGAGTATCCATGAATAATCAAACTTTAGAATTATCTATTGAAAGTAAATTTCAACTTTCTGAAAAAATAACCCTTAAAAATCGGTTGTGCAAGTCTTCATTAAGTGAACAACTTGCAGATAAACAACATAATCCATCACCTGAATTATTGAAGTTATATGATACATGGAGTTGTGGCGGAGCTGCATTATTGCTCAGTGGAAATATCATGGTCGATCGACGTTTTTTAGCAGAAACAAAAAATATCGTATTGGATCAGCAAAGTGATTTGACACTTTTCCGCGAATTAACTAAAAAAGCAACTCAAAATCAAACCCATTTTTGGGCACAACTCAACCATCCAGGGAAGCAGGTTTCAAATGTTATGTCATGGCAGCCCGTCGCTCCATCTGCGATTGCAATGTCTGGCGGTTTTCAGTTGGCATTTAATAAACCGAAAGCGCTTGATGAAGCTGAAATTCTACATATTATTCAATTATTTGCAGAATCTTCAGAATTGGCAAAACAAGTAGGCTACACAGGGGTTGAGATTCATGGTGCACATGGTTATTTGGTCAACCAGTTTTTATCACCATTACACAACCAGCGTACTGATCAATGGGGTGGTAGTCTAGAAAATAGGATGCGTTTTTTATCCGAAGTCTATCAAGCGATTCGCATGAAAGTAGGACCGGATTTTCCGATTGGGGTTAAGTTGAACTCAGCAGATTTCATGAAAGGTGGTTTTGATGAACAAGATTCTATTCAAGTGATCAAAAAACTTGAACAGCTTGGGGTAAATCTAATCGAAATCTCTGGTGGAACGTATGAATCACAGGCCATGTCAGGCGTAAATGTTAAAGCCTCTACACAAAAAAGAGAATCTTATTTTATTGATTTTTCAGAAAAAGTAAGAGATGTGTGTAGCATTCCAATCTTGCTGACTGGTGGCTTTCGTAGTGTAAAGGGAATGAATGATGCCTTACAACAAGATTCCACAGACTTGATCGGTTTAGGACGTACATTGTGCGTAGAACCAGATTTACCAAATCAATTTTTATCAGGTCATCGCCAAAAAATTGAACTACGATCATTATCTACAGGTTGGAAATTATTGGATAAGCTCAGCTTAATTAATATCACCTGGTATGAACATCAACTGGGATATATTGGCAATGGCGAGAAGCCTAATATTCATCTTAATGAAAAAAAATCTGTATACAAGACTTTTAAGGATATGGGGTTTAACTCATTTGTTACAAGGCGGTAATAATTGATTCGGTGATTATGTAATAGATCTAATACACCATGTCAGTACAGCATGGTGTTTTTTAAGTGTTTATATATTCAGTATAAATTATTAACTTTTTAAGTTGGTATAAGATACACTTTTCTATATTCAGATGAAGAAATATTTCCCATTGTTTAAATGCTCGTCTAAAGGCAATTTGTTCAGCATAGCCTAGTAAAAAAGCAATTTCTGTTAAAGATAGTTTAGAGTTTTCTAAATAGTTTTGGCTAATTCTAAACATGTTTTTCTAAATAATTCGCTATATGGTAAATTATAGCTAGTGAGTATTCTATAAAATATCAAGAGCCTACCCAAATGGAAAGTCGATAAATTTATCTAATCAAAATGCTTTTGGTGAAATTGCTACTAATCTTAATGTCATACAGTCACTTGGATATAATGCACTGCATCAATTAACGACTGTCCAGGCTAATCCTGACATTAGTTGGGGAGAGTCATATAGTGAAAATGGGTTACCAAGTAATGTCTCTGCTAAAAGTTTGGATAAGTGTATTCTAAACATTAAAAGTATTTTAATATTTATTGATCAAATATTGTTTTGATATGACTACCACCGCTTCCGCCAAATACGAAAAAGCCCTTGTGAACACAAGGGCTTTTTTATTGCCTGATGATTTAGATCAATAATTTGGTGGCAATCGCCCACATCATGAGGCCGACCAGAACATCTAATACTCTCCATGAGCTGGCCTTTTTAAATAAAGGTAATAACGCTCTTGCCCCATAGCCCAGCGCAAAGAAGAAGATCCACGACGCCAGAATGGTGCCTGCCGCAAAGAGATAGATCTGATCTGCAAATTGTACGGATATAGAGCCAACCAGAATCACGGTATCCAGATAGACATGCGGATTGAGCCAGGTAAAGGCCAGACACATGCCGATAATTTTAAGCAGTGAATCCTTTTCAATTTCACTTGGATTTAGTCCACTATTATTCTGGATAGCAGAATAAAAATTTCGCAGGCCATACAGAAACAGAAAGGCCGCACCAAAGTATTTCGCAAGCGTGACAATCAGGGGAAAATCCACCACAATTTTCGAGAAACCGGTCACCCCCAGATAGATCAGAATAGAATCGGAAAGTGCACAGATTAAGCAGACCCAAAAGACATGCTGCTGTTTTAAGCCTTGTTTCAGTACAAAGGCATTCTGTGCGCCAATGGCTAAAATGAGAGAAAAGCCGATCCCAAGCCCATAGAAAAATGCGGTCATAGATTGAGCTCCTCAGGAATTAGGGTGGAATGGGAGTGTTCTTTCCTGATCTGAGCTTTGGATGCCGATTTAAGATCAGACATCGCAATGACTTAGACGCTGAAAGAAGGGAGATGTTCCACAATGAAAATTTATGTTTGCTATTATCTTTTTTAAATTTTAAAAGTCAGTAAAATTAAGATTGTTTTGGGTTGCCTAAATTTTTTTAAGGTAGGTTGATGCAACCCAGTCGATTTCAAATCTTGTTGTCCGAATTTCCCCCCTTTGTTTTCCAATTATTGCCCTTATCTTGCGCGTTGTTTTAAATAAAAATTAAAAACAATCGACACAGGACGTGTTCGAGTGCATCTCTAAACAAATATTTTAAAAATAAGTCAGTGAGTCGGGCATGGATCTCAATCTTCCTATCCAAAGTGTAAACGATGGAATTTCCAGCAAAACACGGAAAGTGATTGCGCTGGGTTTTGCAACACAAGGTCTTGGCTACGCAACCGTAATGACCGCACTTCCCAGCATAAAAGGCCGCTTCAGGCTGTCCGATGATCAGTTGTCGTTGATTATTCTGGGGGTATGCATAGCAGCGGCGCTCGGTTCTGTTCTCGCTGACCGTACCGCAGTCAAGTTCGGATCGCGATTTGCTGTTGTAACAGGTTTTCTGCTTGAAGCTGTTGGGGTTGCAGTTGCTGCATGTAGTCCAAATGTGATGCTGATGATTGCCAGCTTTTTGCTTTATGGGCTTGGCCTAGGCTGTTTAGATGCGGCACTGAATATGCAGGCTGTTATGATGGAACAACGGCTTGGTAAGAGGGTATTTGGTGGTTTCTTTGCTTGTTATACAGCGGCGGCATTTTTGGGTGCATTAATCATGTCAGCCACTGTGTCAACTTCACTTGGCGCAACGACAGCATTATGTATTGCAGTAGTGATTGCATTGATCACCTCGCAACTCTCGAGACATTGGTTATTTCAGCAAAAACAATCTTCAGGATTATCTTCACCACAGAAAGCAGTGATTCCATATCGGCAACTTCTCATTTTTGGGATGATTATCCTGATTATATTTACGGTTGATTCTGCCATCAGTACATGGAGTTCAATCTATCTCAAAGATGTTTTAGCCAGCTCGGCAACTGTTGCTCCTTTAGGTTATGCCGCTTATCAGATTGGCATTTTACTGACACGTTTAGGACTGGATTACTTGCTGCAATTTAAAACAGCGACATGGGTTGCTTTGGTCACGCTGCTGATTGGGGCTTTCGGCTGTGCGTTATCCGGGATAAGCCATTCACTCGTTACAGTGATTTTAGGTTTCGCACTGGCTGGTGTAGCGGTGGGTGCCTTGGTTCCACTTACATATTCTGCTGTAGGACGTTTGGATGAAACACGAAGAGATGAAATTATTGCTCGCGTGAATATTTTTAATTATGGGGGTGCAGTCGCTGGTGCAGTGATGGTTGGGTTGTTAGCAACTCCCTTTGGGTATGCACCGTCTTTTATCTGCTTGGCATTTGCGTTACTCAGTATTATTTATTTGAGAAAAAGACTGCTTTGATCTGCATCAATCAAGACAAAGTACGGGGTGACGGTCAGGGTTCAGGAAATTAACAATGGCCCTGCAAAAACCAGGGAGGGCAAGCTAAATCAGAATGGCATCCTAAGGTCTTTAGACCATTGCTTCAAAGCATGGGAAATTTTTCAGATTGAACGTTTATATTTACCGGTGCCTTTTTTAAATTTTAAAAGTCAGTAAAATTAAGATTGTTTTGGATTACCTAAATTTTTTTAAGGTTTGCGATGCTAGACAATAAACAATGTGAAGCCTTCTTTGCTGTTGCAGAAGATGGAAGCTTTGAACAGGCTGGAGCAAAGCTTTGTATTACTTCTTCAGCGGTAACGCTGAGGGTACAGGCGCTGGAAAAAGAGCTGGGCAAACTGTTATTGATCCGTGGTCGTCCTTGTGTACTGACTCAGGCAGGCCAGCAGTTGTTCGAGTATTTGCAACATATAAAACGACTGGAGCAAAACCTGTTGCATGGTTTGACAGGAGGAGGAGATGCCAACTTTTTCAAAACGGTGATCGGTTCTAATGAAGATTCTTTGGCAACCTGGCTTCTGCCTGCATTACAAGAGGTATTGCTCAAACAGAAAATCGTGATTGAGCTAAGGACAGATGACCAGTCACATACCTATTCCTTACTGGAAAAGGGCACCGTCAGTGCCTGTATTTCAATTGAAGACCAGCCGATGCGGGGCTGTCATGCAGAATATCTGGGGGTGATGCGTTACCGAATGGTGGCGACTGCGTCATTCAGAAAAAAGTGGTTTGCTCATGGTATCGACCGGGAAAATCTGCGTCATACGCCTGCGATTATTTTTAATCATAAGGACCGGCTACACTTCGATATACTTGAAAAGCATTTTGGTCTGATGAAAGGCAGCTATCCCTGTCATTTAATTCCGTCTTCCGAATCTTTTGTCACCGCCATCAAGCTGGGACTGGGTTATGGCATGGTGCCGGAGTTGCAATTGGTGACTGAGAAGAATGAAGATGCTTTGGTTGAGCTGTTGCCCGAAGCAAAAATGGAAGTACCCTTGTACTGGCATCACTGGAATCAACAATCCAAACCCTTACAGCTTTTAACCCAGCATATTGTCAGTCAGGCAAAGGCAATCTTAATCTAGAATATATAATGGTTTCTCTTTAAAATATATATGATATGTTTTGATGCACGGCATATTATATAAGAAGTATTTAAAAAATCTCATATTGTATTTATATCAAGTCACTTCTAAATTAAAGTCTCAGTATAAAAATATAATAAGCCTTTATTTAGAAGCGACGCTGAAAAATAGATAAACCTTGTCTATTATTCCCTAAGCGTTAACGTACTAGAAAATTCTAGAGCTATCTATATATTGTTTAGACACATCATTCAAGGCAGCCAGGATAGACGCTGCATCTTCAGTCGCCAAAGCATTACTGATTTCCTGCATATAATGCGTGAGTTGGGCTTTCACTTTACTTGAAAAATCAGGGCTGACCGGTTGATCTTCATAAAGCAAGACATAATTTTTTGTAAAACCATAGATGAGTAATAAAGCACAATGTTCTAGAGGATGTTCGGCCTGAATAATGGCCTGTTCACATTGAGATTTGATTTGTTTGTAGGTATCTGTTCCATTCGGAAGCGCTTGAAAGGTTTCAAAGATCGTTTGGAAAGTCATTTGAATTACTCGCTCAAAAAGAAAATCTACAGATCATTGCAATGAAAATCAAGTCATAATTTTATATTTAAAATAATTATTACAAACTGTTTAGTTTAGAAGGATAAATAGGGATTTATGGGTCTAATCATTTAAATTCTTAAATTAAAAATAAAGATGTTTTAACTGTGAATATTGATTGAACAATCTCATTCGCAAGGTGAGATGTGCTAAATTTTTTTAACATTTCCGATACTAGCTATATACATGCAGTACAAATTAAAAAAAGCTTAAATGTGGGAAAATGTACGGAATTGTTTGATTTTTATTGGGTTAGCTATGGTTGCGAAGAATATTTTATTAGCCGGAAGTCTTGCTTTTGTTTTGGGGGGCTGTACTTCGATAACAACCATGACACCTGCTCAATTCAGTCAGTTAAGTCCGACCCAGATTCCATTTTCAGGGAGCTGGTCTGGCGAGGCAGGGGCATCGATGGCCGTTTTAAAACTAAATCGTCAGGGAAGCGGTAT
The DNA here is from genome assembly GCF_000588715.1 of Acinetobacter sp. 1000160. Taxonomy (NCBI): domain Bacteria; kingdom Pseudomonadati; phylum Pseudomonadota; class Gammaproteobacteria; order Moraxellales; family Moraxellaceae; genus Acinetobacter; species Acinetobacter sp. 1000160. Next base: position 157,533 of record NZ_JFWP02000007.1, on the reverse strand, counting down.
GTTGTGTATGGATGATCGTAAGGAAGCGATGTCTTACAAGGTAAAATTGGTCGACAATGTGCTGTACAGTGATCAAGGTATAAAATTTAATGTGAAAGCATTGAACCCTAGTCATGCAAAAATTCATGTGAGTTTGTTGGGTATTGGTGCGACGCTGGATCTGAATAAAGATGATTCACTCAACAATGTCACACCCCGTTGCAAGCAGCTTTTAACCGGTGCATGAGTTGATGATTTGATTTTTTCTTATGTTGTTCATTTTTAAATTTTTCCGCTGATCACGAGAGTGCTATGTTTTCTCCTTATATTCATGCATTTGCATTGTTTTTCTCTCTCTTAAACCCCTTCCTGATGAGCGTCTATATGGTGGGGATGATCCGTAATACCGAGGCCAAGGTATTTAGTAAGGCATTGATTCAAGGCAGTTTGATTGCTTTTGGGGTGTTTATCCTGTTTGCATGGGGTGGTGAGAACATTTTTAGCCGTTATTTGAATGTCCGCTTTGAATCATTCCAGATTTTTGGTGGCTTCATCTTTCTGGTGATTGGCTACCGTTATGTGTTTCAGGGGGCGGAAACCATCGGTGAGATGCGGGGGGCGCCTGAGCATCTGGCGGGTACCATTGCGATGCCTTTTATGATCGGTCCGGGTACCATCAGTGCAGCGGTCGTGACCGGAGTGAGCGTACCGTTTAGCGGTGCAATTGCAGTGATCGCGCTTACCTTGATCCTGACCTGTAGTATTCTCATTCTGATGAAGTTTGGTCATGATCACCTTCGTTATAAACATGCCAAATATATTGACCGGTATTTTGATATTGTTGGCCGGTTGTCTGCCTTGCTGATTGGTACCATTGCAATTGATATGATCGTCAATGGAGTAGTGGGTCTGATACGCTCGGCCAATTTAAGCTAGAACCATTGAATAATCTTTGAACTGGAGCTGTTTTTATCCGGAATAGAGCCTTTTATCCCGTGTAAAAACAGCTTTAATGTCATTATTTCCAATTAAATAATAGAAAGATCATAAAAATAATTGATGATGTTTTAGCGTTTTGCGCATATTTTTATGCGCATGAATCAACGATAATAATCAGGTTACATTCTTAATGAGCTGTTCTCATGTATCAATTAGATCAAGCGAACCAGGCGCCTGATGACCAGTCAGAGCTGACCATGACCGTTTTGATGACCCCAGACATGGCAAATTTTTCAGGCAATGTTCATGGGGGGACGATTCTCAAGCTGCTCGATCAGGTTGCATATGCATGTGCAAGTCGATACTCAGGAAGTTATGTGGTGACTTTATCGGTTGACCGGGTGAATTTTAAAGAACCGATTTATGTGGGCGAATTGGTGACATTTCTGGCCAGCGTCAATCATGTTGGGCGCACCTCAATGGAAATCGGTATCCGTGTCGAAGCGCAACATATCCAGAATAGAACCATACGCCATACCAATACCTGCTATTTCACCATGGTTGCAGTGGATGAGCAGCGTAAGCCCAAACAGGTACCTGCCTTAAATCTGGATACGGAATGGAAACGTTGTCGTTTTGAGGCAGCAGAGCAGCGTAAAGCTACACGTTTGCAAGAAGTTCATCAACCTTCATGCAGTATGTTTAAAAAATCGACGCAATGCTAAGCGTCTAAATTTTAAGATGCTTAAAAAATAAAAATCGGACCGCAGCATGGTCCGATCTTTTTTACATTGGTAATGAAATAAGCGTTAGATCATTACGAATGTTGGTCTAAAGGTCTGGAGGAGACCTTCAGATCTGCTTAGTTTGTTGGTGCTGGTGTAGATGCAGGTGCTTCAGCAGTTGCGTCAGTCGCAGCTTGAGTACCAGGTTGCTCTTGAGTAGAAACAACTACTCTGTCCTGAGTCTGAGCTTGTTCGTCAGCTGTTGCTGCAAATGAAGACGCTGCTGCAAGAGTAAGAGTTGTTGCAAGAAGAGTTTTGATAAGTTTCATGTTTGGCATCCTTATTTCATTTAAAATAACAGCCATCAATGGAGGATTCAGTCAGTCCGAATCTCTCATTTCGGCATGAGGTCCATGCTATGGGCCAAACGTTTTTGCAGCAACATCCTTAACAATCTATTACGTCCTTCTTAACAATATGAAATATTGCGTCGCTTTATGTAGTCGCTGTGTAAAATAGCATGGAGAAATTAAGGATGAAAATGTATGGAAATATGTTTTTGTGATCAAAAAACAAGCGGATTTTTTACGTATTTTAAACATTGATTTAAGTTTAACGAATATGGGTTAATTGAATAAACCATTTGTTTTTTTAGATTAAATATATTTTTTAGATGTTGATTGTGATGAATATCACTTTATTTTGAACTAATGTGTTTAAAGACATATTATATCAATCAATATTCTTTAATTTATTTAATCAATTTTTCTCTTTAGAATGAAATAAATTTTTAATGCGAGTGCCTCGTGAAATTTCTTGCGCCCAAAACGGTCCCCACCCATATTATTTCCGGTTTTCTAGGAGCAGGTAAGACTACGTTATTACAGCACTTATTGACGCAAAAGCCTGAGAATGAGACTTGGGCAATCTTGATGAACGAGTTTGGCCAAATTGGTGTCGATCAACAATTGATTAGCCAACAACAAGGTTATGCAGTCAAAGAGCTATTGGGCGGCTGTCTATGTTGCAGTAGCCAATTGCCGATGCAAATTGCGCTTGCACGACTATTAACTGAAAGTAAACCTGACCGTTTATTTATCGAGCCGACCGGTTTAGGCCATCCTGCGCAACTTCTGGAACAACTAACTGAGCCACACTGGCACAGCAGTTTGGCGATGCGGGCTTTAGTGATTGTGGTGGATGGTAGCCGTTTACATGATGAGCAGTGGGTCAAGCAAAACTTATATACGGATCAACTCAAAGCGGCACAAATTGTGGTGCTATCCCATATCGACTGTATGACTGCAGAGGACCGTCAAGCTTATACTGCATTAAAACAAGACTATGAAACCTATGTTCAATATTGGATAGAAGCTGAAAATGGGCAAGTGGATATTCAACGATTGGATATTCAGCAGCAGGCAATGCAACGTAAAATCCAGCCTTTATTAAAGCTACAACAAGCACAACCGACGCATGCACCAGTCGCTGAAATTAAACAGCTGCCTTATCACTATATTGAGACGGCTCAGGGGTATACGGTTGCAGGCTGGAAACTTCCCAAACGTTGGCAGTTCAATTTTTATGAGCTGCTGGATGTGTTGTGTACACAGCAAGACTGGGTGCGGATCAAGGGGATTTTTCATACCGATCAGGGCTGGAAAAGTTTTAATTTCAATCCACAGCAATTTAACTATAAATCTGCCGAAGAAGGCATTGATAACCGGATTGAGGTGATTACGCAGTCTGAGCAGGATTGGCTGGCATTTGAGACCCAGTTACTGGCTTGTCGCAATCCTGAAGATTCATCGACTGCCTGAATAATTCAGCGCATTCTTGCCTGCAAAATAGAGTATGCTTAGCGCCAAATTTGAGAGTACCGTATTTTAAGAGTATCGTTTATGGCGTTAAAAGCAACAATATATAAGGCAGACCTGAATATTGCCAATATGGATGAGCATATCTATGCAGATTACCAACTGACACTGGCATTGCATCCATCTGAAACCATTGAGCGTTTAATGGTTCGCATTCTTGCTTATGCGCGTTTTGCCGATGAGCGTCTGGAGTTTACCAAAGACCTGTTTGAAACAGATGAGCCTGCTTTATGGCAAAAAGATCTTACGGGACTGTTAGAAAAGTGGATTGAAGTGGGTTGCCCATCGGAAGATAAAGTCAAAAAGGCCAGTGCCCGTTGTAAGCAGGTGGCTGTCGTGACGTATGGCTCGCAAGCAGACGACTGGTGGCAGAAGAATAGCAAGATTAAAACCTTAAGCAATGTACAAGTGTGGCAATTGGCTCCTCAAACCACACAAGCGCTTGAAGGCTTATGCGAACGGACCATGCAATTACAGCTGAATATCATGGATGGCGAATGGACCTTGCTCAGCGACAAAGGTCAGGTCGACATTCAATGGCAACAATTGCAATAATCTTGATTTGAGTAATTTGGAGAGATAGAAATGAGCACAGAATTAGAAATTATTGATTTAAAAGTCGGTGAAGGTAAAGAAGCGGTGAAAGGTGCCTTAATTACCACGCACTATACCGGATGGCTAGAAGATGGCACCCAGTTTGATTCTTCACTGGATCGCGGCAACTATTTTGAAACCGTGATTGGCACAGGCCGTGTGATCAAGGGTTGGGATCAGGGCATTATCGGCATGCGCGTGGGCGGCAAGCGTAAACTGATTGTGCCAGCACACTTGGCTTATGGCGCGCGTAAGATTGGAAAGATTATTCCGGCCAATGCCAATCTGACCTTTGAGATCGAGCTTTTTGATGTAAAAACCCGCGACGAATAACATTTTTGTAGCGTAGCAATAAAGGTGATTTAGTCTGATTTTTAGCTAAATCACTTTAAAATCAATCATATACTATTATAAACATAATCTTTAAATAACATTATGATTTTTAAATAAATTTCTTTTATCTGAATTATAGAGCAACCCAAGAGAAAAATATTGATTCTCTATACGCTCCTGTATATGTTTGAATGAAAAGCGCAATTTTTGATGATACTGTTGCAAAACCCCATTATTCACTACAGGTCATGATCATTTGTGCTTTGGGTGATTACAGGTGGCGGGGGCAAGTCCACTTGTAATTGAACCATGATAAAAAAATAGCATAAGCAACGATAAGAATTTGAGTGAGTAGAGGTGGGTATGAATGATTATTTGGATATCACTGCATCAGAGTTGTTAAGGGAGCTGGATCATTTTTTTCTGATTGATACCCATGATGGTGCGGAAACCGGTTTCTGGGTCAATGAAAAAGCTTTAATGGATAAACATTACTGGCTGGATGGTGAATATAAAGTCGAAATTTTGAGGTCATTGCAGCCATCGCATCAATATGCGCCGCATGATTATAAATTGACCCGTTTAGCCACAGGCGAAGATGACAGTAATGTGGTATTACTGGAATATGATGGTGTGCATAAAAAAATATTGACCTTCCGCCGTGGGGAATGGGTGAATCGTTTAAATAAATATTTTTATCAAAAAGAACGGCACTATTTACAGCAGCTCGCGGACGATCCGAATTTTCAGTCCATCCAGTATTAAAGCCAGCCAATCACGATTCGAAAAACTCCTAATGTTGCGTGTCATCTTAGGAGTTTTTAGATTTTTGTTAATAAAACTCCAGTTATCCTGTGATTTATTTCATAAAAAATACTTTTAAGTTTATTTTCAGTTTTTAAAATTATAAATACAATCCATATTCCCAGCTGATCATTTAAATTCTCTGATGTTTCAATAAAGTGTAAGAGGCTTCAGGCATGCTTTGCGATCAGCACATTTCTAATCTTGAGACGATATCTCTATGACCACACGTTTCGTGTCTCCGACCTTAAATACAGTTTTAGGTCTTGTGTTTGGCGTGGTTGCCAGCACCACTACTTTTGCTGCAAAACCAAAAATCGATGCAACCACCTTAACCGTCATTGGCTATCATGAAATCACAGACAGGAAAGATGCGCTGATTCCTAGCTATTCGGTGACGGCACAACAGTTCAGTGAACATATCGACTGGCTCAAGAAGAATGGCTATCACTTTATCAATGTTGATCAGTTGATCAAGGCACATCAGGGCAAGTATCGACTGCCGGCAAAACCGGTGTTGTTAACGGTGGATGATGGTTATCAATCTTTCTACCAAAATGCCTATCCGATTATTCGTGCTAAAAAAATCCCGGTGGTGCTGGCAGTGGTGGGGTCATGGCTAGAACCTAAGGCGGGCCAGAAGGTGGACTTTGGCGGTGAGGAAATTGCACGTAATAAAATCTTGAGCTGGGAAGAGCTGAAAGATATGCAAAATAGTGGTCTGGTGGAAATTGCCAGCCATAGTTACCATTTACATCAAGGCATTAATGCCAATCCTCAAGGTAATCTGGAGCCTGCCGCGATTGCACGCATTTATGATCCAAAAAGCAAAAGCTATGAAAGTGATGCAACTTATCAGGCACGTGTTTTTGGAGACCTGAAAAAGAATAATGAGCTATTAAAAGCCCATGGTCTCCGTTCACCGCGTGTCATGGTCTGGCCGTATGGGCGCTATAACATGCAACTGGTACAAGCCGCGAAGCAGCTCGGTATGCCGATTACCATCACGCTGGACGATGGGGCAGACCATGCCAAGCAATCCTTACAAAATATGAGTCGTATCCTGATTCAGGGCAGTATGTCGACCAGTGCACTGGCGCAAGAAATTAAAAATCGTGAACTGAACCTGAACGACAATAATCGTCCGCAAAAAATCATGCATGTGGATCTGGACTATATTTATGATCCGGATGAGAAGCAGCAAGAACGTAATCTGGATCATCTGATTGACCGTATTAATGGCATGGGCGTCAATACCGTCTATTTACAAGCCTTCTCTGACCCGGATGCCAATGGCTCAGCGGATATGGTGTATTTCCCGAACCGCCATATTCCAATGCGTGCCGATTTATTTAATCGGGTGGCTTGGCAAATCCAGACCCGCACCCCTGTACAACGTTTATATGCGTGGATGCCGTTACTAGCGTGGGAACTGCCAAAAACCGATCCGGTATCCAAAGATCTGGTGGAAACGCAGCAGGCAAAAGCAGGTGACCATTTAAATATGGGCTATATCCGTCTCAGCCCATTCTCGCCAGAAGCGCGTCAAACCATTAAGGAAATTTATCAGGATCTGGCAAAATCGACGCCGTTTGATGGCCTATTGTTCCATGATGACGTGACCTTGTCAGACTACGAAGATGCGAGTCCAGAGGCTTTGGCTGCTTATGCTAAGCAAGGTCTACCGACCGACTTGGCAAAGATTCGTGATAATGACGCTGATTTGCAAAAATGGACGGCCTATAAGACACGCTATTTAGATGATTTCGCAATGGAACTGGCAGGAGAGGTGCGTCAATATCAACCTTTCCTGGTGACTGCGCGTAATTTATATGCACAGGTGGCGTTAAATCCTTATGCGGAAAACTGGTATGCCCAGTCGTTGGAGCAATCACTGAATCGTTATGACTTTACCGCGATTATGGCTATGCCTTATATGGAGCAATCCGAGAATCCGGAAAAGTTCTACAGTGATATTTTAAATCGCGTGAAGAAGTATCCAAATGGTGTGAAAAAGACCGTGATGGAGCTACAGGCCATCAACTGGCGCAATAATGAAAAAGTGCCTTCCGAGGAAATGTCAGCGACCATTAAGTCTCTATATGAACAGGGGGCGATGCATATTGCCTATTATCCTGACGATCCGATCAAAGGGCATCCAGATGTAGAAACAATGCATAAGGCTTTTAGTCTAAAATCATCTCAATTAGTACCATAGTCGAGTAATGTAGATGAGTTGGCTTGCTTTATTGTGGTCATATGCCATTAAGTTTGTTTTTTACTATCCCTTGTTCATGTCGTATTTGTGGATGGTCGGGGCAATTATTTTCTACTGGAAAGAGCGTCAGGATCCGCCTTATCAGCAACCTGCTGCTTTACCTGAGTATCCAAAAGTTGCGGTTTTGGTTCCCTGCTTTAATGAAGGGGATAATGCTGAAGAAACCATTAGCCATGCACTGAAACTGGACTATCCTAACTTTGAAGTGATTGCGATTAATGATGGCAGTTCTGACAATACTGGTGAAGTGCTGGATCGTTTGGCGACCCAGTACGACAAATTGCGTGTGGTCCATTTAGCGCAAAATCAGGGCAAAGCCATGGGACTGCAAGCAGGTAGTCTGATGACCGATGCTGAATTCCTGATCGGGATTGATGGCGATGCCTTGCTCGATCCGCATGCTGCTACATGGATGATGCGACATTTTCTAGAAGACCCAACGGTTGCAGCAGTAACAGGCAATCCACGAATCCGTACCCGTTCAACATTGCTCGGGCGGATTCAGGTGGGAGAGTTTTCTTCAATTGTCGGTATGATCAAGCGTGCCCAGCGTACTTTTGGCCGTTTATTTACCGTATCCGGGGTGATTACCGCTTTTCGTAAAAGTGCGGTGCATCAGGTGGACTATTGGTCACCAAACATGTTGACCGAAGATATAGATATTACCTGGAAACTGCAACGTGCCGGTTGGGATGTGCGTTTTGAGCCGAATGCGCTGGTGTGGATTTTAATGCCTGAAACCTTAAACGGGTTGTGGAAGCAGCGCTTGCGTTGGGCGATGGGCGGAGCACAGGTGCTGGTCAAGAATATTGATGTATTCCTGAAACCAAAATTAAATTTTTTATGGCCGTTGATGTTTGAGCTGTGTTTGACACTCGTTTGGTCATATTTGATGCTTATTATGGCGGTGATCTGGTTATTGCATTTCGTGCTTGCGATACCGGCACTGGCAGTGGTCAGCTCTCCATTTTTACCATATGGCAGTGGAATTTTACTGGGGGCCACCTGTCTAATTCAGTTTGCTTTAAGCAAATGGATGGATAGTCGTTATGAGCCAAACTTAGGGAAAAATTATTATTGGATGATTTGGTACCCGTTTGTGTTTTGGTTAATCACGATTACTGCTACAATCGTCGCCTTTCCAAAGGTCCTGTTGCGTAATGATGAAAAGCGTGCCCGTTGGATTAGCCCAGATCGTGGAATTCGTTGAATCGCAAAGATTCATTTTGCTGAGTAATAAGCAATGAAAGCAGACAGTTTGATTATTGATATACGTCGCCAGCTCCCATGGCACAAACGTTATTTTTCGACCACCACCACCGCAATGATGTGGGCAGTCTGGTTGTTATTATGGCGTCCCTTTATTTTGGTTTGGGTCTTGATTGAATTACAAAAGGCCCATATTGCCCAGCGTTTGATGTCGGCATTGAGTGACGGCATTGAGCATGGTGTAACAGCCCTGTTTATGTGTGCAGTAGCCTTATTGCTTTGGGGATTGTTACCTGCCAAGCGTGTGCATCAAAAACATGTAGTGGAAAAAACACTGCCTGATTATGCACGTTATTTTGAGCTACCTGAGCAAGAAATTCAGGCAGGGCGTCAGCAGAAGGTCAGTATCGTACATCATGATGAGAATGGTAAAATTATTCGGGTGGAATAATCTTTACGGTTTTAGAGTGAATGCCTGAGTCTTTTCTCGGGCATTTTTATTTTATCTTTATAAATTTCAGGCATAAAAAAAACCAGCTTACGCTGGATCTTTATTTGCACCATCTTCCATTAGCTGAAAAATGGTGCCCGAGGCCAGACTCGAACTGGCACGCTTTGTGGGCGGGGGATTTTAAATCCCCTGTGTCTACCGATTTCACCACTCGGGCATGTGCGCAATAATAGAGGACACTTTAAAACTTGGCAAGAGTAAAACTCACTATTTGCTTTTTTTTCAAGCGATTCAGAAGTTTGTCTGATGAAAATTAAGCAGTGTCATATAACCTTCATGATTTTTTCATCAAACTGAGATTAAAGCTTCATGTTGGCGAATTAACTTTACTCATTTATTTAAACCAATAAAAGTAAAGGTAGCTATCCAAATGACAGCAAAAATTTCACGGCGGGAACTCATTCAAAAAAGTCTATTCGGTTTCGGGGCGTTGTCTTTAACTGCAGGGTTGACGGGCTGTAACGACAGCTCAGATCAAGAGACAGCAACATTGCAAGTGAATTTTGAACATGGGGTTGCCAGTGGTGATCCATTGCAGGATCGCGTGATCTTGTGGACACGCTTGACGCCAAGCGAGAGTAGTGCGCGTCTACAAGTGACCTGGGAAATCGCTTTAGATCAGCAATTCAAGCAAATCATTAAAACCGATAAAGTCATGACAACGGCAGCCTATGATTTTACCGTGAAGGTCGATGCCACAGGTTTAAAAGCAGATCAAAGCTATTTCTACCGTTTTATCTTCGGAGATAAGGTTTCACCTATCGGTCAAACCAAGACTTTGCCCAGCAGTGCGACAAAAGTCAGTTTTGCGGTATGTTCATGTTCGAATTATCCGGCAGGTTATTTCTATGTATATCGTGAAATGGCCAAGCAAAATGTCGATGTGGTGATTCATCTGGGTGACTATATTTATGAATATGGTGCAGATGGCTATGCGACAGAAGAAGCGAAGGACCTAGGACGGACATTGCCTGCAGATAATGATAAGGAAATTATCAAGCTGGATGATTATCGCAAGCGTTATGCGCTGTATCGTAAAGATAAAGACTTGCAGGCATTACATCAACGTCATCCGTTTATTGTCGTCTGGGATGACCATGAGTTAGCCAATGACGCATGGCGGGAAGGAGCGGAAAATCATACTGAAGAAACTCCACAAGCAAAGAATGAAGGTAAGTTTTTAGAAAGAAAGTTGGCAGCTCTACAGGCTTATTTTGAATGGATGCCGATTCGTCCAGTGGATGAGCAACATACCAAGATTTATCGCCAGTTTGACTTTGGCGGGCTGGTGAATTTGATGATGCTGGATACCCGTATTATTGCGCGTGATCAACAACTGGATTATGCCGAGTATATGACAGCAAATGGTTTGGATATTGCCAGATTCCAGGCAGATTTAACTAATCCGACACGTACTCTAATGGGTTATACCCAACGTGACTGGCTAATTGGAAAACTGCAACAGTCGACAGCAAACTGGAATGTGCTAGGTCAGCAAATTCTCATGACCAAGATGCTGGTACCTGCTGAACTGCTACTTGCTCTAGCTGAAATTACAGCAGGGAATCCGAGTGCAGATACTTTAAATAAGATGAATGCACAAATTACAGAATTGGTAACTTTAAAAATCCGTTTACAGAAAGGTGATCCGACTTTAACGGCACAAGAAAAAGCACGTGTGTTAACTGTTGCACCCTATAACCTGGATGCATGGGACGGTTATTATGCCGAGCGTGAGATTGTGTATGCTGCTTTGGCACAACTCAAGAAAAAAGTCGTGGTGCTGGCAGGGGATACCCATAATGCATGGTCATCAAATTTATACAATAAAGATGGGGCATTTGTAGGGGTAGAATTAGCCACCAGTTCAGTGTCTTCACCAGGACTGGAAAAATACCTGAATATTCCTTTGGCCCAGTTGCAGCAATTTGAATTTGCCTTTACGACTTTGATTGATGAGTTGAATTACTGCAACTTAAATCAAAGAGGTTATTTAATTGTTCAATTTGATACAGCGCAGGTTCAGTCACAGTGGATTTATCTGGATTCGATCAAAAAGTCTGACTATGCGGTTGATCAGAGCCGTGGCTATCAGTTAACACTGGATAAAAACTTAGTAGAAGTCAAAACAGGGCAGCAAGTGGCTTAAGTTTCAAGCGTGGTGGGAAGCCAAGTCAATGTACTTGGCTTTTTTATGATATTCCAAATATCAGACATAAAAAAACCAGCTTACGCTGGATTTTTATCTGCACCATGTTTCATTAGCTGAAAAATGGTGCCCGAGGCCAGACTCGAACTGGCACGCTTTGTGGGCGGGGGATTTTAAATCCCCTGTGTCTACCGATTTCACCACTCGGGCTTTACCAATGGAGGCGGAGGTCGGAATCGAACCGGCGTACACGGAGTTGCAGTCCGCTGCATGACCACTCTGCCACCCCGCCATCTCTTGGTGATGCACATATTAGCAATCTTTAAAAAAAAAACAATAGTGTTTATCGCGAATATGCACATAAAAACAACATCTAAAAGAATATTGCTCAAATTATCATGTATTATTTACCCAATTCATTCATACCCACTTTGGAGATGTGCTGTGGCATTGGTTTTAGACGGTCGTGCATTAGCAAAACAGATTGAAACGGATTTGTTGGTACGTGTAGAAGCATTAAAAGCAAAATCGGGACGTACCCCAATCTTGGCCACCATTCTGGTTGGCGATGATGGTGCATCTGCAACGTATGTGCGTATGAAGGGTAATGCCTGCCGCCGTGTCGGGATGGATTCGCTTAAGGTTGAGCTTCCAAAAGAAACCACAACTGAACAGCTTTTGGCTGAAATTGAAAAATTAAATGCCAATCCTGATGTTCACGGGATTCTGTTGCAACATCCTGTGCCTGAACAAATTGATGAAAGAGCATGTTTTGATGCGATTTCACTGGCAAAAGATGTGGATGGGGTGACTTGTTTAGGTTTTGGTCGTATGGCGATGGGCGAAGCCGCTTATGGTTCAGCGACTCCAGCGGGTATCATGACCATTTTGCAAGAAAACAAGATTGAAATCGCAGGTAAGCATGCAGTAGTTGTCGGCCGTTCTGCTATTTTGGGTAAACCGATGGCGATGATGCTGTTACAAGCCAATGCAACTGTGACGATTTGCCACTCTCGTACACAAAACTTAGCGGAACTGGTGAAACAGGCCGATATTATTGTGGGTGCAGTGGGTAAAGCTGAACTGATCCAAAAAGACTGGATCAAGCAAGGCGCAGTTGTGGTGGATGCCGGTTTCCATCCACGTGATGGTGGCGGTGTAGGTGATATCCAGTTGGTGGGTATTGAAGAGATTGCTTCAGCTTATACCCCAGTGCCGGGTGGCGTGGGTCCAATGACAATTACCACCTTGATTCGTCAAACTGTAGAAGCTGCTGAAAAAGCATTAGGATAAGCATTGATAACCCCTCGCCAAGAGGGGTTTTTTTAGAACTAAATCTATATGAGTTGTACATTTCAATTTGCCAAGGCGCCTGAGCAATTGCTGAAGGCATTGCATGAGGTCATTCCAAACACCGATTTGCTGGCACAACAGCTGCCTGAAACGCCGATTTCCCTGTGGTTGATTCCGCCAGTATTTCCAACAGACCGTTTAGATGATGAAGTGATTCGACGCATCTGGAATGAAACACCGTACTGGATTTTTTGCTGGGCGTCCGGTCTGGCCATGGCGCAATGGTTATTGGCAGAGCCGCATCATGTTAAAGATAAAGTGGTGCTGGACTTTGGTGCTGGATCGGGTGTAGTTGCCATTGCCGCAAAAATGGCAGGTGCGAAGCGGGTGATTTGCTGTGATATTGATCCGGTCAGTCTGGCATCATGTCGTGAAAATGCGCTGCTGAATGATGTGGAGCTGGAATATCTGGATGATTTGTATCAGTCCGGGCAAGTCGACGTATTGTTAGCTGCAGATGTGCTCTACGATCAATGTAATCGTTTCTTTCTGGATGAATTCCTGAAGTTTGCACCTGAGGTCTGGGTGGCAGATAGTCGGGTCAAAAATTTTAGCCATCCGCAATATCTAAAAATTGACGAGCGCAGTGCCACTACCTGGCCAGATCTGGACGAATCAAAAGAATTCCGTAATGTGAGCTTTTATCGAACCAAATAACATCAGGCAGGTTCAGGATGAGCTTATCGGATGGTTAAATATAAAATCTTAACACAGCACGACCCAAGCCCATGTTAAAACATAGAAGATCGGTAATGACGTTGTAAGATGGCATTAAATAGAACATAAATGGAGCATCCTATGGGAATTGAACACGTTGACGATGGTAAACACGGCGCTTTTAAGTTGTTCGAAGGCGAGCTACTGGCAGGGGAAATGGCATATACCTGGGCGGGAGACGCTATGCTCATTATTGATCATACAGATGTCAATGATCAATTTCGTGGGCAGGGTGTAGGGCATAAGCTGTTAAAGGAGTTGATTACCTTTGTGCGTGAACGTCAGGTGAAAGTCATTCCTTTATGTCCGTTTGCAAAATCGGTGTTTGATAAAGATCTCTCGATTCATGACGTTTTAAAATAATAAAAAAGGATATCTCCAGTGCCGGGGATATCCTTTGTTTAAACAATCGGTCTGATTAAGAACAGCTGTAACGTACCACTTTTAAGGTGGCAGGACGGGCTTCAAGTGCCTGACGAGTCGCATAACCTTCGCTATTATTGAAATCTGGCGAGTTTGATAGGCCAAAAGTTGCGCGACTGTTACCGAGCTTGACGCCATATTGTTCTTGTTGGGTCGGATTCATAATTTCATTGACGCTAAGCACTGAAATTTTGTAGTTTTTTTCTGCACCTAAGACCTGTTTGCAGGCATGTTGTAACTTTTTCTCATCAATATCACGATTGCTATGTGCTGCCAGCGTGTAGGCAATCTTTGCCGAAGTCGTTGTTTTATTTTCAATTTGGTAGCCAGTCACACCATTATATTGATGTGGACTGCTTTGACAGGCTGCAATAAGAAGAGTACCGCTTACAAGAAAGAATAAATTCGTTTTTTTCATATCAATGGTCCTGTTATTTCTGCTTTTAGTATCGCATAAAAACAGTTTTTTATTGTGAGTTATCTTTAAAACACGGGCTATTCATCGTTTTTATGTTCAAAGTTAAAGAAAGAATTTTCGTTTTCGAACAATTTTGCATATAATCTGCCAAGTTTTTTATTTAATACAGAAGTCATTGCTTTTTTGCAGTATTGGAGCCCGTTTTTTAACGGGCATTTAATTTATTGCACTATACACAAGCAAGTCTGGATAGGTATGTCATGATCTCTACAGATAGTCAAAAAAAATACGTGGTTGCATTTGACCAAGGTACAACGAGTTCCCGTGCAATCGTATTGGATCACGATGCGAATGTCATCAGTATTGCTCAGCGTGAATTTACGCAAATTTACCCACAACCAGGTTGGGTTGAGCATGATCCTATGGAAATCTGGGCGACGCAAAGCGCAGTATGGGTTGAAGCTTTAGCGCAGGCGAGTATCTCAAGTGATCAGATTGCGGCGATCGGGATTACCAACCAACGTGAAACGACGGTGATCTGGGATAAGCAGACAGGTAAACCTATCTACAATGCAATTGTATGGCAAAGCCGTCAAAGCAATGAGATTTGTAACCAGCTTCGGCAGGATGGCTGGCAAGACTACGTGCGTAAAGTGACGGGTCTGGTGATTGACCCTTATTTCTCGGCCACAAAAATCAAGTGGATTCTTGACCGTGTGGAAGGCAGCCGTGAACGCGCAAAGCGTGGTGAATTGTTGTTTGGTACGATTGATACCTGGTTGTTGTGGAAACTGACCAATGGTCAGGCTCATGTCACTGACTATACCAATGCATCACGCACCATGTTATTCAACATTGAAACACTGGAATGGGATGACAAACTGCTTGAAGCTTTGGATATTCCAAAAGCAATGTTGCCAGAAGTGCGCAGTTCTTCAGAAGTTTATGGTTATACCCACACCATTAGCGGTCAGGAAATTGGAATTCCAATTGCCGGGATTGCAGGTGATCAACAGGCAGCCTTGTTTGGCCAAATGTGTGTAGAAGTCGGGCAGGCAAAAAATACCTACGGCACTGGCTGTTTCTTGCTGATGAATACAGGTAAACGTATGGTTCAGTCAGATCATGGTCTGCTAACGACGATTGCATGTGGTCCGCGTGGAGAAGTGAACTATGCACTGGAAGGTGCAGTGTTTAATGGTGGTTCATGCGTACAGTGGTTACGTGACGAACTGAAAGCCATTAATGACTCACATGATTCTGAATACTATGCCACCAAAGTTAAAGACAGTAATGGCGTCTACGTGGTGCCTGCATTCACTGGCTTGGGTGCACCGTATTGGGATCCGACTGCGCGTGGTGCAATTATGGGCATTACCCGTGGTGTGAGTATTGAGCATATTATCCGTGCCACACTCGAGTCGATTGCCTATCAAACCCGTGATGTACTGGATGCCATGCAACAGGATTCAGGCGAAAAGTTACGAACCTTACGTGTGGATGGTGGTGTTACTGCCAATAACTTCCTGATGCAGTTCCAGGCCGACATCATGGGGACTTCGGTAGAACGTCCAGCCATGAAAGAAACCACGGGGATGGGTGCTGCTTTCTTGGCAGGTTTGGCGGTCGGTTTCTGGTCTGACCTGAACGAATTAAAGAGTAGAATGACCATCGAAAATACCTTTACCCCGGAGTGCGGTCAGGAAGTAACTGAAAAACTGTACAAAGGTTGGTTAAAAGCGGTCGGACGCACTCGTGATTGGGCGGAAGATTAAGTTAAAATAACCCGATTGAGTAACACCTAAAACAATACAGGATGGATGAGCATGAGCTTGATATTGCGCCAACAGAAAACCCTCGAATTAGTGAGAGAACGTGGCTATATCAGTATTGAAGAGCTTGCTCAGCATTTTGATGTGACGCCGCAAACCATCCGCCGTGATATTAATCAATTGGCGGATGAGGGGTTATTGCGTCGTTACCATGGTGGTGCAGCGCATGATTCAAGTGTGGAAAACACTGAATATACCATGCGTGTCGGCCATATGCTGGAAGAAAAAAGAACCATTGCAGCGGCTGTCGCTGCAGCCGTTCCGGATCATGCTTCATTATTCATTAATATCGGAACCACAACCGAAGCAATTGCGCACGCATTGCTGAACCATACCGGTTTGCGGATTATTACAAACAACCTCAATGTTGCGAAAATTCTCAGTACCAAAGAAGACTTTGAAGTTCTGATTGCCAGTGGTCGTGTCCGTCCGGATGGTGGGGTGATTGGTCAGGCGACTGCGGACTTCTTTAAACAGTTCAAAGCGGATTATGCACTGGTCGGGATTAGTGGCATTGAAGAAGATGGGACTTTGCTGGATTTCGATTTTCAGGAAGTTTGTGTTTCGCAAGAAATCGTTTCCAGCGCACGTCAGGTTTTTCTTGCTGCCGATAGTAGTAAGTTTGGCCGTAATGCCATGATCCGTCTGGGTTCACTCAAGCAGGTGGATTGTATTTTTACCGATCAGCAACCGAATGAGGCTTTTATGAAAACCATTCAGGAACTGAATGTCGGTTTGATTATTGCTAAATAAATCTTCATTTTCGAAAAATTGTTACTTTTCTTGAGCCCAAGGCTTTTGGCTCAAGATCACTTGATTAAAATAATCCTGATTCTCTTATAAACATTAGCTTTCCGTAATTTTCATCTTTGTATTGTCTTGCTTTTCATTTTTGACCATTTATCTAAAAATGTCTATAAATTGGCATTTTTTAGGCTAATATTTATTGTTTATTTTCATTTAACATGTTTAAATGTTCGTAATTGAACAATAATGAACATTTGCGGTGATTTATGCAAACTTCTCCTCAGTCAAATGACAAAATTTATGATCTTGCCGTGATTGGTGGTGGTATCAATGGTGTTGGTATCGCAGCTGATGCATCAGGTCGTGGTTTGTCGGTGTTCTTGTGCGAAAAAGATGATTTGGCCAGCCATACATCTTCTGCAAGTAGTAAGCTGATTCATGGTGGTCTGCGCTACCTTGAGCATAAGGAGTTTCGCTTGGTGCGTGAAGCATTGGCTGAACGTGAGGTATTGTTAGCCAAAGCGCCGCATATTATCCGTCCAATGCGTTTTATCATGCCGCATCGTCCGCATTTGCGTCCGGCTTGGTTAATCCGTACCGGTTTGTTCTTTTATGACCACCTGGGCAAACGCGAAAAATTATTGGGTTCAAATAATGTCTACTTTAAGGAAGACAGTCCGCTAAATGCTGCGATTACCCGTGGTTTTGAGTATTCGGATTGTGCAGTCGATGACGCGCGTCTGGTGGTGTTGAATGCCATGCATGCACGTGAAAAGGGTGCTGATATTGTGACCCGTACCCGTTGTTTATCTGCACAACGTGAAGGTCAGTACTGGGTGGTTGATCTGGAAAATGAACAAGGTCAATTCCAGATCAAAGCCAAGGCTTTGGTGAATGCTGCTGGCCCATGGGTTGCACAATTCATTAAGCAGGATTTACAGCTTAAATCACCATACGGTATCCGTCTGATTCAGGGTAGTCACATCATTGTGCCGAAGCTGTATGAAGGCGACAAAGCATTTATTATGCAAAATGATGACCGCCGTATCGTGTTTGCGATTCCGTATCTGGACCAATACACCATGATTGGAACCACGGACCGTGAGTACCAGGGTGATCCAGCACAAGTGAAAATTACCCAGGAAGAGACCGATTATCTGATCAAAGTGAGCAATGCACACTTTAAAAATCAGTTGACTCAAGCCGATATCGTGTCAACTTTTGCGGGTGTGCGTCCATTGTGTGATGATGAATCGGATAATCCGTCTGCCATTACCCGTGACTATACCTTGGCACTGTCTAAAGAGTCGGCTGAGCAGGCACCGCTACTTTCAGTGTTTGGCGGTAAATTAACCACTTACCGTAAGTTGGCAGAGTCTGCCATGCAACAGTTAAAACCATTTTTCCCGGACATGAAGGGAAGCTGGACGGCAACTGAAGCCTTGCCAGGTGGTGAAAATATGGAGTCGGCTGAACAGTTGGCAAAAGAAATTCGTGCACAAGTAACAGATGCTTCTGAGGCTTTAGCAAAACGTTGGGCATCTGCATACGGTTCGCGCATCTGGAATATTGTGGGTGAAGCCACTTCAATCGAGCAGCTTGGACAGCATTTTGGTCAAGGCCTGTATGCAAAAGAAGTTGACTACTTATGTGCTGTTGAGTGGGCGAGCAATAGTCAGGATGTGTTATGGAGACGCTCTAAATTGGGTCTGAACTTTGCACAAAGCGAGATTGAAAGTTTAGATGCCTATCTGGCAACTAAACCACATCGCACTGTTGCTGCTTAAGTCTTTTCATAAAAAAGCCCCCTGATATAGGGGGCTTTTTTTGTTAGTATTTAAATTTTAGTGCGACGGTATAGTTTGCTGGCTCGCCGTAGAATGCCTGACCATCAGTGAAGCTGTTCAGGTACTTTTTATCGGTAACATTGTCAGCATTGGCCTGAATGCTAAAGTTAGGGCTGACTTCATAACTTGCCATCAAATTGAGCAAGGCATAATCCCCCTGTTTCAGGTAGGTCGAATACGTCGGGTCAAAGCGAGTAATCTTGCTTTGCCATTTTAAGCCTGCGCCCACTTTCAGTTTTGGTAACTGGGTAGGTGAATAAGTGGTCAACAGGTTGAAGCTTTGGGTTGGATTATAGGTTCGTGCTGCACCGCCATTTTTCATATCTTGCAGACTGAATTGGGTATAGCCCAAAGAGACATTGACCTGATCGGTGAGTTGACCTGCCAAGCCGACTTCTACACCTTGTGAGCGTAAGTCGCTAATTGCTGAGGTACGATTGAGCGGATGACTGTCGGCTGGTCGAAGTGGATAATTATTTTCCTCGGTTCTAAATACCGCTAATGTGCCGGTTAGTTTATTGTCTAACCATGCACTTTTTACCCCGATTTCGTAGCTTTTACCTTCGATTGGATCGGCGACTTTTCCTGTTGTTTCATCCACTGACGTTTGTGGGCGAAAAATCGAGGTATAGCTCATATAACCTGTATATTCAGGAGTAAAGTTATAGGTGATGCCTGCATACGGTGAGACTTTGCTTTCATCATAATTCATAGGCGAGCTATAACTTGCGCCTTTACTTTTGGCTTGAACGTAGTTCGCACCTAAGGTTAATTTCAGGTCTTCGTTTAAATGCAGGCGGGTTGCTGCGTAAACGGACTGATTCCGTTGGGCGTAATCCGCAGCATCCGTTAAAGCACTCCAGGTGACATTGTTTGGTGTCCAGCTTGCCCAGCCCGTTGTACATGGAGCTTTGTATTGATTAGCACCTGTACCACGGGTACATGTCCCGATATTGTTATCGAGGATCGTTCCGGATTTCTGCTTATCTTTTTGTTCGCTTTGAGAATAGGTGTAGCCCACAATGGCTTCATGTTCGTGACCTAAAAGGTCAAATTTACCTTGCAGGTTAAAATCGGCAGTTTGTAGTTTATTATGTTCTGTTCCACCCCAAGCGGTTAGGTCGACGTCTGAACCATCGGCCTTTGGATAGCCATAATAATAAAGTAACTGGCTACTACGCTCTTTTTCATTGTAGTTATAGCTCAGGTTGGCAGACCATGTGTCAGAGAGCTTTTGTTTTAGTTCAAAGAATGCGTTGCGTGAGGTGTTGTCCCAATAGGTCCAGTCCGGATTGGGATTGTAAGAACGATCATAACTGAGTTGCTTGCCTGTGGAATCCATCAGCGGTAACGCACCCCAGTTGTTGGCATTCGGTTTGTTCTTTTCTTGGCTGGCGCCCACTGTAATGAGAGTGTTATCCGTAAGATCTGCCTCTAATACCCCGGCAATCCCGTTTTTTTCGGAGGTGTAGCGATCTAAATGGGAGTCACCGGTCTGCTCAAAACCAGCAAGGCGACCACGAATATTGCCACTTGGTGTCAGGCTACCAGAAGCATCTGCTTCATAGCGTTGCGTATCCCATGAACCATAGCTCAGCCCGGCATTAGCCTGAAATTCTTTGGTCGGACGTTTGCGAATATAGTTGATGGTTGCGCTCGGGTCGCCAAAGGCATTGGTGAGCGCATCTGCACCTTTAATCACTTCAACGCGATCATAAAAAAAGCTATCGGGATTGGTATCGTTATAGTTCCATGCGCTTGCAGGGAAGCCGACACCATCGACCAGAATATTGGAAATCTCAAAACCACGTGCCATATACACAGAGCGTTCAGTTTCAGATGAGTTGACGGTCACCCCCGGAGTGTTATTTAAAATGTCGCGGGAACTGGTGAGGCCAAAATCATCAATCTGCTGACGTGTCACCACATTAATGGTTTGCGGGATTTCTTTGGCTTCAATATTGAGCTTGGTGGCGCTTGAACTGTGCTTAATCGTGTAGGCTTTGCTTTGTTCGCTACTTCCATCCTCTTGAGTGGCTTGCACCTTAATCGTCGGCAGTTGCTGCGAGGCCTCATCAACTGCATGACTATATGAGCTGATACTGACGAGTGTAGAAATTGCTAAAAACAGGGGAGTACGTTTAAACAGTGGGGAAGAGCTCATGCTTACAACCATGTAAATGAGAAATATTATTATTATAATTATTGTTAATATTCGTTAGTTTTGCAATTTGTTTTGTCTTAAGCTTAATGGGAATAGTTAGGGCTAAGCAGGGGATTGATAGAAAATTTCGACAAGCCATAAAAAAAGGCCACCGAAGTGACCTTTTTATTCTCTTTGAACCCGCTTTATGAAAGAGGGAAGTTAAGAGACTTAAGCAGATTTAACTGCTGCTAATAATTCATTTTGACGATCTTTAAGCGCTTGAGGTAAGCGGTCACCAAGTTTGGTAAATAACTCAGTGTGGCTTTCAAGTTCTTTGATCCACTGGTCTTTATCTTGTGCTGTAACTGTTTCGAATTGCTCTTTAGAGAACTCGATACCTGTCCAGTTCAATTGTTCGTAAGTTGGAACATAACCGATAGGTGTTTCAGTCGCTTCAGCGCGGCCTTCACAACGATCGATGATCCACTCAAGAACACGCATGTTTTGACCGAAACCAGGCCATACGAAGTTGCCTTCAGCATCACGACGGAACCAGTTTACGTTGAAGATTTTTGGTAATTTATTACCCGCAGCTTCAGCTTTCGCACCGACTTTTTTGCCCATGTCTAACCAGTGACCGAAGTAATCAGCCATGTTGTAACCGGCAAATGGAAGCATTGCGAAAGGATCGCGACGAACGATACCTTGTTGACCAACAGCCGCAGCAGTGGTTTCAGAACCCATGGTTGCCGCTTTATAAACGCCATCCACCCAGTCAAATGCTTCAGATACTAAAGGCACGGTGTCTGCACGACGACCACCGAAGATGAATGCAGAGATTGGTACGCCTGCTGGATTTTCCCAGTCAGCATCAATCGAAGGGCATTGACCCGCAGAAACGGTAAAGCGTGAGTTTGGATGCGCAGCTTTTTCGCCTTCAACGTATGGCTGGCCTTTCCAGGTGATAAGATCAGCTGGAACTTCTTTAGTTAGACCTTCCCACCATACTTCGCCGTTTTTGGTTACTGCAACGTTGGTATAGATAACATCTTTATGCATCGTTGCGATACAGTTCGGGTTAGTCTTGGTATTGGTACCCGGTGCAACACCGAAGAAACCAGCTTCAGGGTTGATTGCGTATAAGCGACCATCTTCACCTGGTTTGATCCAGGCAATATCGTCACCTACAGTTTCAATCTTCCAGCCTTCATAGCCAGCTGGTGGAATCAACATGGCAAAGTTGGTTTTACCACAAGCAGAAGGGAATGCAGCTGCGATGTAGTGTTTTTCACCTTGTGGATTGGTCACGCCTAAAATCAGCATGTGTTCAGCTAACCAGCCTTGTTCGCGGCCCATTGCAGAAGCAATACGTAATGCAAGGCACTTTTTACCAAGCAAGGCATTACCGCCGTAACCAGAACCGTAAGACCAGATTTCACGTGTTTCTGGATAGTGAACGATATATTTTTCATTGTTACATGGCCAAGCAACATCTTTTTGACCATCTTTAAGCGGTGCAGCAACGGTGTGTACACATGGGATGAATTCGCCATCTGTGCCTAACACGTCATAAACTGCTTTACCCATACGTGCCATTTTTGTCATGCTGACAGCAACGTAAGGAGAATCTGTTAATTCGATACCAATGTGTGCAATGTGGCTTCCTAAAGGACCCATCGAGAAGGGAACCACATACATGGTACGGCCTTCCATTGCACCGTCAAATAATCCATTTAATTTCGCGCGCATTTCCGCAGGAGCAACCCAGTTATTCGTTGCGCCAGCATCTTCTTGGTTTTGAGAGCAGATATAAGTGCGGTCTTCAACACGAGCAACGTCAGAAGGATCAGAATTTGCAAGATAAGAACCAGGATGTTTTTCTTGGTTAAGTTTCTGCATGGTGCCGTTAGCGATCATCAAGTCCATAAGACGTTGATATTCCTCTTCGCTGCCGTCACACCATTCGATTTTTGCTGGTTTGGTTAATTTTGCAATTTCTTCCACCCATGCAATTAGCTTAGGGTGACGAACGAATTCTGGTGCGTTCACTTGGGTCATGGTGATGCCTTTTTAAAGTGTGTACAACGTACAAGTTCTATCTACTGGATGGCAGTAAGACAGATGAAGTAAAAAAAGTGGCTGTATTAAAGCATAAAATCATAAAAAATATAAGACTAAAGAATAGGGTGGGTTCTAAAGCAGGGAATCTGCTTTTGAATTTAAGTTATTGTTTTTATGTTAAATTATCATTTTATATTTTGCTATTTTGTTTATTTATATATGTTATTTTTGTTATAAATTTTTATTAAAAACAATAGCTTAATTATTTTTTTATTTTCTTGAGAATTGTTATTGATTATATGAATGAAGCTCATTCAAAATTTACATAAACAAGCTATTATTTGTTGATTTTGTAAACAAAAATAGCCCTGTAATCTTCCTTAAGGTTGAAAGTAATGTCCCCTAATGTCCAGCCTCTGTCCATTATTTATAATCAAAAATCAGGTTTTCATGCGGCACAGCAAGATGAAGAATATGAGCGTCTGATGACCTTCTGGACGCAATATGGATTCGAAATTCAGGTATTTGAGCTCAGTTCGCAAACAGATTTTGATGCCATGATGAGAATGGTGCTGGCCCGGCATCAACAGACGGAATCACGCGGCGTTGTGGTGGCAGCAGGAGGAGATGGCACGCTCAATGCGGTCGCAAAAAAACTGATGCATACCGATATTCCGATGGGCATTATTCCCTTGGGCACTTTTAATTATGTGGCACGGGTCTTGAATATTCCCCTAGATGTGTTTCAGGCAGCAGAGGTGATTGCTACCGGCGCGATTCAGAAAGTCCATATTGCCACCATCAACGATCAGATTTACTTAAATAATGCCAGTCTCGGCTTATATCCTTTATTTATTAAAAAACGTGAGCGCTTTAACCAGCATCTAGGGCGTCTTCCTTTAAATGCTTATACCTCTGCGCTGGATGTTTTGTTGCGTGAGCATAAATCCTTGAAACTGTCAGTCAGCGTGGATGGAGAAAAATATCCTGTGGCAACGCCATTGATTTTTTTTGGCAATAATCAGCTACAACTCAGTGACATGAAATTAAGAATTGCGGAATGTGCTGCCAACGGCAAACTGGCTGGGGTGGTGGTGGCTAAAAGTGACCGCTTCAGTTTGTTAAAATTGTTATGGAAACTGATTCAAGGGAAAATCGATCAGGCTTCTGGTGTCTATACATTTTGTGCCGAGCATATCCAGGTCGATTGTAAAAAGCCACAGTTAACTGTTGCAATAGATGGAGAGTTGAAAGAGATGCAAACCCCATTAAAATTTGCCGTTGAAAAATCTGCTTTAAAGGTAATGGTTCCGAATGTTACTGCATCTGTCTGACCTGCATTTTGGAACGGAGCGTGAAGCCTGTATTGACGCGATCAAACAGTTTTGTCTGGATCATCGTCCAGAAGCGGTGGTGGTGAGTGGCGATCTGACCCAACGTGCGCGATTAAAGCAGTTTTATGCCTGCCGTCAATTTCTGGATGCACTGGAAATTCCTTATCTGGTGGTGCCTGGTAATCATGACATTCCGCTTTATCATGTCTGGAACCGTTTTTTCTCTCCTTTTGTGCGTTATCAGGCCTTCTTTGGTCGCATGGAAACCACTTTGGAGACTGAACATTTCTATTTGGTGGGGGTGAACAGTATCCGGCGGCGCTACCATACCCGGGGACATGTTTCTCTGGAGCAGATTCATGAAACTTATCAGCGTTTGAACAATGCGCCCGCCAATAAAATCAAAATCGTGGTGTTTCATCAACCTTTTTATACCTTTCCCAATGAACATGGCGATAAAGACTGTCCAGTGCTGGGGAAAATTGCTTTGGAGCAGTGGGGTAAAACCGGCTTGTTCGGTTTATTACATGGTCATTTACATAAAGTGGCGGTACACGATCTCAATCAGATTTTTCATTTGGGGTTTGATCATCCGATTCTGGATATTCATGCAGGAACAGCCACATCCAAGCGTTTACGCTTCGGATTATCCAATAGTTTTAATGTGATTTCGGATCAGGGGCGGATCGAGCATTACTGGTTCGATGAATCGCTGCAAACATTTGTGAAATCACAAAATGTTGTTTAATTCGGCATAACCTTATTCTTGTGCTCAAAAAAACATCTATAAATAGAATTTTTTTTTATTTTCCCCTTGAAGCCATTTTTTTCATCCCCAAAAAAGTGGCATACCAAAATTTTATATGTGTTGCCACGAACTGGTGACACACATTAATCAATAAGACTAAGTCTGATGGAGTTAACTATGAGCAACATTCGTCCATTACATGATCGTGTTGTGATTCGTCGCGTAGAAGAAGAAACCAAAACGGCTGGTGGTATTTTACTTCCAGGTTCTGCTGCAGAAAAACCATCTCAAGGTGAAGTAATTGCAGTCGGTAATGGTCAGATCACTGACAACGGCGTTCGTGCTTTAGACGTTAAAGTTGGCGACAAAGTATTGTTCGGTACTTATGCGGGTACAACAGTAAAAGTAAGTGGTGAAGAACTCTTGATTATGAAAGAGTCGGATATCTTAGCTGTGCTTGAAGGCTAATCGACACATAACTCAAATTTATTATCAGATTCAGTAATTAAAAAGATTCGGAGTTTAACATGTCAGCTAAAGACGTAAAATTTGGTGATTCAGCTCGCTCAAAAATGATTGCAGGTGTTAACGTACTTGCAGATGCAGTAAAAGTAACTCTGGGCCCTAAAGGCCGTAACGTTGTTATCGACCGTTCTTTCGGTGCGCCACACATCACTAAAGACGGTGTGACTGTTGCGAAAGAAATTTCTTTAAAAGACAAGTTTGAAAACATGGGTGCTCAACTTGTTCGTGAAGTTTCTTCTAAAACCAATGACATCGCGGGTGACGGTACAACAACTGCAACCGTACTTGCTCAAGCAATTTTAAATGAAGGGATCAAATCAGTAACTGCTGGTATGAACCCAATGGATTTAAAACGCGGTATTGATATCGCAGTAAAAACTGTGGTTGAAAATATCCGTACCAATGCAAAACCTGCTGATGATTTCAAAGCAATTGAACAAGTAGGTTCAATCTCTGCGAACTCTGATACCACTGTAGGTAAACTGATCGCTCAAGCGATGGAAAAAGTGGGTAAAGAAGGTGTCATCACGGTAGAAGAAGGTTCTGGCTTCGAAGACGCTTTAGACGTTGTAGAAGGTATGCAGTTCGACCGTGGTTATATCTCTCCATACTTCGCGAACAAGCAAGATACGCTTACTGCTGAACTTGAAAATCCATTCATCCTTCTTGTTGACAAAAAAATCAGCAACATCCGTGAATTGATTACGGTATTGGAAGCTGTTGCTAAAACAGGTAAGCCACTGCTTATCATCGCTGAAGATGTTGAAGGCGAAGCGCTTGCGACTCTTGTTGTGAACAACATGCGCGGTATTATCAAAGTATGTGCGGTAAAAGCACCAGGTTTTGGTGACCGTCGTAAAGCAATGCTTCAAGACATCGCGATCTTGACTGGCGCGACTGTTATTTCTGAAGAAGTAGGTATGTCTTTAGAGCAAGCTTCTCTTCAAGATTTAGGTACTGCGCACAAAATCACAGTATCTAAAGAAAACACTGTGATTGTTGATGGTGCAGGTAATGCTGAGCAAATCGCTGAACGTGTTCAACAGATCCGTGCGCAAATCGAAGAATCTACTTCTGAATATGACAAAGAAAAACTTCAAGAACGCGTTGCTAAATTAGCGGGCGGTGTTGCAGTCATCAAAATTGGTGCGGCAACTGAAGTTGAAATGAAAGAGAAGAAAGACCGTGTAGACGATGCGCTTCACGCAACTCGTGCAGCAGTTGAAGAAGGTGTTGTTGCAGGTGGTGGTGTTGCATTAGTACGCGCTGTAAATGTGTTAGATGGCTTAAAAGGCGCTAACGAAGATCAAACTGCGGGTATCAACATTTTACGTCGTGCGATTGAAGCGCCACTTCGTCAAATCGTTTCAAATGCAGGTGATGAGCCTTCAGTTGTGATCAATGCAGTTAAAGCGGGCGAAGGTAACTTCGGTTATAACGCTGCAACTGGCGAATATGGCGATATGCTAGAAATGGGTATCCTTGACCCTGCTAAAGTAACGCGTTCTGCACTTGAACACGCAGCTTCTGTTGCCGGTTTAATGTTGACGACTGAATGCATGATTACTGACATTCCAGAAGACAAACCAGCTGCTCCAGATATGGGCGGTATGGGTGGTATGGGCGGAATGATGTAATTGCGCATCGACGTCTAGATCAAAAAAAAATCCCTGCCTATGCAGGGATTTTTTTATATGCCAAATATTGAATGTTTATTTAAATAAAATAATTGTCCAAGTAAAAAAGATAATGGCTAAAGAAACAAATTGCGCAGCGCTGCCCATATCTTTGGCATTTTTAGACAACTCATGTTTTTCCAGCGAAATGCGGTCAACAACGGCTTCAATGGCGGAGTTGAATAACTCTACAATAATCGCCAACAGGCAGACAGCGACCATTAAGGCCTGTTCCAGCGCCGAGACATGCACAAAAAAGCTCAGCGGAATCAAGATGACATTGAGCAAGATCACTTGTCTAAATGCAGCTTCATGACTAAACGCTGCTTTAAAGCCGGCTAGTGAATAGCCCGTGGCATTGAAAATCCGTTTGAGGCCATTTTTGCCTTTATAAGGAGAGTAGGGTGTCATTGCGATATGGAGAGACAGAATAAAGCTTTAGTATAAATCCAAATATGTTGCAGTAAATTGGCAAGATGTCGCATGCGTGTACCAATCAGTGCCTTTTTTTGCCATCAAAACAGGCCGTGTGGTATTTAGGAATTGTCAATTTGAATCAGGCTAAGGATAATAAGCATTAATCTATTGAGGAAAGCTGCTGCATGAAAATTATCGCAGATGAAAATTTGGCATTTACCGATTATTTCTTTGCGGAATTTGCAGAAATACAGCATCGGGCAGGGCGTAGCTTGACGCATCAGGATGTACAGGATGCAGATGCACTGTTGGTTCGTTCGGTGACCAAAGTGAACCATGCCTTAATTGATCAGACCAAGATCAAGTTTGTCGGCAGTGCCACCATTGGAACCGATCATTTAGATATTCAGGCTTTGGAACAACAAAACATTGTCTGGAGCAATGCGCCAGGCTGTAATGCACAAGCGGTGGCGGAATATGTGATTACGGCCTTATTGCATTTAAATGAGGATTTATTAGAAAAAAATAAGGACTTCACTTTAGCGATTGTGGGTCTGGGCAATGTGGGTAGCCGTCTGGCGGTGATGGCGCAACTATTGGGTTGGAATGTCATCGGTTACGATCCTTATGTGCAACTTGCCGGGATTGAAAATGTTTCTTTTGAGGCATTGTTAAATCGCGCCGATGCCATTTCAATTCATGTACCTTTAACGGTGTCTGGCGATTATCCAACCCAGCATTTATTTGATGTGACTGCATTTGCTGCAATGAAACCCTCCGCTATTTTGATTAATAGTGCGCGTGGACCTGTAATTGAACAGGCTGCATTAATGGCAGATATTATCGCGACGCAGCGTAAAGTGGTGCTGGATGTGTTTGAGTTCGAGCCAGAAATTTCAGAACAATTACTGGATCTACTGGCATTAGCGACGCCGCATATTGCGGGTTATAGTCTTGAAGGTAAGGCCAGAGGCACGCAGATGATCTATGAGGCGTTTTGCCAGACCTTTGCTTATGAGCTAACAAAGCGTTTTGAAAGCCAGTTGCCACAGGTACCTCAATACTTTGATCATGATTTAAAAGCGGCACTTAAACAGCATCTTGCGCAGATTTATAATATTGCAGCGGATGATCAGCAACTCCGTGCTTGTGTTCAGGACGGCAAGGTCGAGCAAACCGCATTTGATTTACTCCGAAAAAATTATCCTTTGCGCCGTGAATGGGCTGCACATGGTGGACCGAAAGCATGAGCCAGATGATGAACAACTATCAGCCAACGTGCTCCATTGAGGCTTTAAAAGCACGTGCAGCGATTTATCAGAAAATCCGTCAATTTTTTGCTGAGCGTGAGGTTCTGGAAGTGGAAACCCCAGTCCTGTCTCAGGCAGGTGTGACTGATGTGCATTTGGCTTCGGTGCAGGTACAACGTCATATTCATGGCAAATTAAATACGCAATATTTACAGACTTCACCCGAGTTTCCAATGAAACGCTTATTGGCCAGTGGAAGTGGACCAATTTATCAAATCTGTAAAGTATTTCGTGATGATGAGCATGGGCGCAAGCACAACAGTGAATTTACCATGCTGGAATGGTATCGTCCGGGGCTGGATTTAAAGGCACTGATGCATGAAACGGCGGATCTGTTAGCAACCTGTTTGGCACATCGTTTTGGTGAAATTCGTCCAGTGGTGCTGAGTTATAAGCATGCCTTTCAGGATCGTCTTGAGATTAATCCATTGCAGGCAACCTTAAAACAACTCAAGGATACCGCCTATCGTGTCGGTCTGAATCTTGACTTGGGGGATGATCGTCTGGGGTATATGGATCTGTTGTTTTCGCACTTTGTCGAGCCAAGTCTGGGTTTTGATGCGCCTGTCTTTTTAACCGATTTTCCACCTGAAATGGCGTCACTGGCCAAAGTGAAACAGGATGAAGAGGGTGAACTGGTTGCAGCACGTTTTGAGGTTTATATTGAAGGGCTGGAACTGGCGAATGCCTATGATGAATTGCTGGATGCCGAGGTATTGGCCTCCCGTTTTGAAGCCGATAATGCAGAGCGAGCACAACAAGGTTTGCCTGTGATGCCAACCGATCAGTATTTGCTGGCAGCTTTACCGCATATGCCTGAATGTTCCGGGATCGCGTTAGGGATTGACCGTTTATTGATGGTGGTGATGAATCAGGTCAAGATTGATCAGGTGATTGCTTTCCCTGCCGAGATTGCGTAACGCTGCGTATTTTATGGCCTAGACTAATTGCATCAACAACTGGATCAATTCACTTTGTCGATGTGTTCTGGTCTTTTTGAAAATAGCTTGCAGGTGCTTTTTCACGGTATCGGCCTGAATTTCATGTAAAAGGGCAATTTCTTTGGTGGTTTTGCCCTTCAATAGTTGCTCGCATATTTTATGTTCGACCGGTGTGAACATAAACAGCTGGGTACATCGGTCTTTTTGATATTTAGGCGGATGTTGCAGCCCTGAAAATGTTGCCAGTAATACGGGACGTAAACCAAAAATCTTATGGGTTTTTTCGGGGCAGAGCAGATCCAGTGTTAAAAATAGCTGATGATCGAGGTGCATCACCTGACTTCGTTCAGTATAACCGACCTGAGAACTGGTGTGATGCAGGCGTTCTAATTCAAGCAGGTGCTGTTCAAATATTTGCTGTTTATGTGATTCGAAGTAGAAGCGCCGCTGTTCAATCCGGATGTGCGTATTATGTTCGATAAATTTTTCTGCCTCTGCATTCATCTCCAGAATATCGCCGTTGAGATTAATAATCGCAATGGGTTGATTCATTTTCCGGATCAATTGTGACCCAAGCAAGGTCATGGTGGAATATTCAAAATGATGGCGATAGTGCTGAAGCTTTTGCTGGATCTGCGGCAATA
Organism: Acinetobacter sp. 1000160; assembly: GCF_000588715.1. NCBI lineage: Bacteria > Pseudomonadati > Pseudomonadota > Gammaproteobacteria > Moraxellales > Moraxellaceae > Acinetobacter > Acinetobacter sp. 1000160. The sequence continues at coordinate 126,996 of NZ_JFWP02000007.1, read as the reverse complement.
TCTCATAAATCGGCTGGAGTTCAGAGCAACTTAATGCACCACGATCAGAGCTGGTGAGCAAGGCCAGAATCACACAGATTTTATGATCATAAATGACCTGAAGTGCTGAGCAAAAACGTAAATTGAGTGGTTTTAAAATCTGTTGGTAGACCTGGGTCTGAACAATGTCCTGTTCGCTAAAGTGTTGTGTGCAATGCATCCAGCCTGTGAGCGGTGCTGCCAATAATTTTTTTAGTTGTGGGTCATCATCAAAAGCTAAACGAAGTTGTTGCAGCGCCGCTCGCTCAAGTTGCTGGGGATCAAGATCAACCCCATGATGTACACTAAATGACAGGGCCTGCACTTCAAGATCGACTGCCAGAAGTTGTGTGGCCTGAAGGTCAAAATGCTGGTTTAGCTGTTCAAGGAAAATCAACCAGTCATCAGCATGTTGAACCTTGTTCAGAATGTCCAGTACAGCATGGGATTGGGTTTGATTCATTGAATGCGTCCAGCAAAGAGCAAGATCTATTTCCATATAGTTTATATGGGTTTTATCCAAATAAAATGATCAATCAGAAAAAATGTAATTTTCTATACAATTAAAAGATGAATTAAGCCATGCAGGGGCGATAAAAAACAAATCAATTGCCTCAACCATCATGGCTTTAGGCAAGATGACATTTAGCAACGGCCTTTTTTGGCCTGTCTTGGTGGGCAAAAGTCGCCATGACCATCATGATATCCTCACAATACTGCCATGCGGTGTATGCACTGCACAAGCGGATAGGCTGATATCAACAGCAGATCAAGGTAGCGTGATATTTTTCATGGTTCCGTCCCGTATTTTTATTGCTTTAAGGATCACTTTAAAACGATCAGTTGCTTTTTAACAGAACGGGACTAAAGCTTTAAGATTGATTTCATAATTAAGGTCGTAACACGGTTCTAAACCCGACATGGGTTGCCGCCAGATCAAACTCCTGAGGATAACGACTGCTATTGCGATAACGTGCACAGAAATTAGAGGCACACAAGAATGAGCCACCTTTCAGCACATATTGCGTGGTCGCGTTATTGTGTTGACGTAAGTCGGTATAATTACCCATGTGTTGATCATGTGCACCGTGATAGACCGAAGACGTCCATTCCCAGACATTGCCAATCATGTCAAACAGTTTAAAGGCATTGGCCGGGTAACAGCCAACGGGTGCAACACCTTCAAAATGATCTTCAACGGTATTGTTACCTGGAAAATCACCTTGCCAATAATTGGCTTGCGGATGTTGATGGGCATCTTGTGGGGCTTGGTGTAAAGGGGTATCTGTTTTTGAACCGGCTTTGGCGGCATATTCCCATTCCAGCTCGGTGGGCAAATCATGCCCTAACCAGACTGCATAATGCTCTGCATCATTCTTGGTGACATAGCGCACGGGTTCGGAGGGCTGAGGGGCTTGTCCCTGAGGGCCATTCGGGCTTTTCCAGGTATAGTCAGCTTTAAGTTGCCACCATTGATTGGGGTGATTCAGATCAGGAGAAAACACCGCTGCCTGCTTTTGCTTTTCTGCATCGGTAACGTAGCCCATCGCTTTGACAAAACTGGAAAACTGGGCAACTGTGACTTCGGTCTGGTCGATCCAGAAGCCTTCGACTTGACGCTCTCTGGCGCCAAAGTTGAGTTCATCGGGATAGGCCTGATTAGAACCCAGTGGAAAGGAACCTTTAGGAATCCAGACCATTCCCGCTGTTTTATGTTTTTGCCAGGCATCGGGTAAGCCAGAATAATTCTGGCATTGGCTTAAAGCGCCCAACGATAAAGGTTGAGTTGTTGGGTGTTGTTGCGATGGCTTTACCTTCGACTCAACTTTGCTGCAACCTGCCACAAGGGTCAGGCTACAGATGGAAACTAGAATGCTACTCAGTTTCATTGAGGGTTGTATTCCTTAACGCCATTTTGCTGGGTGTATTTGTTATATACATCGACCAGTTCTTGTAGCTTCGCTGGATTACTTTGGGCAAGGTTTTGGGTTTCACCACGATCATTTTTCAGGTTATAGAGTTCCCAATTGCCTGTACCCAGTTCAGCTTTGCCTTGTAAGGCAATTTTCCAGTCGCCTTGGCGTGCATATTTACTGCCATGTAATTCATCGGCAAAGCTAAAGTTGACTGGGCGAATTACCTGAGCCTTGTTTTCAAGTAGCGGTTTCCATGAATAGCCGCTTGGGGTATTCACCTGACGACCTTTATATTGGCCCTGTGGCACAGCAATATTGGCATAATCTAAAACCGTCGGGAAAACATCCAGCACGGAAGCAAAACCATGGTGAGTTTCCTGAGCCTTGGTTTGATAAGGGAGTTTTACAATGGCAGGGGCAGTGGTCGCACCTTCACCTGCCGTATCTTTCCACAAATGGAATGGCGCAGCACTCACTTCTGCCCAGCGTGGCCCGACATAATGATATGAACTGGATGTACCCACATTGCTGACGCTGTTATCAAAGCCTGATTCGGGACCATAGTTGCCACGGATAAACCCTTCGGCGCCATTATCTGAAACAAAGAAAATCAGTGTATTGTCATATAAATTATTGCGTTTGAGATATTGAATCAGTCGGCCAATATTGGCATCCAGATTTTCCACCATACCCGCGTAGATTTCCATTCTACGTGCTTCCAGCGCTTTTTGTTCAGCCGAAAGCTCGTTCCATTTGCCATATTTTTGTGGCGCATTTTGCGTAGCAATCGGTTCAGCGGCAATAAAGTTTGCAGGGATCAGGCCGAGCTGTTTCTGGCGGGCAATACGTGCATCGCGAATCACGTCATAGCCGACGTCATAAACACCACGATAACGGTCACGATATTCAGCAGGGGCTTGTAAAGGCCAATGCGGTGCAGTGTAAGCCGCATAGGCAAAGAATGGCTTGCCTGAGTTTTTACCTGACTCTAGATAACTGATCAATTTGTCTGTGAAATAGTTGGTCGAGAAGAAATCATCAGGTAAAGATGAAATTGGCACTTGTTTACCATCTTCGGTATAAGTGGCATTGCGTTTATAGGCAGCCGGTGCCTGTTTAAAATGCAAATCCAGTCCTTGCAGCAAGGTAAAGGAATGGTCAAAGCCTTTGGCATGGGCATTGGTTGCAGGGGTTAAGCCCAGATGCCATTTACCACTGATATAAGTGCGATAGCCATTGTCTTTAAGGACTTCAGCTATCGAAAGTGAACGTTCATTCAGATAGCCCTCATATCCGGGTTGGCCTTCTAGATGCTTAGGCGTGAGTTCAGCCATCGCGCCAATACCCGCCAGATGGTGGTCAGTCCCTGAAATCAATTGCGAACGGGTTGGCGAGCAGGTTGGGGCAGTGTGATAGTCGGTTAAAATACGACCTGCTCGGGTGAGTTCATCAATATTGGGGGTATGAATTTCTCCACCAAAAGCGCCTAAGTCTGAATAGCCTAAGTCATCGGCCATGATGAATAAAATGTTAGGTTTTTTCTGGGTTTCGACCACAGTACTGGATTCTTTGGAATCATCATTACTGCATGCTGAAATCGAAAGGCTAAACAGGGCAATCGACAAGGTGGTGAGCAGGCTGTTACGAGGCATGAGAATCGACTTAATCCGTTAAAATAATGCAGTCGAGTTTAGAGAGATGATTTTTATGATAAAAATAATTAAAATTTGATTATTAATCTTAAAAAAAGAAAAGCCCCATCTCTGGGGCAAATATTAAATCTATTTAAAAAGGCAGTTTGGTCAACTGGTTCAGGAAATGTGGAATGACGCGGGGTTCCAGAATAATGGTAACCACAACACCATAGGCGGCGCCCCAAAGATGCGCACTGTGGTTGATATTGCTATTGCCCCGTTTGCCCGACCAGATGCTATAAGCCACATATAAAATCGCAAAAATAATCGCAGGCACTGGAATAAAGAACACGAAGATCAGGTTCCAGGGCTGGAACAGGATATAAGCAAATAGCACCGCTGACACTGCACCAGAGGCCCCTAGGCTAGCCCAGTGGGTATCATGGCGATGTTTTAAATAACTCGGCAAAATGGCAACAATCAGTCCACCCAAATAAAATAAGACAAAGCCCATGTCATAAAAAAACTGACGGTAAAAACTTTCAATGATATTGCCAAAGAAAAACAGCGTGATCATATTGAACAGGAGATGCGTACCGTCGGCATGAATAAAACCATGCGTGATAAAACGGTCATACTGCCCGCGTTGCATGGCAGGCGGCCAGAAAATCAGACGATTCATCACTGCCTGATTGGAGAAAGCCAACAAGGAAATCGCAACAGTAATAATGATCAGGGTCACAGTGTGACCAAAGGGTAGATGTAACATAAATAGTTTAAATTGATCAGAGTCTAAGCAATAATGCCATTAAAAACTTAATAAACAATGATCTTGCATAGAATTCCTACAAAAATGGTTGATTTTTTTTAATTACCCTCCATCTTCGGTTAATATAACGACATCAGCTTGAGGATTATTGTTATGTCGACTGAGAACACCAACACTGCTGTCGCAGAAGAAATTCCAAACCTTTTGATTACTCCCTCTGCACAAGAGTATTTAAGTGATTTATTAGCAAAGCAGAATACTCCAGGGATTGGCGTTCGTGTTTTTGTAGAAAATCCAGGTACTCCACGTGCTGAATGTTGTATGGCTTATAGTGCCCCTGAAGAAGTGGTACCAACCGACTATAAGCAGGACTATCCAGATTTTCCTGCCTATGTTGATGCACCCTCAATTCCATATTTAGTGGATGCAGTGATTGACTACAACAAAGACCGTTTTGGTGGTCAATTGACGTTCCGTGCACCGAACTCTAAAGTGCCACGCGTTGGACCAGATGCCTCAATTGAAGAACGTATCACCTATGTGTTGCAATCTGAAATTAACCCAGGCTTAGCAGGCCACGGCGGTAACTGTAGTCTGGTTGAAGTACAGGATAGTCCAGAGCATGGCTTAACCGCTGTATTGAAATTCGGTGGTGGTTGTCAGGGGTGTTCTGCGATTGATGTCACTTTAAAACAAGGTGTAGAAACCACCTTAAGACAGCATGTACCAGAGTTACAGCGCGTTGTGGATCAAACAGACCATACACAGGCAGAAGGCGCGTATTTTAAATAATCGCGAGAAATCTACTGTATTTTAAAAAGTCCTTTCGAGGGCTTTTTTTATTTTTAACATGCTGATTTTAATAATTTTAAATGAAAAGTAATTTTGCACTTAACCACCCCATGAAGTTGCTTTGATGCAGTCTTTATCCAGATCTGTTCATCACTCCTGATCAATAAAAACAGAGCATAAAAACTTTAGTCGATGTACGGGACTTAAAATGGTTCCTGTTTTTGCAGGCAGATTGGTTCTAGGTTTTACGAGCAAAATAGACAAAATAAAAAAAACAGCAGAATAATTCAGGATAAGGGTGTAAGGGATTTATGAATAAAACATTCGTGTTGGGCCTCAGTATCAGTGTCATGAGTCTGGCAAGCTATGCAAAAACGCCGCAAGTTGATGTGATTGTGTTTAATGCTGATGTGCGAACTTCTAATCCGGCAAAACCTAAAGCACAGGCATTTGCGGTCAAAGAGGGAAAGTTTTTGGCGGTAGGCAATAACAGTTTTATCCGGCATATGGCAACTGAGCACACGCGCGTCATTGATGCTCAGGGTAGTACCGTCATCCCGGGTTTAACCGATGCGCATACACATTTTGGTAGCGGGATGGAAATTGTGCAAGGCATTGATCTATACGGTTTGAAGGATCGTGCTGAATGGTTCAGGCAAATTGCAGAACGTGATAAGCAGCTACCCAAAGGCCAGTGGATGACCGGAGGCCGCTGGGATATCAGTTTGTTGTCTGAGCAAAGCTTGCCGACACGACAGGAACTGGATGCGATTGTGCCAGATCGCCCCGTAGTATTGCTGGATATTGATTATCATACCGCATGGCTGAATAGCAAAGCCATGCAACTTCTGGGAATTGACCGTCACACCGTCGCGCCAGAGGGAGGCGAAATTGTTAAGGACCCACATACCGGCGAGTTGACCGGGATATTTAAAGAAACCGCGGCCACACAACTGGTGCGTAAAAATCCGGTCTATCTCAAGGCAGTGGTTGCTGGAACAGAAGCACTGCCTGTTTTGAAAAAACTGGTTGCGCATTTTAACCAGTTGGGTGTGACCTCAGTTCATGATATGTGGAGAAGTGATTGGTCGGTTTATCCTGCAATGCTACAACAAAAGCAACCATTACCAATGCGGGTCTGGTTTGGCTATATGGCAGATACATCGGCAGAAAAAACCACAACAGCACAATTTGCTGAGTATGCAAGACAGCGCGATGAACTGAACCGGCAATTTAAACAAAAAGAACAGCAATGGTTACAGGGACCGCAATTCCGCTATGGTTATCTTAAATATTTTGTCGATGGCACATTATTTAGTTATACCGCTGCATTGAATGCAGATTATGCAGACCGGCATGATTTTAATAGTGAGCCAATAAGCTCACAGGCCAAATTAAACGATCTGGTTAGCAAGGCAAATGCGGTGGGTTTTCCTGTTGCGATGCATGCGATTGGAGATAAAAGTGTCGATATGGCCTTAAATGCGATTGAAAGCAGTCCCCGCCATCGTCAGTTTGCCAATCGAATCGAACATATTGAAGTCATGAGTGAAACGGCCATGCCGCGTTTTGCCCAGTTAGGTGTGGTGGCTTCGATGCAGCCTGATCATGCCATCTCAGGTAATTACCAAGAATCTCGTTTGGGCGAAGCACGAATGCCCTATAGCTATGCCTGGCAGTCGCTATTAAGCAGTGGGGCTACGCTGGTCCTGGGGAGTGACTGGCCGACGGCCGTAGAAAACCCGATGTTACAACTCAGTGATGCCATATTTCGTGAATATAACGGAAAAACCCGTTATAGCGAAAATGCCCTGAGTCTGGATGAAGCCTTATATGCTTATACGCAAGCGCCTGCCAATGTTGCAGGCTGGGGAAATGAAACGGGCAGTATCAGTGTGGGTAAATGGGCCGATTTTGTCATTTTACAAGGTACCTTGCAGCCACCACTGCCTAAGAACCTGAAGGACTGGCAGGTCGCGGAAACCTGGTTTGCTGGCCGACAGGTCTATGCTGCAAAACCACAACCTCGATAAAAGGCATTCGAACAGGTAGGTGCTTTCGTTTAACTTGAATCGGTTGTATCTCAATAAAAATGGTTCCTGCATTTTCAGTCGAATTGGTTCTAGGTTTTGTAGAGAAAGCAACGAGAATAAAAATGGAAAAATAACACAGGATAGGGAAATAAGGGACTTATGAATAAGAAATTATGGTTAGCGATCAGTATCGGCGTCATAAGCTTAAACAGCTATGCACAAACGCCTCAGGTTGATGTCATTGTACTGAACGCCGATGTTCGGACATCCAATCCGGCCAAGCCAAAAGCACAAGCTTTTGCTGTGAAAGATGGAAAGTTTCTGGCTGTAGGCGACAACCGCTTTATTCAGCAGATGGCGACCAAGCAGACACAAATTATTGATGTAAAAGGCAAGACGGTGCTGCCTGGTTTAACCGATGCGCATACCCATTTGTTGGGTGGGCTAGAGCTTTGGGAAGGGGTGGACCTTTTTGGTATCACGGACCGTCAGGAATGGTTTAGATTAATCGCTGAAAAGGATAAACAGTTACCGAAAGGCGCCTGGCTGGTAGGTGGTCGCTGGGATGTCAGCAGCCTCAAAGATGGTCATATGCCGACACGACAGGAACTGGATGCGATTGTGCCTGATCGCCCTGTGGTGTTACAGGACATTGACTATCACTCGGTCTGGGTGAATAGCAAGGCCATGCAATTGCTGGGGATTGATAAACATACCCAAGCACCGGAAGGAGGCGAGATTGTAAAAGATCCGCAAACAGGTGAGCCGACTGGTATTTTTAAGGAAACTGCGGGCATGCAACTGATTTTGGGCAATCCCAAGTACAGCAGTGCATTACTTTCGGGCAAAGCGGCACTTCCTGTCATTGAAAAAATCATTGCGCATTTTAACAGTCTGGGGATTACCTCCGTACATGATATGTGGACTGAGTTGGCTACGGTTTATCCTGCTTTACTGGAATCGAAACAGCAATTGCCGATGCGGATACGTTTTGGCTTGATGGCGGGAGAGGATCAGGTCACACCAGCCCATTTTCAGGCTTATGCAAAGCAACGTGATCAACTTAATCAGCAGTTCATGCAAAAAGAACAGCAGTGGAAAACTGGGCCGCAGTTCCGCTTTGCCTATATGAAATACTTTGTCGATGGTACCTTGATGAATTACACCGCTGCATTGAATGAACCGTATGCAGATCGTCATCATTTTAATATCGCACCGATTACCTCACAGGTAGAGCTGAATAATTCAGTGAAACATGCCAATGAGACCGGTTTCCCGGTGGCGATACATGCCATTGGTGACAAAAGTGTCGATATGGCCCTGAATGCGATTGAGAGCAGTCCGAAACATCGTCAGTTTGCCAATCGAATTGAGCATATTGAAGTGATCTCTAAAGATGCAATTCCGCGTTTTGCCCAGCTAGGCGTGGTGGCTTCAATGCAGCCGGACCATGCCATTAGTGGTAACTATCAGGAATCGCGTTTAGGTAAGGCGCGGATGCCGTATAGCTATGCCTGGCAGTCGCTGCTCAGTAGCGGTGCCACCATGGTACTCGGGAGTGATTGGCCGACTGCATCCGAAAATCCAATGCTACAGCTGAGTGATGTGGTTTTCCGTGAGTATCAGGGCAAAACCCGCTATAGCGATAACGCTTTAAGTCTGGATGAAGCCTTATATGCCTATACTCAAGCACCTGCCAATATTGCAGGCTGGGGGGATCAGATTGGCAGTATCAGTGTCGGAAAGTGGGCTGATTTTGTGGTCTTGCAAGATGCTTTAAAAACGCCATTGAATAAAGATATCAAAGACTGGAAAGTTGCCGAGACCTGGTTTGCAGGTAAACAGGTATATAAAGGGAAGTGAATAGTCAATAAAGAATAGAGCGCTTTCAAAATTCAAAAAATGCTCAACATTGGTGTTAAAAGTTCCTTCTTCCTTGGGAGAAGGTTAGGATGAGGGGAAATGCTTGATCTAAATCCTCTCCCTTTTACGTGTAACTACGCTCATCCTTTAAAAAGGAGAGGGGACTTTTATTGTCTATTCAATACAGTTCAAAATATGACTGATGCAAGAATGTTAATAAATTTTAAAATTAAAGAAAGCGATAAGCTTGCTTTATTTTTATGCGGATATGAATTAAACCTATTTTTTTTTATAAAATAAATGGCTCTTCTGTTTTTTGTGAAATTGGTTCTCGATTTATAGGATGTGTGAAAGATAATCAGAATTCAAAAATAATCATATATTCATGGAATAAATAGATGATCAACAAGAAATGGATTCTAGCTATCTTAACATCTACACTATTAGCGCCAGTATATGCAAACCCCGCCGATAGTCCTACTGAAAATCAGCAGCAACGTTTTTCAGTCAGTGGTTCAATGGCTTTTTTAACAGAGTATTATTGGCGTGGCACTACGCAAACCAAAGGCAAACCGGCTGTTCAAGGAACATTAAGTCTAGATCATGATTCAGGATTGTATACGCAACTGTTTGCATCAAATATACAGCTGGATATTGGCAGTAGTTTAGAGCTGGATTATTATATTGGCTATAATTATCAAATAAATAATGATCTTAAACTGAATCTGCAATATCTGGATGTGAACTACCCTGGAGAAGATAAAACCCTGCCTCGTGTAGATTTTGAGGAATACTCAATTGGCGTGTTGAAATCAAATCTCTTCCATGCGCAGGATGAGTTGAATCTGGCTTTTTACTATTCACCTGATTATACGCTAGAGACCGGTAAAATGCTGCGTTATGAAGTCGGATATCGTTATCCAGTCGCGGAGCAGTGGAATATATATACGCAAGTAGCATATAACCAGTTCGCAAATAAAGATGCCTATGCTGTACTTTGGGGAACAGATCAGAGAAGCCACTTCTATGATTATAAGTTGGGACTGGATTTTAATTATCAGGATTTTATTTTTGATTTATATTATGCCAATGCAAATGTTAATAAGGATTTACCCAGTGCAGATAAAACAGTGGTATTTAGTTTAACCAAACTGTTTTAGTTTAACCAAACTGTTTTAGTTTAACCAAACTGTTTTAGTTTAAATGTAAATACTTGTATTTTAAAATCATACGTTGATGGTTAAAATAGTCCTATTTAAAATTTTCTTAGATCAAGCAGCAGCCAAAAAGTTTTATATATAAAACTTTTTGGCTGTTTTATGTTCGATGTTGAATGGGATTAGAAATAATTAAAAAGTAATAAAAAACAAATTGATTTTTATAAAAATAGGATTAATTTAATCTTTTGCTTATTTATTTGAAAAACAAAAGGAATTTTATTTATTTATTGATATTTAAATTGGTACCTGTTTTTTTGAAAGAATTGGCACTCGTTTTTAATGGAAGAATTAATCAAAGTAGAGTGAATAAAGCGATAGTGATATATCGATAAAAGGGATGTTAAAACAATGAAAGTGAATGCAGAGCGTTTATGGCAGATGCTCATGGACATGGCAAAAATTGGTGCCACCAGCAAGGGTGGTAATACACGGTTAGCGCTTACGGATGAAGATATTTCAGGTCGGGCTTTACTGCTTGAGTGGGCCAAGCAGATTAATCTTTCTATTCATTATGATGAAGTCGGTAACCAGATTTTACGCCGTTCCGGTCAAGACCATACCGCATTACCTATCGTTATGGGCAGCCATCTGGATACCCAGCCCAAGGGCGGACGCTTTGATGGTATTTATGGTGTGCTGGCGGGGATGGAAGTATTACAGCGCCTAGAAGAACAGAATATTGTGACGGCTCATCCACTTGAACTGGTGGTGTGGATGAATGAAGAAGGCGCACGTTTCACTCCGGCAATGATGGGCTCCGCCGCTTTCGCTGGGGTATTACCTAAACAGCAAGTCTATGACACCACCGATAAAAACGGTATTTCTGTTTATTCCGAACTGGTCCGTACCGGACAACTCGGCGATTATCCACTGGCGCGTCCATTCCAGGCGTATTACGAAGCCCATATTGAGCAAGGGCCTGTATTGGAAACAAACCAGATCTCGATTGGCGTGGTCACCGGTGGTCAAGCCATTCTGTGGCTAGATGTTGAAACCCAAGGCAAAGCAGCACATGCGGGCACAACCCCGATGAATATGCGTAAAGATACCATGGTCGGTACCTCAGAAATGATCGTGGCTGTTGAAAAATGCATTCTTGAGAAATTCCCGCAAGGTTTGGTGACCTTTGGTGAAATGCAGGTGGCAAATTCATCGCGCAATACCATCCCGGGCCAGATTCAGTGGACCATTGATTTACGTCATCCAGATGATGCTGCACTCAACGTCATGGAAGTGGAAACCAGAGCAATCTTGTCTCGTCTGGCGACAGAAAGAGATCTGGACGTTCAGGTGTCTCAACATTGGCTGAGTCCGGCGACTTATTTTGATAAGACTTGTGTGGCAACGGTTCAAGCAGCGGTAAACAGTCTGGGTTACAGCAATCAGCCGATTGTGAGTGGTGCAGGACATGATGCCATCAATATCGCGAAACATTGTCCGACGACGATGATCTTTATTCCGTGTATTGATGGTTTAAGCCATAACGAGGCAGAAGATATTTATATGCAAGATGCGGCCCAAGGTGCCGATGTGTTGCTGAATGCGATTTTAAATTATGACGCACAGTCAACCGCACAAATGGCACAGAAGAATACAGTAACCGTTTAATTATCAACTTATTAACAATGTGTAAGACATGCATGCTGCTGGAATGGAGCATTGCAATAAAAAATGGATGGATAAAAGATGAACTCTAAATTACCTGTAAATGTCGATATTCAGGATATCTGGCAAAAAGATAAGGATCATGTGATTCACCCATGGACAGATTTTTCGACCTTTAAAGACGAAGGCTCTTTAATCATGTCGAAAGGTGAAAATGTCTATGTATATGATGCGCAGGGCAATAAATATCTAGATGGTATTGGCGGTCTGTGGTGTGTCAATGTCGGTTATGGACGCAAAGAAATTGCCGATGCCGTTGCTGAACAGATCATGGAACTACCTTATTATTCACCATTTGGTCATCAAACCACAGCACCAGCAGCCAAGTTGGCGGCTAAACTGGCTGAGTTGGCACCGGGTAATCTGAATCATGTATTTTATGGCTGTGGTGGTTCAGTAGCGAACGATACTGCAGTACGTTTAATTCACCACTATTTCTATCAGATTGGCAAACCATCGAAAAAGAAACTGATTGCCCGTAAAGATGCTTATCATGGCAGTACCTATATCAGTATGACCTTGACCGGTATTGAAGCCGATCATGTCGGTTTCGAAATTCACAATGAGCTGGTTCACCATGTGTCATGTCCAAATCCATACCGCAAGCCAGCATCGCAGTCGATGGAAGATTTCTGTAATGAAAAGGTTCAGGAACTGGAAGATACCATTCTGAAACTTGGCCCGGACAATGTCGCAGCTTTCTTTGCCGAGCCAATCATGGGTGCGGGCGGCGTGATTGTTCCACCAGAAGGCTACCATGCCAAAACCTTGGCCGTCTGTAAAAAATACAATGTGCTGTATGTGTCTGATGAAGTGGTTACTGCATTTGGTCGCCTAGGTCATATGTTTGCTTCAGAAGACGTGTTTGGCATCGTGCCTGACATTATTACCTGTGCAAAAGGCCTGTCTTCGGGTTATCTGCCTTTAGGTGCAACCATCATTTCGGATGAAATTTATGAGGCCATCAGTAAACCGCATCATGAAGGTGGTTTGCTTACCCATGGCTTTACCTATTCAGGTCATCCGGTCAGTTGTGTTGCTGCACTGAAGAATATTGAAATTCTGGAAAAGGAAAAGATTTGTGAACATGTCCAGGACATGGGCGTTTACTTTGAAGAGCAATTAAAGACGTTGGCAGATCTGGAAATTGTCGGTGAAGTACGCGGCAAAAAATTCATGATGTGTATCGAAAACCTGCGTAACAAACAAACCAAAGAACTGTTTGACCGTTCTGTTGGGGTAGGCAAACGTATTGCCAATCATTGCCAGAAACTCGGTTTGATTGTACGTCCTGTGGGTCACATGAATGTGTTGTCTCCACCCTTGATCCTGACACGTGATCAAATTGACTTTGCCGTGAAAACCTTACGTCATGCGATTCAGAATACCATTCAGGAATTAAAGGCTGAAGGTCATTTGTAAGCCGAATCTCTTTGATGTTTCAAGCAGTCAACTTGCCCTGCGGGGTGAGTTGAGTCTCGCTGATCGATAGAAATAGCGGGACAACAACAGATGATGTCGATGGAATGAATGAGGAATATTGCGGACTTTATTGACATGAAACAGGCTGAAATCCTGTGGGCAGTCACGATGAATCCGCGTTAGAACTCGTATGAGAGCAAGCAGATGAAGAATTATATCAATGGAAAATGGGAAAATACGTCAGGAAGCTCCCAGATTACGGTGGTGAATCCAGCCAGTGAAGAAGAATTAACCCATTTTACGACCGCTTCCCCACAAGATGTAGATGCTGCCGTGGCGGCTGCGCAACAGGCGCTGGAAAGCTGGAGTTTGACCAGTCCTGAACAACGGGCAAACTGGTTAAACAAAATTGCCGATGCCATAGACGCAGCAAAGAATACCTTGATTGAACTTTCCCATCGTAATAATGGTAAATCTTCGGAGCAAGCCCAAGTCGACGTCGAGAATAGCATTAAGTGCTATCGCTACTATGCCAATCTCGTCAAAGAATTTGCGTTTAGTCAGGTGACCCAATGTGAAGATGGTGTTGAACTGACCCATCAGCAAAATCCGGTGGGTGTGGTTGCTTTGATTACGCCGTGGAATTTCCCTTTAATCACCAGCGCCTGGAAAATCGCACCCGCCCTTGCCGCAGGTTGCACACTGATCTTTAAACCATCCGAATTGGTGCCATTGCCAGAGTATGAATTTACCCGATTACTGGATCAGATCCAGTTTCCGCAGGGAGTCTTTAACCTGATTCTGGGAGATGCCGTGGCAGCCCAGCATCTAGTGACCCATCCAGAGGTCAATAAAGTCTCCTTCACCGGTAGTACGGAAGTGGGTATTCACGTGATGCAGGCAGCAGCGCAATCGGTCAAGCGTGTCACGTTAGAGCTGGGTGGCAAATCGCCGATCCTGATTCTTGAAGATGCCGATCTGGATGAAGCCGTCGATAAAGCACTTGGTGGCATGTTTTATAACAGCGGTCAAATGTGCTCTGCAACCTCACGTTTACTGGTACACCAATCACTGGCAGAGCGCTTTTACCAGAAGCTTAAAACCGCGGTGGAGTCGATGACTTTAGGTTCTGACCTGAGCGGCCCGTTGAGTATGGGACCGATGACGACGCAAAAGCAATATCAGAAAGTTCATGAATATTTAACTATCGCACAACAGGAAAAGCTTCAATCCTTAATTGATCCTGAACAGATTGCCATTCCGGAAAAGGGCTTTTTCATTCAGCCCTATGTTTTTGTAAATGTACCGACTGAAAGCCGCTTATGGACCGAGGAAATCTTTGGCCCGGTGATGTGCTGTCGAAGCTTTGAAACTGAAGAAGAAGCGATCCGGCTAGCCAATGATTCTGACTTTGGTCTGGCTGCCACCATTATCACCGGATCTTTGCAGCACGGTAAAAAAATTGCCAAGCGACTTCGTTCTGGTCATATCTGGATCAATTGTCATCAAATGATTCAGCCTGGCTCTTTATGGGGCGGGTTCAAGAAAAGTGGAATTGGACGTGAACTGGGTGAATCGGGAATGCAAAGCTATCTCGAAGAAAACGTGATTACGCTCTAATTCTTTCAACTGCTTATTGAATCGGGAAAGGGACTTCTCTGTTCAATATCACTATCCAAGATGAATAAAAAAAGCACTGCGAAAGTGTTTGCATTGATGCAGGAGAAACATGCATGGAAAGCGAAAACAACCGAAAAGGGCTGTCATTGTGGCAAGTGGTTGTCATTGGTGTGGCTTATATGGCTCCAGCAACTGTATTTGATACTTTTGGTATTATTTCAAGAGTTACCGAGGGAAGGGTTCCTCTGGCTTATATTCTGGCTTTATTTGCGATGCTATTAACTGCATTTAGCTATGCACGCTTTAGTAAACTGACACCAAAATCAGGATCGGCTTATACCTATACCACTGAAACATGCGGCAAGACAGCGGGTTTTTTTGTGGGCTGGTGCTCGCTGATTGACTATCTACTGATTCCGTTGGTCAATGTTTTACTCGCCTCATTTTATCTTAATGCATTGATGCCCGATATTTCCTATACCACCTGGGTGGTGATCATGGTCGGGATTATCACGCTAATCAACAGCTTTCGTATCAATATTCTGGCCAATTTTAGCTTTATCTTTATTGCAGCTACGATTTCAATGATGCTGGTGTTTATTTTTCTGGTGGTCACAGGCATGGGGCATTCGCAGGGTTATCAAAGCCTGGCGACAATCAAGCCTTTATTCAATGGTAATCCGGAATATCTGACCTTGCTGACAGGTGTGTCATTGGTCTGTTTCTCTTATTTGGGCTTTGATGCGGTCTCGACCTTAGCCCATGAAAGCCGCAATCCGACCAAGACCATTCCCCGGGCGATTATGCTGACAACCTTGTTAGGTGGCCTGATTTTTATTACGGTTTCGTGGTTCGTTCAGTTGTCCTTTCCGACACTGGAACAGTTTAAAAATCCAGATGAAGCCTTACCTGAAATTGCACTGTTTGTTGGAGGCGTATTTTTCCAGTCAGCCTTGCTTACCGTACAGATCATGAATGCATTTGCCTCCGGTTTGGCCTCTCATGCCAGCGCTTCACGTTTACTTTACATCATGGGGCGTGATGGTGTGTTTAACCAAAAAATATTCGGTTATGTCAATCACAGATTAGGTACACCGTTATATTCGATTTTATTTGTAGGTTTGATTTCCCTGTTAGCGATTACCGTTGATCTGGCAACCGTGGTGAGTCTGGTCAGTTTTGGTGCCTTGATTGCATTTACCATGGTGAACTTCTCTGTATTCATGAAATTCTTTGTGCTTCGTAAAGAGCGTACGGGCTTGAAAAACATTTTCTTCAATTTGCTGCTACCCCTGGTTTCGGTACTGTGCCTATTAGGTTTATGGATACATCTGGAAAAATCGGCACTGGAATTTGGAGGCGTGTGGCTATTGGCTGGGGTTTTACTGCTGCTTTATAAGCGTATCCGCAAACAGCCGCTCTCGTTTGGGGCCACCACTTAAACCGTTTTAAACAATTGATTTGATCAATGTAGATTTGACTTCAAAAGATATGAACATATGGAGATAGACAATATGGAACAGAATGCGACAACCCCAAAGCAGCAAGGTTTTAGCATGCCCGGCGAGTGGTCTGCACAAGAAGCGGTATGGATGATCTGGCCGTATCGTACGGATAACTGGCGTGGCAATGGCGCACCTGCACAACAGGCTTTTGCCCAAGTTGCGGCTGCAATTGCCCAGAAAACGCCAGTATTTATGGCTGTTCCTCAAGCTGAAATGGAAAAAGCACGCCAAGTTATGCCTGCACAGGTCACATTGGTGGAAATGGAAAGTGATGATGCCTGGACACGTGATACGGGGCCAAGCATTGTCAAGAATGCGCAAGGCCAGAAAAAAGCCATCAACTGGGTATTTAATGCATGGGGTGGGGAAAATGGCGGATTGTATTTTCCATGGGATCAGGATCAGTTGATTGCAGGCAAAATCGCTGCTCAGCACAGCATTGACACTTACTCGACACCGCTGATTTTAGAGGGTGGCGCCATTCATGTAGATGGAGAAGGCACATTGTTGACCACTGCAGAATGCTTGCTGAATCCGAACCGAAATCCACATCTGACTCAGGCCCAGATTGAGAATATTCTGCAAGAATGCTTGGGTGTCACCACTTTCATCTGGTTGCCTCAAGGTGTATTTAATGATGAAACCGATGGACATGTTGATAATATGTGCTGCTTTGTCCGTCCTGGTGAAGTGGCATTGCACTGGACAGATGATCTTAATGATCCGCAATACGCACGTTCACAAGCTGCATTACAAGTACTGGAAAATACAAAGGATGCAAAAGGCCGTCAATTGAAAGTGTGGAAGTTGCCATCTCCCGGGCCACTGTATGCCAGTGGAAACGAGACGATCGATATTGATAAGGGCAATGCCATTGAACGTTTTGAAGGTAATCGTCTGGCGGGCTCTTATGTCAATTACCTGATTAGTAACCAGCAGATTATTTTCCCGTTACTGGATGAACGTACTGATGAACAGGCGAAGGCATTGTTCCAGCAGATGTATCCAGACTATCTGATCACAGGTGTTCCTGCGCGCGAAATCTTACTCGGTGGCGGCAATATTCACTGCATTACTCAGCAAATTCCGGCTTAAGTCACGATGCGACATGCAAGTTGAAACGTGGTCCAGATATGGGGCGCGCTTTTCAACTTGCGCAATCAAAAAACAACGTAATATGCATAAAAATTACTAGAAAAGTATCATAATTTTAAAGAAGCGATTTAAGCTATAAAACGTCTTTAAATTTGAACAGCTTGAGTCAGTCGATCATTTCAATAAAAGCTAGTCCCTAACACAGACTTCATCATTAACTTTTTACTTAAATGTAATCAGATCATTGTTAAATAAAATGAATGATTTGGAATCATTATTTTTGACTGAAAGTTAAAAAGTTCAACTGGTTTGCCACAATTGATAAGCTATCGGCAAACAATTAAAAATGAACATATAAATAATAATAATTATCATTTATATTGAGTTTTATTTGTTTTTTGTTAGAATTCCCATAAATTTTAAGCAATCTTTAAGATATCTCTGAATCGGGTGGGAATATGTCCAACAAAATAGCACGTCAATCACTCCTCACTATTTCCGTATTGGGCGGTATGATGGCGCTTGCACAGGCAGCAGAAATTCAGGCCAATAAAGAGCCTGTACAACTGGAAAAGATTGTTGTCACGGCAAGTGGATTTGAGCAGGACATTAAAAAAGCAGCAGCCTCTATTTCTGTGCTCACACAAGAAGAAATGAATAAAAAAGCATATCGTGATGTGACCGATGCACTGAAAGATGTTCCAGGTGTGGTGGTTACAGGAGGCGGTAGCTCAAGTGATATCAGTATCCGTGGTATGGGCAGTGCCTATACCGTGATTATGGTTGATGGCAAAAAAGTAAATTCACGTTCAGTACGTCCCAATAGCGATAACTCAGGCATTGAGCAAGGCTGGTTACCGAATATTGGTGCTATTGAACGCATTGAAGTGATCCGTGGACCAATGTCTGGCTTATATGGTTCAGATGCGATGGGCGGTGTGATTAACATTATTACCAAGAAAAATGTAACTGAATGGACGGGCTCGATCAAGCTTGATACCACGTTGCAGGAAAATTCTGACTCAGGTAATCAATATCAAACCAATGCTTATATTGCAGGTCCTCTAATCGCCAATCTATTATCGTTTAAAGCCAATGGTCTTTATTCGCAACGTGATGAAGATGAAATCTATGGGGGGTATAGCAAGCAAAAAATTCGCGCAGGTGGAGCTGCATTTAGCCTGACCCCCAATGATGATCACACCATTGATCTGGAGTACCAGCGCTCGATTCAAAACCGCGATGCAACCGTTGGCAAGAGTATTTCTCCAATACAAACGGGTCGAAATTCACCAGTAAACTCATTCTCAGACTACTATCGTACCGAATATAGCTTAACGCATCGTGGAAAAATTGGAGCAGTAGAAACACATTCCTATATTCAGCGTGAAGAGAATGAAAATCCATCACGGAATATGGAAGCGATCAATACTACATTTAATACCATCAATAAAATTAATTTTGATCGTCATAGTTTGAGCTTTGGCGGGATGTACCTCAAAGAAGAATTAGATGACAAAGGTAATCAGCTAAGCGTTGGTGGGGCAAAACCTGTTTCCAATCTTGATCGTTATAGCTGGGCATTATTTGCGGAAAATGCCTGGAATATTGTCGATGATTTCACTTTAACCAGTTCACTGCGTTTAGATAAAGATGAAAAATTTGGTGATCACTGGAGTCCGAAAGTCTATGGCGTTTGGGGGCTGAATGATAATTGGGTGATTAAAGGTGGTGTCTCAACAGGTTATAAAACACCAGCACTGCGTGCAACCGTTGCAGAGTGGGGGCAGGCAACAGGTGGTGGGCAAAGTAAAGGTGTGATTGTTGGCAATCCGAACCTAAAACCTGAAAAAAGTGTGAACTATGAAATGTCCTTTAACTGGGACAACTTAGATAATCTGACTGCAGGTCTTACACTATTCAATAGTGAGTTTAAAGACAAGATCACTGAAATCAGAACCTGTCAGGGAGCCTCTGGATCAATGGGCTGCGACTGGCTGGGTGAAAAATTTGACTTTGTCAGCCTACGTGAGAACGTGGATAAAGCCAATATGCGTGGTGCAGAAGCAACCTTTGGCTGGAAAGTCCTACCAAATGTGAACTTGAGTGCGAATTATACCTTCACGGATACCGAACAAAAGAGTGGCGCGAATAAAGGTAAACCTTTAAATGAAATGCCTAAGCATATGTTTAACACCACAGCAGATTGGGAAATTAACGATCAGTTCTCAAGCTGGGGCCGTGTGAATTACCGCAGTAAAACTTCGGATTACTTAAGCCGTACAGCCATGGCCAAAGGTAAACCTGCTTATACGATGGTAGATGTTGGGGTGAACTATAAGCCAACGCAAAATATTGCGGTTGCTGCAGGCATTTACAATCTATTTGATAAAGAGATTGATACTGCGACCTATAACTATGTGTTAGATGGCCGCCGTTATAATCTTGGTGTGACCTATAGCTTCTAGAATTTGAAGGGAAGGGTAAGGTTTTAAGGCCTTATCCTTCTACTTTTAAGATATGTGTCACTTGATCCGAATAATAAAAATTTTCTAAATAAGGGCGGGCACGCTCACGTAAATAACCTGTCTCGATCACCTGTTGCAGTCCAGGGATGAGTAATTGACTGAGTTCATGTTCAATCAATGCCTCATCAATATTCAGGTCACGTAATAAAAGATCAAAAGTCCGTTCCTGATTACGTGCGTACCAGGCATAAACGCCATCATGCACTTGTTGTTTTAGATAAGGCGTCTGACGAATATGCTCCCAGATTTCGTGTCCCATTGCGACGGTTTTTGGTAAGTCCTGTACTTCGATATAATTCCGCAATACCGATAAGGGCATGACTTTAATTTTATGCCAGAGATTGGCCTGAAAATGATAGAGCTTGTCATCATTAAAATGCTGATTCAGTACTCTCTCACTCATTTGACTGATTTTTAAAATATTTTTTTGCAGATAATGGGCAATGGTCTGGTTCAGGTTGGAATCGGTCACTGTTTCTAAAACCGATTTGCCCATTTTCATAAAATGCCCGACACCAGGAACGCGCTTTGACATCACTGAATTATCCAGATAATCCTGAATCGAGTGCTGGATTAACTGGCTAATCAATGCTGAGAACGCGGGATTGTTCACCATGGTTTTAATTAAACGCTGGCGGTGTCCACTTTTACTGGCCACATACTGGGCAATCGAATCTACGGTAAGAACAGGAATAACATCTTCAATGCTGGTCTGGTCGTTAACGGGATGAATCAGGGCAAAACGGATATGCTCCGCAATCTGCTCAACCAGAAAGGCACTTGCGGGTGTAGCAAGAATCTGTTTTTCAATCAGGTTAAAAATTTGTTCAAAAGACCAGAGTTGCTGTAACGGTTGCAAGCGTAACCAATGATAGAACTGTTTAAATTCTGATTGAATGGTGTCTGGCTGAGCAAACTCATGTTCAAGAAAGTCGAGCTGTGCATCAATCAGTTGTTCTATCATTGGATGTTTAGACATATATTCTCAAATCGCTAAATTAAGTTTATTGCGCTGGAGCCGCAGCAGTTTTTTGTGCCTGAATCTTGCTCAGGAATGGCAGATATTGCTGAACCACCAGTTGATCTGCTTCCAGAATCGGCATATGACCGACATTGTCCAGAATGACAGGCGTCTGGGCATTTTTCAGTAATGCTTTTAATTCTGGTACCACCTCAACATTGACAATTTTATCCTGCTTGCCCCATAAGATCAGGGTCGGTGCATCAATCGATCTTGCCAGCAAGGCAAATGAATCCGGGGTATAGAGTTTATTCAAGGCAATGACTTGATCGACCATTTTCTGGGTCTGCTCAACCTGACCAATCATCATTTTTTCTTGTGCCTGAGCAATTTCCTTCGGAATGAACGGTGGGGTAAACATGGCTTGTTGCATCAGGAAATTGAAATCTCCTTTTTTGCTCACAATCATGTTCTTCACCTGATTTGGATCTTTTAAATAAGGTGTTGTTGCGGCCTTATAGACACCAGCTGCATCAATCAGGAAAAGACTCTTGGTTTCAAAGGGATATTGACCTGCATAGAGCATGGCAATTGAACCGCCCAGTGAATGACCGGCAATATGTGCAGGTCCGGTCAGATTGGCGGCCTCCACAAAACGGCGTAATTTTTCGGTGACATTTGGCACAGAATAGTCAAAATCTTTCGGAACCAGTGTTTCACCGCTGGCTGGTAAATCCGGAATGATGACGTGGTAATTTGCTGTGAGGGCGCGTGCGACACGGTTCCAGTTGTCACGACTGCCTGCCAGACCATGAATTAAAATAATAATAGGCTTACCGGCTTGACCGCCTTCGCTATAAGACCAGGTGATATCACCCACTTTTAAGGTCCTGCTTTGTAAACCAGCCCAGGCACGTTCTTGCTGCAACAGGTTTTGAAAGCTCATTTCTATTTCGGCAGCTTGAGTTGTAGTGACAGCAACCGTGCTTAAGCTACAGGCCAGTAACGCAGCACCGAGTGTCTTACGCAACGGTTGGGCAAGTCGGGTATTTATCATCTTTGGTCAATCCTTGATCTGTTTTAAAACCAATTGATTATTGAGGAAGAGACGACGCGAGTCATTTGCATAATCTACAGATGTATGGAAATTCTTGCCAATGAATTCAGCAATTTTCCGCTATTTTAGCGTTCAAAAGATTAGCAAGTATGCTGATCGTTTCTATTTTTGTCAGTGACTTTCAAACGGGCGCACATTAAACTGTTGCCTCAGGTCAATCACACATGGATATACACATGCTCACCGCACAAGAAGCATTAGAACGTTTAAAAGCTGGTAATGCCCGTTTTGTAAAAGGAGAAGCAGTTCAACAAAAATTGTTATCTCACCAAGAACGTGCCGAGATGGCAAGTGATCAAAATCCTTTTGCAATTGTTTTAGGCTGTTCTGATTCACGTGTACCTGCGGAAATGGTTTTTGACCAAGGCTTGGGTGACTTGTTCGTGATTCGTGTGGCAGGCAATATTGTGGCACCTTCACAGGTCGGCAGTGTTGAATTCGCAGCAGAGCGTTATGATTGTGCTGTGGTGGTGGTACTGGGACATAGCCATTGTGGCGCGATTCAAGCCACGATTGATACCTTGATGAACCCTGATCAGCCGCCTTCATCGAATTTAATGTCGATCGTCAACCGTGTCCGTCCTTCGGTTGAAATCCTGATGCAAACCGAACTCAAAAATGATTTGAAAAAATTGTCTGCACATGCGGTCCGTTCAAACGTATTTGCTTCTGTGAATCAGCTCCGTCACGGTTCAGCTGTGCTGGAAAGCCTGATTGAAAAGGGCAAAATGATTGTGGTTGGTGCAGAATATTCACTCGAAACCGGTGAAGTTTCTTTTTTTGATTTCTAAGCATCAGGGCGAGTTTTAACTCGCCTTAATTTCGCTGATTAAAGTATAAATCTTTATATTGAATTAGAAAAATAAGCAAAGTAAAAGGGCAGAATAGAGATGAAAATCATGCCTGTAACCGAGCCGTTATTGGCCGACTGGCTGCAATTAAGACGATTACTCTGGCCTGATCATGAAGACGCGCATTTACTGGAAATGCGGCAGTTACTCGAACAACCACAGACCCTGCAATTATTAAGCTATAACGATCAGCAGCAAGCAATTGCCATGCTGGAAGCCTCGATTCGTTATGAATATGTAAATGGCACACAAACTTCACCGGTGGCTTTTCTGGAAGGTATTTATGTGTTGCCAGAGTGTCGACGTTTAGGTGTTGCTAGCACGTTGGTACAGCAGGTAGAACACTGGGCCAAGCAGTTTGCATGTACCGAATTTGCTTCAGATGCTGCGCTGGATAATACGATCAGTCATGCCATGCATCGCGCGCTGGGCTTTCAGGAAACCGAGCGTGTGGTTTATTTTAAGAAAAACATCAGTTGAAATCGTCAATTTCTTCAAAGGCGCGGTTTATAACGCAGCTTTGATATAAGGATAAGCCAGATTCAGCATCAGGGGTTGTGCTTTCGCATTCGGATGGATCTGGTCGTTCTGGATCAAGTGCTTCTGTCCTGCGACGCCGTCAAGAAAGAACGGTAGTAATTTCACTTTATATTGCTGGCTGACCAGCTTGTAATTATTTTCAAAGGCCTTGCTATAAGCGGTGCCATAATTCGGTGGTATTTTCATCCCGAACAGTAAAACATGAGCTTTCTGTTTCTGACTCAACTGTACCAGCTGGGCAAGATTGTTTTGAATCATTTGCGGAGGCTGACCGCGCAAGCCATCATTGCCGCCCAGTTCAATTACCACCACTTCCGGGCGATAGGTTTGCAATAATTTTGGCAGTCTGGCCAGTGCACCGCTGGTGGTTTCGCCGCTGACACTTGCATTGACCACCTTGTGCTGTTTCGGATACTGTTGGTCTAAACGTTGTTGTAACAAGTGAACCCAACCTTGTTTTGCATCTATGCCATAACCCGCGCTCAGGCTATCACCCAAAATTAAAATAGTCTTTGCTGAAACCAGTGTCGGGATCAAGCAGACACTGATCATTGCAAGCGTTTTAGATACTGACAAGATAACTTTAGATATTTGCATTGCACTTCAAATTTGTCCTAAAGGATACGTGACATCATGCCACAACCGATTATTTCTGCCCAAAAAGTTACACAAAAGATTCAAATTAATCAGCAAAGTTTAACGATTTTAAAAGAGATCGATTTGGAAATTTATCCAGGCGAACAGATTGCCATTACCGGTCGTTCAGGTTCAGGAAAATCAACCTTATTGGGCATCCTGGCAACGCTTGATCGTCCCAGCGCCGGGGAGTTATGGGTATGTGGGCAGGCAGTGCACAGCTTGTCTGAAGAGCAGCGCGCGCAGGTTCGTCTGGAAAATATCGGTTTTGTATTTCAGTCTTTTCAGCTATTGCCGCAGCTCAGTGCACTGGAAAATGTCATGTTGCCCTTACGCTTACAACCTGACTTTAATTTCAGGCAGGCAGAACAGAAAGCATTGGCCTGGTTAGAACGGGTTGGGCTAGTACGTCAGGCCCAGCAAACACCGAAAGTGCTCTCGGGTGGGGAGCAGCAGCGCGTAGCCATTGCACGTGCCCTGATTGCAGAACCAAGAATTATTTTTGCCGATGAACCGACAGGTAACTTGGATGGACAAACGGCTGAAGAAATTGAACAGCTGTTATTTGAGTTGAACAAAGAACTAGGCACAACCTTGGTGCTGGTGACGCATGATCAGAATCTGGCTGCTTTATGTCAACGTCATGTCAAACTGGCGGATGGGCAGATTCAGGACATCGTCAAACTTGGAGAGGGCTTATGAGTTCAGTGCTTAAGCCTCTCTTACTGCAAAGCTTTCGTACGGGAGGCTTGTATTTATTAATCATTGCCCTTTCTTTAGCGATCAGTGCCACCACAGCCCTTAAGTTTAGTAATACCCAAGTCCAAAATGCCGTAACCCTACAGGCCGCTGAAATGTTGGCTGCGGATCTGGTGCTCTACGATAAGGACCCGATTCAGACCGAATGGTCACAGCAAGCCCAAAAACTGGGTTTGCAACAGGCAGCGGTGACGGTATTTAGTTCGATGGCGCATACCTCGGATCAGTTTGTGATGGTTAATGTCAAAGCGATTGATGCGCATTTTCCATTACGCGGTGAACTTGAAATTCAGCCCAAGTCACAAGGCCTTCAAACTGGACAGGTCTGGTTGAGCCCGCGGGCCGCTGATCTGTTACAGGCGAAAGTAGGGGATCAGGTTGCGATTGCGGATGCTCAGTTTAAAGTAACCGGGATTATTGAACACGATGCTAATCAGGAGCTTGGCTTTTCCGGATTTTCGCCGACAGTGATGATTCATCAGGCCGATATTGCCAAAACCCATGCCGTGCAAGTGGGTAGCCGGATTGAGTATCGGTTATTGATGGCAGGGCCGCCTGAACAGGTTAAGGCTTTTAAACACGTCTTCAGGCAACAGACCCATCCTGAATCGGTGCATGACCAGCCCGATGAGCAGCAGATGGAAGAGGGTGAACAGGCTTCGCTGAAATTACGCGATGCCAGCCAATCCAATACGCGCTTAATGAAACCGATTGAAAATCTGGATACCTTTTTACAGCTTGCCAATTTGTTAACCATTTTGCTGTGTGGTATTGCGATTGCCTTGACCAGTCAACGTTATGTGCAACAAAATCAGGATCATATTGCCCTGATGCGTTGTCTGGGGGCAAGCAAGAGACAGATTTTGCTGGCTTATCTGGCCTTGCTTGGCATTGTCAGTGCTTTGTCGATTGGGCTGGGCAGTCTGATCGGTATCGCATTAGGTTATGGTTTATTGCAGTTGATGTTGCAGCTGATTCCACAATTACAATTGAGCTTTGCACTGGCTGATTTACTGTTTGCTTTGCCAGTCGCCATTTTTACTAGTGTGATGGTGCTGATCGGTTTTATCTTGCCCAGTATCTGGGAGTTACTCAATACCCCTCCGATACGGGTGATCCGTCAGCAGGAGCGGTCACGTAAATCGTATATCGCCATGTTTGCAGTTGGTATTGCCAGTCTGGTGATGTTTAGTCTGGTGCTGAGTGATAATTTGCAGTTAAGTCTATGGGTTCTAGTCGCGATTTTGATATTATGTGCGGCGCTTTTTGCCGTGATCTGGTTGCTGTTAAAAGCGATCAAGCAGCTCAAGCATCCGATCTCTGCCTATGTACGCATTCCGCATCAAACTGCGCTACAGATTACCGCTTTGGCTTTGGGGCTGAGCCTGATTACGGTCTTGAGTGTCTTAAGAACAGATTTATTGCAACGTTGGCAGCAACAATTGCCAGCAGGAACACCGAACCAGTTTGTTTATGGCTTACCGCCATTTGATATGCCGCAATTGAAACAGCAGCTTGAGCAGAATCAATGGTCGAGTACCCCGCTTTATCCGAATATTCGAGGCCGGTTGGTGGCAAAAAATGGTCAGCCTTTTGCAGCAGAACTGGTCAAGCAAAATAATTCGTTGCGTCGTGAACTGAATCTGACCCAAGCCGCAGTGTATCCGAAAGATAATCTGATTACTGAGGGCCGTCCAGATTTTACCCAGACGGGGCAGGTGTCGGTAGAAGCCAAACTGGCCACTGAACTGGGAATCAAGATTGGCGATCAGCTCAGTTTCAGCTTACCCGAAGGGCCACTGAATGCGACCGTCATCAATCTGCGGAGCGTGGAATGGGAAAGTTTTAGCCCGAATTTCTTCTTTATTTTTTCACCGAAAACCATGGATGAAAACGCAGGCAGTTATTTAGGCAGCTTCTATGTCCCGCCAGCGGATCAGCCGAAAATGGTGCAATTGATTCAGCAATTTTCCAATACGGTGTTTATTGATGTCGGGCGTATCCTGGAAGAGGTGAAACGTCTGGTCAATGTTCTGGTGCAGATTGTCACGGTTCTGGCCTTGCTGGTGGGTTTATCGGGGGTACTGGTACTGATTGCCTGTTTAAATGTGCTGATGGATGAGCGCCGTAAAGAGGTGGCTTTATTGCGCTCCTTTGGTGTCGCCAAGCATAAATTAAAACGGATGCTCAGTCTGGAAATCGGTTTTATCGGTCTGTTGGCGGGTGTGGTGGCCTGTCTGTTTGCAGAGGTGATCAGTGCGATTGCCAGTTACAAGATGCAAATGGCGATTCAGTGGCATGCGGAAATCTGGCTGATTCTACCGTTGAGCATGCTAGTGGTATGTACGTTGATCGGGCGCTATAGTTTGAGTTACTTATGCGATATTCCGCCCTTACAAAGTTTAAGAGAAATGAACCAGTCTTAGAAAGTAAGCTGGTTCTGACGCAGGATTTCATTCCACAGTGGAGTAAGTCCTGTACTGAGTTGGGTGCAATAAAAGTAGAATGCATAGAGCAGTAGGCTGCCCATCATTATGGCAATGGCTTGAGCCAGTGCTTTTCTTGGCGTTTTCTGGCTGAAATACCAGGTTGCGGCCAGTAATGCCCCCATCAGCATGCCGCCAATATGCGCGGCATTGTTAATGCCTGAAACGGTGAAACCGAAGACAAGGTTAATCCCCATCACCATGAGTAATGATTTTTTATCCAGCAAGAAGCGTTGCTGGGGCAAAGGGGGAAACAGGGAAATAACCGTAAGTGCTGCACCGAGTCCCATTACTGCACCCGAAGCGCCTGCACTGATATGCGGGAGTAATTTCGGGTCAAAATGTTGTAACAGCGCGTAGCCATCGCGGATGCTCAGATAGCTGGACAGGACACTGCCCATCAGGCCAGCCAGCACATACATAGCGATATAATAGCTGCGACCAAATAATTGTTCTGCCACACTGCCAAAGATATACAGTGCCCACATATTTAACATTAAATGGATCAGGCCAAAATGGAAAAACATACTGGTGAACAAGCGTTCAGCCTGCCCGGAAAATGTGAGTGGGGTAAAATCTGCGCCCCAGGCGATTGCATCAACAGGGGCAGGGTCGGTAATATTCACCCCTGAAACAATTTGCCAGCCAAATAATCCGACATTGACTGCGATTAATAACGCAGTAAACCACCAAGTTTGTATTTGCAATTTTTGGTTGATTTGTGGTGGAGTCGTTTCAGTCATATGTTTAGGCTAGTGATTGATATAAAAAATAGCTTAGCATGAATTTATTGCATGATGGAGTGATGCACTTTAATGAAAGCCTTTTTAGCACGCGCAGTAATGTTGATTATCGGCGTCATTCTACTGATCCAGCTTTGGATTTTTAGTAGTCTGGTCTGGTGGCGCACCCATCCGGTTAACACCACCATGTTTATGCGTTGGGATTATTTGACCGACTTTAAACCGATCAAGCAGGAATGGCGTGACTATGACAATATCAGTGATAATTTCAAACGCGCCATTTTAGCGGGTGAGGATGCCAAGTTTATTCATCATCATGGCTTTGACTGGGCAGGAATCCAGTTTGCGCTGGAACGCAATAGCGAAAAAGGTGAACTGGTGGCGGGTGGTTCAACGGTGTCGCAACAGTTGGCAAAAAACCTGTTTCTGTATAATAAACGTTCTTTTATTCGCAAAGGCCAGGAAGCAGTGGCCACCTGGATGATGGAGCGGATGTGGTCAAAACGACGCATTCTGGAAGTGTATATGAACTCGGTTGAGTTTGGCCAAAACATCTATGGGGTTGAGGCAGCAGCCCAGTTTTATTATGGTAAAAGCTCTAAAAGTCTAACCCGGGAGCAGGCTGCATTTTTAGCCGCGCTGTTGCCCAATCCAAAGTATTATCAGGACAACCGCAATGACCGTAAGCTGCAATATCGCAAGCGGGTGATCCTAAAATATATGAATGGCATACAACTTCCGCAATAATTCACCAAATTTTAAAAAAAAGCCCAATATTTTGGGCTTTTTTACCAAATTGACATAATTTTGCAGCATACTTAAATCATCACTTGATGAATGATAAAGCAACAAGGTTGGGTATGAATACTGCAGTGACGACAACAACGCCAATAGAATATAGTTACAACGATCGTTATATCAATCGTGAGCTTTCGATTCTCGATTTCCATCTACGTGTACTGGAACAGGCTGTCGATCCACTTCATCCATTATTAGAGCGGATGAACTTCCTTTTGATCTTTTCACGCAATCTGGACGAATTCTTTGAGATCCGTGTTGCGGGCATGATGGAACAACTGACCTTGGGCAATGAAAGCCGCACACCAGATGGCTTGACCCCAAAGCAGGTTCTGGAACAGATTTCTAAAACCACGCATGCCGCGATCGAACGTCAGTACCGCATATTAAATGAAGAAATCCTGCCGAAATTACGTAAAGAAGATATTTGCTTCCTGCGTCGTGGTGAATTAACACCGGCACAATCGGCCTGGATCAAAAAATATTTCCATGAGCAGGTTGCACCTGTGCTTACCCCTATCAGTCTGGACCCGGCCCATCCGTTCCCGCGACTGGTCAATAAAAGTCTGAACTTTATTGTCACGCTGGAAGGGAAGGATGCATTTGGTCGTCAAATTGATCTGGCTGTTGTACCTGCGCCACGTTCATTGCCGCGTGTAGTCCGTTTGCCTGATGAATTGACCGATGGTAAAGAACATCACGTGATGCTTTCGGCGATTATTCATGAACATATTTCTGACCTGTTCCCGGGCATGACTGCAACCGGTTGTTACCAGTTCCGTGTCACCCGTAATGCCGATCTAGCCTTGAACGAAGATGTTGAAGATTTGGCAAAAGCGTTGAAAGGTGAATTAAGTTCACGCCGTTTTGGTCGTGCAGTCCGTCTGGAAGTGACCCATAACTGTCCAAAGCATATTTATGAATATCTACTTAATGAGTTCGACCTGAACGAAGAACAGTTGTATCGCGTTGACGGCCCTGTCAACTTGGCACGTTTATTATCCAACTTTAAACGTCCACATTTGCGTTATGACTCGCATACGCCTGTGATTCCAAAAGCCTTTAAAAAGTCGGAAAGTATTTTTGCAGCCATGCAAAAGCAGGACATTTTATTGCACCATCCTTTTGAATCCTTCGCGCCTGTAATTCAACTATTACGTGAGGCAGCACGTGATCCGCAAGTACTGGCGATCAAGCAAACCCTGTATCGTAGTGGTGCAGACTCGGAAATCGTGCAGGTGCTTGCCGAAGCTGCACGGAATGGGAAAGAAGTCACAGCAGTAATTGAATTACGTGCCCGCTTTGATGAAGAATCCAATATCGAAGTGGCCAATGTGTTGCAGGAAGCGGGTGCCGTGGTGGTGTATGGCATCGTTGGTTATAAAACCCATGCCAAAATGATTCTGGTGGTACGCCGTGAAAATAATAAACTGGTGCGTTATGTGCATTTAGGTACAGGCAACTATCATGCAACCAATGCCCGTATCTATACCGACTATGGTTTAATGACCACGGATAAAGACCTGTGTGAAGACGTGCATCGTATTTTTCAGGAATTGACCGGCATGGGTAAAATGGCCAAGCCGAAAAAGTTACTGCATGCACCATTCACTTTACATGCGCAGTTGATTAATTATATCGATGACGAAATTGCCAACGCTAAGGAAGGCAAACCTGCACAGATCATTATTAAAGTGAATGCCTTAACCGAAGTTCAGCTGATTAATAAACTATATGAAGCCTCACAAGCGGGTGTGCAGGTCGACCTGATCATTCGTTCAATCTGCTGTTTACGTCCAGGTTTACCGAATCTGTCGGAAAATATTCGTGTGCGTTCGATTGTCGGGCGTTTTCTGGAACATACCCGGGTTTATTATTTCAGTAATAACGGTAATCCGCGTATTTACGGTTCAAGTGCTGACTGGATGGACCGTAACCTGTTTAACCGCGTTGAAGCCTGTTTCCCGATTGAAGAGCCGACCTTGAAAAAGCGGATCTATCAACAGGGCTTACTCAACTATCTCAAAGACAATCAGCAAGCCTGGTTGTTACAAGGAGACGGGGTGTGGGAACGTGCACGGCCTGTAGAAGGTGAAGCGCCACATAATGCCCAGCAGACCTTGCTGGAAGCCATTAAATAACCTGAAAAAGCAAAAAGCCGATCCTGATGGGTCGGCTTTTTTATCGGTAAAATTTAGTTGGTTTTTATTTCCAGCACCAGTTGATTGACAAGATCGGCGGCCTCTAACTCTCTGATTTGTGCCACATTACTCCCAGCCCAAAACGCGCCATAACTGAAATCATGCTGTGCACTGGCAATGCTCATCAACTGCTTGGCCAAGTCATAGGTATATGGGTATTGCGGGGTTGCAGGACGATTCGGTGTATCAATCTGGGTATGCCAAGTCCCAATCAAGCCACGTGCCGGACGACCGGAAAGACTGGCGCTGATCTGGGTAATACTTTGATTGAACAATGCTTTGCGATAGGCGGCATTGGCACTGGAGCTTTTACACTGCACAAAGGCAGTCCCTAGCTGGACTGCTGACGCACCACGATTCAACATTTCCTTGGCCTGTTCGCCATTCATGATCCCGCCCGCGGCAATCACTGGACGATCGCAGTGTGTGGTAATCAGTTGAACCAGATCGCTGGTTTTAATTGCAGCATCAAAATGTTGATTGAAAATCCCGCGATGCCCACCAGCCTCAATGCCTTGCGCAATAATAATATCAATCCCTGCTGCTTCAATCGCTTGAGCTTCAAGTAAATTGGTTGCGGAAACCATGGTGATGATACCTGCCTGCTTCAAAGCCTGAATTTGATGCGGATGAGGAATACCAAAGTGAAAACTGACTGCCTTGGGACGGGTTTCCAGCACTACATTCAGGAAGTCATCATTGTCTAGAAAGCTTGGATAAATACAGTGAAGTGCGGTTGGCGCTTCTACAGCGAATTTCTCAAATTGGGGACGGAGATAATCAATCCATTGCCGGGCAATTTCGGGATCAAGTTGTTCAGATTGATGGCAAAAGAAGTTGACCTGAAAGGGATGATCGGTCAATTCTTGCGTCTTCAAGATTTGTGCTTTGGCTGTTTCAGGGGTATTGGCCCCCAGGCCTAAAGATCCGAATGCACCTTGATTGGACACTTCAGCGGCAAGTTCCGGTGTGGAAACCCCAGCCATTGGCGCAAGTAAAATCGGGTGTTTTATTTCTAATAATTCTAAAATCGACATGATCAATGACTCATTGCATTTTTAATCACCTTAACGTAAAAACAAAAAGCCTTGCAAATAATAATCGCTATTTAATTATTGAATATAGGTACTATTTTCAATAGGTCAACATCTTCGGTTTAAATCGGGGTGACATTAAACAGGGAACCGACCCAGCTGGAAAATGCCATGGCCAGCATTCCCCATAAGCTAATCCGCAGACTGCCTTTCAGCAGGGAAGTGCGGGCAAAGTAACTGGACAATGCACCCAGGAGTGCCAATGCAATAATCCCGGTAATTAATACAGCGGATGCAATCCAGCGGTCTGGACTGAGCAAGATCGCTAGCATCGGTAAGGCCGCCCCACAGGAGAACGAGGCGGCAGAAGAAAGTGCCGCCTGAACAGGATTGGCAGCGGTATTTTCATGGATGCCAATTTCATCCCGTGCATGCGCACCCAGCGCATCATGCTCGGTCAGCTGTCTGGCCACTTCATGTGCGAGTTCCGGATTTAAACCGCGTGAGATATAAATCTGGGTCAGTTCCTTGAGTTCGGCATGCGGGTTGTTTTCCAGTTCTCGAGCCTCAAAACGCAGGTCGGATTTTTCAATATCTTCCTGGGACTTGACTGAAATATATTCGCCTGCCGCCATAGAGGTCGCACCAGAGATCAGCCCAGCGATACAGGTGATCAATAAGGTATGCGAGCTGGCACCACTGGCTGCCATCCCCATAATCAGGCTGGTCACCGAAATGATGCCATCATTGGCACCGAGTACAGCCGCACGCAGCCAGCCTGATCGTTGGATGACATGAGGTTCTGCATGATGTGAAAAAGACATAATCCTACTCGTTTAAATTTATTTAATCTGTTCAGGCCTGGTTTTATAAGGGCTCAATTGTCTGTAAAATTCTATTGTTGTTTCATAAACTTAATCTATTATAAATTAACTTATTTTAACGATAGCATAACGATGATTTGGTTATCATATGTGAACAATTTAACATTTTAAATGCGAATAAGCCCTTCTTGCCATAGGCCCTGTTGTGAGTATTTTTAGTTGAGATTTGCGATGAACAATTCCAAAAATAAGCTGCTGAGTCATACACTATTCATTTTGGGGCTAATCTTGCCTATACAACAGGTACTGAGTGCCGAGCCTGAATTTGTGAAGGAAGGGGATGCGGCCTATAAACCGGGCAATCCGATTTATGACCGTTGGGACAAGTTTTACAAGCTTGAACAAAGCCAGCCGGAAGAAGCTGAAAAAATCCTGCTTGAATTGGGGCAACTTACCCCACAAGACCTTAAAGTCTGGAAAAGCCTGACCTATCTGCAAATCCGTTTGAACAAGCAAAATGAAGCCATCCAGAGTGTACGTAAAGCCGAGCAGCTTGCACCGCAGGATGAACAGCTGAAACTACAGGAAGCCTATTTACTCAACCAGCAAAAAAGAAATAAAGAAGCCTTGGTGATCTTTAAAGATTTATCGGCTTCATCTGATCCGGAAATGGCAAGCAAGGCTCAGCAAGCAGTCCAGAATCTGAGTGCTTCAGCCGTCCCATCCACCTTTAAAGATGTCTACTTTGCGCCTTCTTATGAATCGCGTTATGACGATTTCATTTTCCCATTGAAAATGCGCTATGGTAAAAATCTGGATAATGGTCGGGCACAGGTGTATGGCTTTGTAAACCTGAACCGTGATACCAAATCCAAAGGCGGGGTACGTCCCGAGATTATTGACGAAAATGCAGTAACCGTCGGTGTTGGTGCAAATTATCAGCCGTGGCAATCGATTCCTGTGCGTGCCTATTTGGAGGTCGGCGGGAGTTATGATCTGATTGATCGTAATCGGGATAAGTTCCGTGAAAGTGTGGTCGGTGGTGTAACGGGATATCAGGAATGGTATGCCAATCCTGCGGTTGATCAACGTACCGTCTGGAATGATTATTTCACTGATTTATATGGTAATGTCGCGAGTTACTCACGAGAAGACTATAACGTTATTGCCGATCTGAGATTACGTTCGGGTTTTAATCTCTATCGTGGAGAAGCGGGAACTGTACAGGCCTATGGCAAGCTACATACTTTAGCGGATTCGGAAGGTGAAAATTACAATAACTTATTTGAATATGGTGCGGGTGTTGCCTGGCAGCCATTTAACTATGTGCCGGTAAAACTACGCGTTGAGCGCTTATATGGGCATTATTTCAAAGATGCATTAGCTGATGGAACGGATCGCTATAATAATACGCGCACGGAACTGGTGTTTTATAAGAGCTTCTAATCGCGCGCGTTTGTAATATAGTTATCCGCTAGAGCCGTATTTCAGTTTGTACCATAATGCCACGGCATAAACAGTCATACGGTTCATATAATGCGGACCGTCAAAAATATACACTTTCTGTCCTTCATAGGCCTTAAGCTGTTCCACCACTTCCCATGGATAAGCTGAGCGGAACTGGCCTGATTTTGCTGGACGGAAAGCTTCCAAAACAATCACCACCTTATCCTTACCAAACTCTTTCTGAAGATTTTCTAGAATCATTTTTGCTTGCTGGGGCGAACGCGTTCCGACACCGACGCCATCTTGAAAAAATACATGGGTATTGTGCGGTAACCAGCTTTTTAGCCATACATCCAGATGTTCAGGAGATTGTTCAGCACTGTAGATACTGACCCAGACCGGTTTGGGCAAGCTACTGATCGCCTGTGCCAACATACCGACACCGAGCCAGGTCGGATCAGCCTCAACTGGAAAATAATAACCTTTTAGAGGAACGGACCGGGTTTGTTCAATGATCTGTTTCGAACTTTCTGCCAGTTGCAGCACATTGGAGCGGGCAAGTTTTTCATCATATTCGCCTGCTAGCCCCAAAATAATATGTTGAGACCACGGCTGCTGGTTGAGCTGTTTTAAGTTAAGTGTTTTGTCCCACTTTTCAAAGCCCATGTCATGATCGAACCAGGCTTTGGATTGCACCGTTGACCATTGCGGTACAAAGGTGGAAACGCCAAGTAAATTCCAGTTGCCTGAGGGGGAAGCTGTGGCCAGATCGGGTTGCCAGAATATTCCCTCAATTTGGGGAGGCTGCACATCTGCCTGAAACAGATGCATGCAACCTCCTAAACTGATTAAGGCTGATAAGGTAATCGTTTTTAAAAGTTTAGATTTAATCTGCCTTATTTTTAGCATTCGGTCGTTTACGCCAGTACCAGAGCAAAATTGCCAGAATCATGATAGCAGAGATTATTACCACCAAGATAAAGAATGATGATTGCTGAACCAGAGGCGCTTTCTGATTACCGACAATAATTTTTTGTAAGATAAATACTTGTCCGTTTTCTGCCACCAATATTTTGCTGGCATTATTCGGGATGTTGGTTTGAATCTTATCCCAGAGCTTGCTGAAGTTCTGCGCACCTTCAATCGAGTCGGTAATCACATCAAAACGTTGCTCATGGAAACTGACCAGAAAACCGCGTGCAGTGGCGGGCGCGTACAGAATATCTTTATGCATCAAAACTTGCTGACGGTAGATATTCGGGTTGACCTGTACATTGAGAAGCTCAGGTTTGGCTGGATCAAACTTGACCAGATTTAATGGAATCGGATCATTGGTCATCAGCATCTTTTTCGCCACCTGACTCATGGTCATGGCAATTTCCAGACTGCCCGAATTGCCATCAATCGCAATGGTAGGATGGGTGGCAAAACTCATTGAAAGCGAAGCGACACCGTTTTTGATTTTATGCGGCAGTTTTACGGTCGATTTTTGTGTATCAATCCAGAGTGAGCCTTTGGCTGAAGGCAAACATTGCGAGTTTACAATCACCGAGTTTTCTAGCTTCATGCTGAAGTTGGTATTGTTGGAAATGGTTTTGGCAAAATAGTTAAATTGCCGGTTGACCGGATCTGAATCCAGTTCAGCAGTTTTTAAGCTACCGGCCAGACCGCCATCAATCCAGGTGGTAATATTTGAGCCCTCTAGTAAACCACTCTGCACGCGCAAGGCGATTTGTCCTTGCAAAATATCGGTGGGTTGCCAAACCGCAGGGAAGTTTAAGAACAGGTTCTTTTCTGCCTGATTGAGTCGGAAATCGCTGATGCCCAAATCGGCAAGGGATTTGATCTGTTTAATTCTGGCCCAAGACGGTGCGGCCAGCTTGTTGGGTAGCGTCGTGGAAGAGGTATCCAGTTGCTGTAAATAATTTGGATTTAATAGGCCATTGATGGCAGAGACCAGTTTTTCTGGATTATCATATTGAATACGTAAAGTCGGGACCTCATTCTCGGCACTGATCTGTACCAGGGTGCCATTCGGCAAAGGCGTTGCAGACTTTGCAATTTCAATAAAAAAGTTAGCTGGCTGATTCTCTGGCGCATTCTTTTCATACCACTGGATCGGGGTAACTGAGCTCCAGGCACTGATTAAACGCCCCAGCATCGAGGCTTCATTGAGATTGGCCTGATTGTATTTTAATACCCCGACAAAAGGTGTTGGACGGACCACCTGCGGGTTAAATAAGGCATCAGGTAAATCTTTTAAACGATAAATAGGTCGGTGGCGGGAATAATCAATCTTGGAATTGCTAAGATAGGTGACCTGATCCACATCTTCACTACAGAAGGTGGTTCGATCAGCTGCAGGCGAGGTCGGTGGCGAATATTGTTGCAAGATGAAATCTAGACGGTGAAAGCCACTCTTGGTCGCTGGAATATTAAAGTTCAGCGTCCCATCACCATTCAAGGTGGTGTTATAAATCAGCTTGTCATCATATTTCACCAGCAAAGTGGTGAAATGTTCGGTCGAATATTCACTGCTAAACTGAATATTCTGCCACTCCGAGCCTTTGCCCACATAAAAGAAATGCGGTTCAATGGTGTACTTATTGGAGGTATTGATATTATCAAATGTCCAGGTGTTTATCGTGTCGGCGAAGCTTAACCCCGGCAAGGAGATCGCGGCACTTGCGACCAGTATTTTAAAAATCTGTTGATGTAATGGCTTCTTTTTCATTTATTTTTTCTCCTTGCTGCGCTCAGTTTTGTACCATTGTAGTGAGTTTCCCTGTATCTTATTTTTCAGCATGTCATAGGCCGCTTTGAACACGATAAACAGAAACACCTGTGAATAGGTGATATACGATAAAACCGAGAAGAAATAGAGTTGAGGTTGAGCTCTTTCCAGAGATAGGGTAAACCACATTTGTGCGACATACAGACAGAACGATAAGCCCCAAAGCAGGGTAAACGGGCCAGGAACGGTAATCCCGGCAATACCCAGTAAACCGAGGGTTAAAGTAATGTGACTCCAGATCAGGGCCGGCACAAACAGGACATAACACATAATATTGTTAAAAATTTCGATTCCGATCGGGAACGGTTTTCTTAGCGCAATCGGTAAATATTTGCTGGTAACATAGAAGTTTCCTTGGGTCCAACGCGAGCGTTGCTTGACAAAGACACTTAAGGATGGCGGATCCTGCTGCCAGCCAACGGCGTAGGGTACCCATTTAATCCGACGTTGACCCAGAAAAATCCGGAAACTCATTTCGGTATCATCGACCAGAGATTTTTCATCGAAGCCACCCAGGGTTTCCAGTGCATCCCGCCAGATCACATAATTGGTTCCCATCAGGGTAGAAAGTTCGAAACGTTGCCAGCGTCCTCCCTGAAAAATCCATTGGAAGAAGATAAACTCAATGGCAATGAATCGGGTCAGGATACTGTCACGCCAGTTACGGGTACGTACTTTACCGTTGACGGCAACCAGTTTTTTATCTGCCAATAAGGTCTGTGCCAATAAACGTACACAGTCCGGCTCAGGGGTACTATCTGCATCATAGACCACGATTAATTCACCTTTGGCATGCGGCAGGCCATTATTCAAGGTGCGGGATTTGCCTTTACCGCCCATGCCTTTCGGTACATTGACGATTTTAATGCAGGGATAAATCGCTGCCATACGCTCGGCAATTTCTAAAGTATTGTCTTTAGAACCGTCATTGATCAGTAAGACCTCATAGGCATGCGCTGGATAATCCTGTTGTGCAATTGCATGCAAGGTATCTTCAATGACCACACCTTCGTTATAGGCGGGAATTAATACGCTTAATACTGGCCAATGCTCCGGCACAGGCATGTTTTCCAGTTCTTTGGCAGCATTTTTAGAATATTTCCAGGCCTGATAACTGAGCCATGCCCAAAAGGCCTGAGGAATCCAGATGCCCAGAAAGCCGAACAGGAAAAGAATATCAATTGCGGGCATTTATTCTTCTCCTGCGAATGATGGAAATGATCAGGATCAGCAGTAATCCGCCGCCAAGCAGTAAGGAAATCCAGGAAATAGAGCTACCAAAGGTGCTGAGCAGGCTTGGATAATGCGCGGAATAGATATAATCCAGCGGAATCACGACCGTACTCAAGGCAATCAGTAAATAACCAAAAATATTGGTTTCTACACCGTCGATAGTGCTGGTGTATTGAATATTGTTAATGTCCCAGGAGATGCCCAGATGCGGATATTCAATATTATCTACCGGCATGTCGGTTGGGGGATTGATTACCACCTGATAACCCGAAGCTTGTGAAGGATCCTTGATCACCTGATAAAAATAATGTTGATGCTGCTGAATTTTACGTGCAGGAATTCGAAGTTCATTGGGGCTATCGGATTGAATCAGATAACTGCCCGCTGGTTGCGAAATCAGGTTTTCATCCCAGCCTGTTTCAATCAGGGCAGCGAGGGGCCGAAGTCCAAGTGCCGTTGAAAAGGTAGCTTTGGCGGCAAAATACTTGGAATGCTGCATTTGATAGAAGGCGACCGGAATCGCGCCCTCATTGACTGCCTTTTTGATTTTATAATATTTAACTGCACTAAAATATTCATTGGGCAGGATGATGCCCGGTTTGATCCCTTTCTCCATCAGTTGTTTAAAACTTTCCGATTCTACCTGATCGGAGGTAAACACTGGCCACCAGGTCGAGGGTTGCGGGAAAAAACCTGCGATCGTTCTGGGAAGTTGGGTCTGAGGGTTGAGCTGATTTTGTGCAGGCTGGATCGAGCAGTGATAGTACTGCTGATAAAACTGTTGCAAGGTGGTATCTGGATAATTTGCGGTGGTCACCAGCAAACCACAAATATTAAGCAGTACGGACATTAAGGCACCTCTTGATCTTGAGGGCGCAGATATTCAGTGTGTTGTTCAATTTTAAGCTTTAATACCGACATATCTTGAAGTTGCTGGATAAATACAGGATAGACCTGATTTTCCTCAATCATCGGTTCATGAATGACGATACTTTTGATCTGGCTCAGCTCTTCATTGATAAAATGATAAATGACGCTGTCTCTTTCGGTGGAAAGAATCGCCATGATCTTGTTCTGCGTTTCTTTCCAGATATCTTCACCCAGCATTTCCCGGATCAGCACCGTATTATTGATCTGAGTGGTAATAACCTTGTAATGATCCTTCTGCGTAAGTTTAAGCAACTTCTTTAACTCGCCCTGAAAATGTTTCAAGGCCGTCAGTGGCAAGATATCGTGTTGATAATTACGATCATAACTTTGAATGGCTCGGAAGGTCTTGAGCGCATTCTGAATGTTGTGACGAATGGCACTTAAAAAAATCGGGGTAATCGGCAGCACAAACAGCAACAGCAGTTGACGTTCCACATAGGTTTGATTGGCCAGGTCAAGCAGGAAATAAACAGCAACGCCAATAAAGGTAATTAATCCCAGAATGATGGCCAGACCGACATTTACAAAGGCACCTGCGATTAACAGGATGAGCAGGAAAACCCAACTGCCACGATAACTTGCCGGTAACCACTCATACGCGACGATGCCCATAAAAACATGGGCTGAGATAATCCACAAGACGAGTGCTGAAGCCGGATTTTTCTGCATAATATTTTTAGTTTTAATAAATGTATTTTGTGATCAAGGTATCATTATTTTACGGCTATGACGATAAATTTTCTGTTAGGGATTGTGTAAAATAATTTTATAAACAGTAACATACAATATAGTCTATTCAAAGGAACGAAGAAAAGCTTTGTATTTCAAATAAATTTTATTTTATGTAACTAGGATAAATACGTTTTGAATACCTCGATGGCACGGGCACGGCTGAGCTTTAAATCAACGATGGGATGGGGATAATCCAGCGCCAAAGAGGGCTTTTTTGCATAGGGTTCATGGATGGTTTTTTTATCAAGTTGGGCCAGCTCGGGCAGCCATTTCCGAATATACTCACCCTCAGGATCAAACTTCTGTGATTGGCTCACCGGGTTAAAGATACGGAAATAAGGGACGGAATCTGTACCGGTCGATGCACACCATTGCCAACCACCGTTATTGGCTGCCAGATCGCCATCCACCAGATGCTGCATAAACCATTGCTCACCTTTACGCCAGTC
Source organism: Acinetobacter sp. 1000160 (assembly GCF_000588715.1). Lineage (NCBI taxonomy): Bacteria > Pseudomonadati > Pseudomonadota > Gammaproteobacteria > Moraxellales > Moraxellaceae > Acinetobacter > Acinetobacter sp. 1000160. The sequence continues at coordinate 86,382 of NZ_JFWP02000007.1, read as the reverse complement.
AATCAGCAGGTTTTTGCTCAGAAACATGGCACAAATCATCCGTACCCGATTATGCATCCAGCCAGTTGCCAACATTTGACGCATACCCGCATCAATGATTGGAATGCCAGTCTGACCTTGCTGCCATTGTTGTAAAGCGACGGGATCATCGCGCCAAGGGATATTCTGCGTTGATTGCTTAAAGGGTAAATGCCGTGAGACACGCGGAAAATCAAACAGGATATGCTGATAAAATTCCCGCCATAACAGTTCATCCAGCCAGCTTTGCTGGGCATCGGATTGAAGATCAAAATGGTCTTGCTGTGCTCTGAACAGGGCTTGCAGACACTGGCGTATCGAAATGATACCGATATTTAAATAAGCCGAAAGCTGACTGGTACCCGCGCGTGCAGGAAAATCGCGTGCAATTTTATAGTCACTGAGCTGTTCCTCAATAAACTGGTCGAGCTGTTGCAAGGCATAGGCTTCGCCGACCTGCCATTCGTGATCATGGGGGTGCTGGATGTGTTTTTGATATTCAAGTTGTAGTGACTTGATATCGGTTGATGAGATCAGCTTTAAATCCGTTAACGCTTGTTGAGGAGCTGGTATTGGATAACATTGTGGTAGAGCAGGCTGTAAACGCTGATAACAGGTCTTTTTAAACGCACCAAATACTTGATAAGGCAGGTTGGACTGGTTACGGATCGAGCCAACAGGAAACAGGGTACGATCATGAAAAAGCATCAATTCCTTGTCTTGCTGATTTAAAAGTTTCTGTACAGCCTGATCGCGTTTTAATTCATTTACACCCAGTTCAATATTGGCATATACATGTTGAATCGGCAGTTGCTGTATAAGCGTTGCGAAATACTCAGGTATATCTTTCCAGAGTGAAATGCTGTGAACCAGTAGTGGTATATTCAGACTTGCAAGTTGGTGTTTTAAGCTTTGCAGTTGTCGAAGATAAAAGTCAATTTTAATCGGGGCATCATCGTGTAATTGCCACTGTTCAGGCGATAAAATCACAACGGCGATGGTAGGGCCAGCTTGGGTGGCATGCCAGAGTGCGGCATGGTCCTGAATTCTCAAGTCCTGACGAAACCAGAGCAGTTGATAAGCAGTCGACATAATTCTGTTTATTTTAAAGAAATTGACATGACCATAAGCGATTTTCTGATTTTATAAAAGTAGGGCCAATAAAAAAGCAAAGCCGGAGCTTTGCTTTTTTCATCTAATTCAAAAATGAATTAGTGGTGGTGACCACCTGCACCGTGAACGTGACCGTGATCTAATTCTTCTTGAGAAGCATCACGGATTTCAACGATTTCTACTTCGAAAGTAAGGTCTTGACCAGCAAGCGGGAAGTTTGCATCAACGATGATGTTGTCTCCTTCAATCGCTTTAACAGTTACGATTTGTACGCCGTCATCAGTTTGTGCTTGGAATTGCATACCAGGCTGGATGTTGTCCACGCCTTGGAACATTTGCGCCGGAACTTCTTGAACAAGTTCAGGGTTATATTCGCCATAACCTTCAGCAGCTGGAACGTTTACAGTGAATTTTTCGCCTACAGTTTTACCTGTAAGTGCATTTTCTAAACCAGGAATGATGTTGCCCGCGCCGTGCAAATATGCAAGTGGTTCACCTTGAGATTGATCAAGTGTTTCACCCTCAGCGTTTGTTAAAGTGTAGTGGAATGAAACCACGTGGTTATTTGCAATAGCAGTCATGTTTTAAATCCATGTCATCAATAGTTTTAACTGTATATCATAAAGTGAAAAACAGCTTTTGTTGACTATTTTCCACTTTTTGAAACGATTTAGTTAAATATTGAGACGAAATATCAAATTTCAACTCAATACAGTTTAATTTTTGGACGGACACGACGCGTCAGGAAATCTTTCATGGTCAACATGCCCGCTTGGGTATAACCATGAATATTGGCCTGATGCATCCGATAAAGTGAAACATACATGGTTTTGGCAATGAAGCCTTGTACGCTGACATCACCTAACAATTCTCCTACCGCCTGATTACGACTCAGTGAAACCAGTGAACCTTTGTCATTAAAGGTAAACATCGGTTGTGGAGATCCGGATAAACGTGCAGCCATTGCATCGACGAGGAAGGTTGCTTGCTGACTCGCTACCTGTGCACGCGGACCTAGCGGCGGCTGGCGTGCATCTAACTGACAATTTGCACAATCGCCAAACGCAAATACATTCGGATCAGAATAGGTTTGCAGGGTGGCGTACACCATCAGGCGATTGATCTTATCCCGTTTAAAATCAGTCAAAGACTCGAGAACTTTCGGCGCTTTGACACCTGCGGCCCACACCGTAATATCGGAGTGAATGACATTGCCATTACTGAAGTAGACCTGGGTTTCTTCGACTTTCTGGACTTTATGCTGAGTCAGAATCTCAATCCCCATTTTCTTGAGCTGCTTGGCACTATGCGCCGCCGTTTTTTCATTCAGGGCAGGCAAGATACGGTCAGAGGCTTCAATGAGGGTAATTTTGACTTGCTTCGGATTAATTTTCTTTAATCCATAGCGATAGAAGTTCTTGGCGGTTTCAATCAGTTCTGCTGCCAGTTCCACCCCCGTTGCGCCAGCACCGACGATGCCAATATTCAAGGCCCGTTCATTTGACTGATTTTGTGCCTCGATATAGAGGTGAAATAAATCCTGCTGGAAAATATCGGCTTGTTGACGGCTATCCAGAAAATGACAGTGTTCACGTACACCTTCGGTACCAAAGTCATTGGACACAGAACCGACTGCCAAGACGAGCGTGTCGTAGCTGAGGGTTTGAATCTGCGGCGTATGTTCTTTAGAAAGCTGCGGGGGAGAAAGGGTAATTTGTTTTTGATCTTTATTCACATCAACAAGTGTGCCGAGCACGAACTCAAAATGATGTTTTTCTGCATGGGCAAAATAATTGGTTTGTTCTTCGTGAGGGTTTAGCGAGCCAGCTGCAATTTCGTGGAGGAGCGGTTTCCATATGTGTGTGAGATTTTGATCGACTAGGGTAATTCTGGCTTTCTCTCGTCTGCCAAAACGTTCACCTAACTGTGTCGCAAGTTCCAAACCACCTGCGCCACCGCCCACAATCACGATATGATGTAAGGTTTTGCTCATGATTAACCTAATTATTTTTGTGAAAGGATGGCTGGATTATGCCATCCTTTTTTCAATAATGTATGTTTAATCTTGATAAAAAAAGTTGGTTTTTTATCCTTGATTTAAAGGATAAAGTTTGGCAGTTTTGCTATCGCTGGTCGAAAAGAATGAAAACAGGTTAGAGAACCAGAGCATAATTTTCTGAAAAATATTGGCTTCTTCAATCTGCACATCATTTTCAATCTGTAAGCTGCGAATCAACTGGTTGTTCTGGTAAATCGAAACCGTCGCCAGATTCATGGCCTGCGTCAAAGGTGCAGTCAAATGCTGTTCATTCAATTCAATATTGATACGGGTATTGGTGGTTTGTAACGGTTCAACCGTCGTCACTTGCTGATTGGCATCGGTTAGATGAATGCGTTGGGTGAGTAGATCAAAAGTATTTAAGTCGATGGGTGTTGCCTGACCGTATAACGATGTGGTGACGATGGTCGGTTGCTGCGTTTCGACCTTAAACATTTTCAAGGTTGATTTAATCACAGGCAATTCTGCAATCAGTTTTTGTTTTGGAATGACTTCCTCATCACGGGTATAGGTATAGGCCAGGTTCATTAACTTATGTGCTACTTCCGCGCGTTTGACTGCACTTGGCGTTCCCAGTACCACCACAATCAGACGACGTTTATCAACATGCGGATTAAATGTTGGACGTTCTGCTGTCAGGGCAAGGTTATAACCTGCCGCCTTGGTATAACCTGTTTTAAGACCATCTGAGGTAGGGTCCATTTTCAAGGCAAGGTTAGTGGCATGGTGGAAACGTTGATTGTAGCTAAAGCTCGGCATTTTGGAATAATACAGATATTCAGGCGTTTCTTTCACAATGGCCTTGGCTAACAGGCTGAGATCAGCTGCTGTTGAATAATGATCGGTCATGGTGATCCCAGCTGGATTGCTGAAATGGGTATCCTTCATGCCCAATGCCTGGGCTTCCTGATTCATCCGGGCGACAAATTGTGGCACGCTGCCAGAAATTTTTTCAGCAAGCGTTACCGCAGCATCATTGGCAGACATCACGATCAGACCTGCTAAAAGCTGATCAACAGAAATCTGTTCACCTGCTTTTAGATACATTTGTGATTCATCCCACATTACCGTACTCACCACAGGTGTTGCAGTCAGAACGTCTTCTTTACGTAATTTACCTGCTTCAATATCTTTTAATGCGATATAAGCCACCATCATTTTGGTGAGTGAAGCTGGGGCGCGTTGTACATGACTGTTGTGTTCAGCAATGATTTGTCCAGACTGGGCATCGATGATGGACCATGCTTCAGCTTCAACTGTTTCAGGTGCAATGTTAAGCAAGTTTGCATGGGCGAGATTTGCACAGATGAGACTGAACAACGTAAAGAGAGAGAGGAGAAATTTCACGTGCATACCTTGTATTGCCGATCCGGTGGCCTTAAATGTGAGAGGAGAATGCTATGACTTTTTTGTTGAAGAATCCAGCAACTTTTGCTGACAATTACGACATCTGCGCATGACTTTGTAAAAAAATGCTAAGCTGTGTGAAACCGTTCCTATTTTCATGATTAGAAATTATGTTGCACTATCAAATTGAGTTCGACGATTATCGCCAACACCTGATTCATGTCACCCTACGTTTTCTTGCCAATCCTAATCAGGAGTTGTGGTTACCGACCTGGATCCCTGGCAGCTATCTGATTCGGGAGTTTTCCAAGCATATTGAGTCGGTGAAAGCCTCTGATGAAGCTGGGCGTATACTGAATATTAAAAAAACCGAGAAAAATCGCTGGCGTTTATTCAATACCGATCATGAACTGATTACGGTTGAATATGACGTTTATGCTTATGATCTATCTGTACGTGGTGCCTATGTCGATCAGAGCCGTTTGTACGTTAACCCAGCCTGTGTCTGTTTGGGCCTGCAAGATCAGGAACAGGCAGCTTGTGAAGTTGAGGTTTTCCTACCGGATGAATTAAAACATTTTCAGCTTGCAACGGGTTTATCGAGCAAGAGTCTGGTCAAAGGGCGTTTTACCTTAAAAGCAGACAATTATGATCAATTGATTGATAGTCCGTTTGAACTGGCAGAGCAGAGCCGTTTCAGTTTTGAAGCAAACGGGATTCCACATGAGTTTGTGATTTCGGGGAAACACACCACCAATATGGGTCGTTTAGAGGCGGATATTCAAAAGATCTGTCAAACTGAAATCAACATGTTCGGTTCAGCGCCCTTCCAGAACTATACCTTTATGACCATGGCAACCGGCAATAGTTATGGTGGTCTGGAACATTGTAATAGCACCAGCTTGATTACACCGCGCGACGATTTACCAAAAGCAGATGAAGCCGAAGAACCATCTAAGGATTATCAACGTTTCTTGGGTTTATGTAGCCATGAGTATTTCCATTCCTGGTTAGTTAAATTTATTCGCCCGGAAAACTTTACCCATTATGATTTACATAAAGAGGGCTATACCAGCTTATTGTGGATTTTTGAGGGCTTTACCTCTTATTATGATGACCTGATTTTATTGCGTAGCGGTGTGATTTCGCAGCAGTCTTATCTAGATCTGTTAAAAGCACAGCTGGATCGTTATTTGCAGAATCCGGGTCGCTTGATTCAATCGGTTTCAGAGTCAAGTTTTGATGCGTGGATCAAGTTCTATCGTCAGGATGAAAACTCCAATAATGCAGGCACCAGTTACTATAACAAAGGCAGTTTAGTGGCACTTTGTCTAGATTTGGGTTTACGTTTGCGTGGTTCAAATCTGGATGCATTAATGCGTCGTTTATACGAAAATACCCAACAGGGTATTCAGGTCAATGAACGCACTATTTTTGAATTATGTCATGAACTGACAGGCGATAACTGGATTGAGCAAATCAATCACTTGATCAATACCACCGATGAATTACCACTGGATCAGTTGTTCCCAGAGTTTGGATTGAGTTATACGCTTAAACATGACAAGGCTTTGGCTTTTGGCTTGAAAGGGGTAGATAAAGCAGAAGGCGTGGTGGTACAGCAAGTGCGTCGTGATAGCGCAGCCGCTCAAGCAGGTTTGTCTGCCAATGATGTGATCCTTGCCATTGATGGTGTTAAGGCTTCCGAGAAGCTGTTAGCCAAGTATGCCAAACAACAAGGCACATTTACGGTCCATGCATTCCGTCGTGATGAGCTTTTACAAGTTGAACTGCAAGCGGGTGAAAGTGAATTGACCACGGTTGAATTAAAAGTTGAAGACCAGCAAAAAGTTGATCGCTGGTTGAAGGGCTAAGACTCTTTAAAAAGGACGCGACTAGCGTCCTTTTTTATTAGCTGCCCCGATAAGTCGAATAACCATAAGGGCTGAGCAGTAATGGAATGTGATAGTGCGGTAAACTGCCGTCAACTTCAAAAATAACCGGAATTTCGGGAAAAAAACTACGTTGCTGTTGGGCTTTATACCAGTCACCTGTTTTAAACGTCACTTTATATACACCCGACTTTAACTGTTGCTGTGCCGGATAAAGCGCAGTAATTCGTCCATTCTGATCAGTTTTGGCCTGATTGATTTCGATCCACTGGTTTTTTTGTTGGGTTTCGAGCACAACGGTGACATCAGCAGCAGGTAGACCATTCTGCTGGTTGAGTACATGCACACTCAATGGGTTTGTCGCTGCGTACAAGCTGCTTGAAGCCGAGAGAGCAGCGATGGCGAATAGATTTTTATACATCACAATATTCCACCTTGATTAATCAATGTTTTGGTATGTATTCCCGTCAGTGGTTATGAAGGCAAATACATACGGTATAAACGCAAAACAACACTGCTGATCAGTGCCTTCAAAATTTAGAATGCGTATCTGGCACCGAGATAGAACTCACTTGAATAAAGATGGGCTTTCATCTGTTCATCTTGCAAGTTACGTGCATTGGTGAAGTTATTCAGACCGCTATCAGCTTTGCCCAAGTCGACATAACGGTAGCCCAAGTCAAGCTTAAGGTTGTCAATTGCTTGATAACTTGCACCCGCACCTATGCTATACACCAGTTGGGTTTCGGTATTGGAAAGATATTGGCGAGAGGCATTACCTTGCCAGCCTGAAGATTCGGTACGGGCAACCCCTAATCCCAGATTGCCGTATACAGCGACATTCTGCATGACTTCAAAATCACGATAAGCATTCAGCATCAGGCGCTGCGTCTCGGCTTTATGATGGTTGAGACTGTTTGGAAAGTTAGTTGAACCGCTGGTAAATTCGGCATCGTTTTTAAAGGTATATTCTCCTTCGGTACGCCAGCCATTGCCAAAGTCATAACCGAACCCCAGTGATGCATTGGTTAAATCTTTTTGATCGTCACCTGCGACAAATTTGCCAATCCCCGGGCGTAAGCTGGTTTCCATATTGTCCGCTTTGAGTTGGGCTGCCGCGACTTTTGCGGAGAGATAATAGCCAGAAAGCGCTGTATCTTGCGCATAGCTGAATGATGCGGTCATCAACAATACAGAACCCAAAGTGAAGCGTATAAATTGCTTGTCCATATACAATTTTCCAAAATTCATGAAGACGTGTTTGGCAATAAAAATCTTTATTTCCTCAGTACATGCTAGGAAAAAATGCATCGGGCCATGATGACAATTGGATTACCGATTTGTAATCTTTGTGCTGAATAAAAAAGGTTAAGATGTGGGATGCATATTTTAATTGTTGAAGATGAATCCAAGATTGCGCAGTTTCTGGCAAAAGGATTAAATGAATCAGGCTATACCAGTGCGATTGCAAAAGATGGCATGGCCGCTTTGTCACGCTTGCAAGAAGAAGCATTTGATTTATTAATTCTGGATGTGATGTTGCCGAAACTGGATGGCTGGCAAGTGTTGCAGACGCTCCGTACATTTTCAAAAATCCCTGTACTCATGCTTACGGCGAAAGATCAGGTCATGGATCGTGTCAAAGGTCTGGAACTGGGGGCGGATGACTATCTGGTTAAGCCGTTTTCATATATCGAATTATTGGCACGCATCAAAAGTTTATTACGTCGTGTTCCCAAGGTTGAACAAGAAATTTATAGCATTGCCAATCTCAGCTTAAACCGTTTAAGTTGGGAAGTGCATCGTGCAGAGAGCAAAATCGATTTAACCGCCAAAGAGTTTGTGCTGTTGCAATTATTGCTACAGCATCGCGGTGAGGTGCTTACACGAACACAAATTGCCTCTATGGTCTGGAATATCAACTTTGATACTGACACCAATGTGGTCGATGTCGCGATACGTCGTCTACGCGCAAAGATTGATGACCATTTTTCTCCCAAGCTGATTTATACGGTCAGAGGAATGGGCTATAAAATCGATTTAAAAGAAGACCATGACGATGAATAGATTGTCTTTGGCTTCGCGTCTGAGAATTGCATTTAGTCTGATTTCATGCGTGGTTTTTATCAGTATTGGCACATTGTCTTATCAAAGTTTTCGTGAAATGGTGTATATCCAGCAGGACAAAGCGCTTGCGGCACGGATTAAACGCATGGAAGTGTTTTTGACAGATGCCTATACCGTGCAGATTTTGGGCAAATATCCCAAGCTGTATGAAAATATGGTCGGACATGAGGATAGTATCTTTATCGTTAAAGAGGCGGGTAAGGACCTGATCCGAATCAATCCGTTAAACATCAAACTCCCCCACTTAAACTATTCCAGTAAAATCCAGTTTACGAACAATAGTCCTGAACAGCCAACCACACGGCTTGCATTTCAATCGGTACAACATGGCGATCAGCATTATCAATTGATTGCAGGTCAACAATGGTATGCCGTCAATCAAACCCTGAATCAATATTTCTGGAAAATTGCCTTTTATAGTGGGCTGGGCATTCTATTATCAAGTTTATTAGGTTTTATGGTCGGGCATTACCTGTTCCGTTCGATGCGGGAGTTGATTGCAGCAACCAGTAAAATCAACGTGCAACAACTCAATCACCGTATTCAGGTTGAGACCAGCAATACCGAAGTACAACAACTCAGCCATGCCATGAATGAAATGCTGGATAAAATCCAGCAGGATTATCAAAAACTGGCCCAGTTTTCTGAAGATATTGCGCATGAATTAAGAACGCCACTTAATAATTTGATGGGGCAAACCCAGATTTTGCTGTCGCAACCGCGTCAGAAAGAGGAACTGGAAAATCTGCTGTATTCGCATCTGGAAGAATACGAAAGACTGACCAAAATGATTGAGAGCATGTTATTTATTGCCCGTTCCGAATATGGAGAACACGGGCTTGAGAAAAGTCTGGTGAATATTCCAGGGTTGATCCGGAATGTGACGGATTATTTTGATTATCTGATCGAAGAACGGCAGATGAGCTTGATGCTTCAGCTTCCTGATGAAATGAATTTAAAGGTGAATGAAGCTCTCATGCAGCGTGCGATTGCCAATTTAATCAGTAACGCGGTGGTCTATGGTGCAGAACAGGGGCGTATTACTCTGATGGTACAAAGGGAACAGGCGGATTGTGTGATTGGTATTGTGACGCATGGCATCTGGATTGATGAAAAACATTTGCCTTATCTATTTGACCGTTTTTATCAAATTGATGAGAGTCGACATAACAGAGCTCAAACCGGCGGGCTAGGGCTGGCCATCGTTAGATCAATTATGCAGTTACATGGTGGGTGTGCTGAAGTTGAAAATCAGCCTGAAGGCGTCACATTTAGGTTGCGATTACCACTAAAGCATTAACCTAAGTTTCATGAAATTCTGACAAAATAGGGCACATTTATTTATCAACACCTATTTGTTTGCTAAATGATCAGTTTGCTGGGCATTTTCTGCCAGATAAAGCTTTTGTAGTTGAAAAGGCAACATTTGGCCCAAATTATATGAACTTGCAGTATCTATTATATATAATTGTAGTATTTTTTAGCGAAATGTCGTTATCACGGGATAGGGCGTTGACTAGTATGCTATGAACGCTGATACTCTCAAGTTTGTTTTAAGCAAATCGGTTCTAGGAGCTGGGCCACAAGCGCAGTTTTCCATAACTCAATCCAACACAAGGGGCTATATATGGCTGGTGGAAAGTCAAAAATCATTTATACACTGACTGATGAGGCGCCGTTATTGGCGACCTATTCATTGCTACCGATCATTGAGACCTTTACCAAGCCTGCTGGCATCGAGATTGTGAAAAGTGATATCTCAGTTGCAGCACGTGTACTTGCAGAATTTTCAGATTACCTTAAAGATGAACAGAAGGTAAACAATAACCTTGCAGAGTTAGGTCGTCTTACGCAAGATCCAGATACCAACATCATTAAACTTCCAAACATCAGTGCTTCTGTGGCTCAGTTGACCGCATGTATCAAAGAGCTCCAGTCGAAGGGCTATGCGATTCCTGACTATCCAGAAAATCCAGCAACTGAAGAAGAGAAAGAACTTAAGGCGCGTTATGGCAAATGCCTAGGCTCGGCAGTCAACCCGGTATTGCGTGAAGGTAACTCTGACCGCCGTGCACCTGCTGCTGTGAAAAACTACGCGAAAAAACACCCGCACTCAATGAGCGAGTGGAAACAATGGTCACAAACTCACGTTTCTCACATGGATGAAGGCGACTTCTACCACGGTGAAAAATCAATGACTTTAGACCGTGCGCGTAATGTGAAAATGGAGCTCATCACTAAGTCTGGTGAAACGATTGTGCTGAAGCCAAAAGTTGCACTTCAGGATGGTGAAATCATCGATTCAATGTTCATGAGCAAGAAAGCGCTTTGCGATTTCTATGAGAAAGAACTTGAAGATTGTCGTGAAGCGGGCATCCTGTTCTCGTTACACGTCAAAGCAACCATGATGAAAGTATCACACCCGATCGTATTCGGTCACTGTGTGAAAATTTACTATAAAGATGCGTTTGAAAAACACGGCAAATTATTTGACGAGTTAGGCATCAACGTAAATAACGGTATGGCCGGTCTTTACGAGAAGATCGAAACTTTACCGACTTCACTGCGTGAAGAAATTATTGAAGATTTACATGCTTGCCAAGAACACCGTCCTGCACTGGCGATGGTTGATTCTGCGAAAGGCATCACCAACTTCCATTCACCAAATGACGTGATTGTAGATGCATCAATGCCTGCAATGATTCGTGGTGGTGGTAAAATGTGGGGTGCTGACGGCAAACCTTACGACTGTAAAGCCGTGATGCCTGAATCAACTTTCGCGCGTATCTATCAGGAAATGATCAATTTCTGTAAGTGGAATGGTAACTTCGACCCACGTACTATGGGTACTGTGCCAAACGTCGGTTTGATGGCGCAGAAAGCGGAAGAATACGGTTCACACGACAAAACTTTCGAAATTTCTGAAGCAGGCGTTGCCAACATTACGGATCTAGACACGGGTGAAGTGTTGATGAGCCAGAATGTGGAAGAAGGCGACATCTGGCGTATGTGTCAGGTGAAAGATGCACCGATCCGTGACTGGGTGAAACTTGCAGTAACACGTGCACGTAACTCTGGCATGCCAGCAATCTTCTGGTTAGACCCGTACCGTCCACACGAAAATGAATTGATCAAGAAAGTTGAAAAATACCTGAAAGATCATGACACAGCAGGTCTTGATATCCAGATCATGTCACAAGTACGTGCAATGCGTTATACGCTTGAGCGTGTAGCACGTGGTTTAGATACCATTTCTGTAACCGGTAACATCTTACGTGACTACCTGACTGACTTGTTCCCGATTATGGAATTGGGTACTTCTGCGAAAATGTTGTCAATCGTGCCGTTAATGGCGGGTGGCGGCATGTATGAAACTGGTGCAGGTGGTTCAGCTCCGAAACATGTTCAGCAGTTGGTCGAAGAAAACCACTTACGTTGGGATTCTTTGGGTGAGTTCCTTGCGTTGGCTGTTTCTTTAGAAGAGTTGGGTCTTAAAGAAGACAATAACCGCGCAAAATTGCTTGCCAAGACACTGGATCAGGCAACAGGTAAACTACTTGACAACGACAAGTCTCCATCACGTCGTACCGGTGAGCTGGATAACCGCGGTAGCCACTACTACTTGGCATTGTACTGGGCTCAAGCATTAGCGGCTCAAGACGAAGATGCTGAGTTAAAAGCGAAGTTTGCGCCGCTTGCGAAAGCACTTGCTGACAATGAAGAGAAGATCGTTGCTGAGCTTGCTCAAGTACAAGGTCAAGCTGCTGATATCGGTGGTTACTATGCCATTGATCCTGCAAAAGTAAACGCAGTCATGCGTCCAAGCGCAACATTGAATGCAGCACTTGAAACAGCTTAAGTTTAAATATTACTGACAGTTTTGTTGGTGGTATAAAAAGGCCGATGCGAAAGCATCGGCTTTTTTGTGGATGATGACTTAGATGATCCCCATAAAAAAAGCCCACTTTCGTGGGCTTTAAAACATTTAAATTCTAACGACCATTACGGCTACGACCACGCGGTGCTTTGGTATTAGGACGCGTCGTACCATTGGTCTTACGACGTGGCTTTTCACTTTCATCCATTTGCCAGATACGCTTGGTGCCTGATTTTTTCTTGTCGCCGTCTTTTTTATCACCTTCTTTTTTCTTCTGGTGTATTGGCTTGCCGCCCGTACCACCTGGTTTTTTCACATAAGAACGAGAGCGATACGGTTTATCTTCAGGCAGATCTTTAAAATCAGGATAAAGTAACGGTTCAATTTCAGTTTGCTCACCGGGTTGTAAGCCCAGACGAATCAGATCGATTGCACCGATTTTGGTCCGGATCAAACGTAGCGTCGGGAAACCTACCGCAGCAGTCATACGACGCACCTGACGGTTACGGCCTTCACAAATTTGCAGTTCAATCCAGCTGGTTGGAATATTGGCGCGGTAACGTACAGGAGGATCACGTTCCCATAACCATTCTGGTTGATCCACTTTAAGCGCTTTTGCCGGTAAAGTCATACCATCAGCCAGTTCGACGCCTTTACGAAGTTGCTCTAAAGCTTCTTCAGTCACATCGCCATCGACTTGCGCAAGATAGGTTTTAAATTTCTTATTGGCCGGATTGGTAATGTATTGATTCAGACCACCGTGATCGGTCAGAAACATCAGTCCTTCTGAATCAAGGTCAAGTCGGCCCGCAAGACGTAAATCAGGATCATGGATAAAGTGGGAAAGGGTGAGATGAGCGGAATCCTCACGGAACTGTGACAAAACGTCAAAAGGTTTATTTAATACGACTATTTTCATATCTGTATACTGCTTTGGCTATGGGCGGCATCATAACAATAAAGGTTTTTATTTAATGGGAAAATGTTGTTATTTCCCGTATAAATCTCAAAAAAACCTGTTTTGAACTAAACTGTTTCATGTAATAAAAAACGAAAGCTTGCCACAGAAGGCATCGACATAATCGCTAAATACATGAGGGAGAACCTGCAAAATGGGTTATCAGAAGATCGTGGTTCCTGCAGACGGAGACAAAATCACAGTAAATGCAGACCTGTCACTGAATGTTCCAAATCGTCCGATCATTCCTTTTATTGAAGGTGATGGTATTGGTGTGGATATTACACCAGCAATGAAAGCAGTAGTAGATGCCGCCGTGCTAAAAGCTTATGGTGGCAAACGTTCGATCGAATGGATGGAAGTCTACTGCGGTGAGAAAGCAGACAAAATTTACGGCAGCTATATGCCAGAAGAAACTTTTGATGCTTTACGCGAGTTTATTATATCAATAAAAGGCCCGTTAACCACACCTGTAGGCGGTGGAATTCGTTCTTTAAATGTCGCATTGCGTCAGGAACTGGATTTATATGTCTGTGTACGGCCCGTTCGCTGGTTTGAAGGCGTACCTTCGCCAGTCAAGCATCCCGAACTGACCGATATGGTGATTTTCCGTGAAAACTCGGAAGATATCTATGCAGGCATTGAATGGCCAGCAGATTCTCCAGAAGCGAAAAAAGTAATTAAATTCCTGCAAGAAGAAATGGGCGTCACTAAAATCCGTTTTCCTAAGGAGTGTGGTATCGGGATCAAACCTGTATCGAAAGAAGGTTCCCAGCGTCTGGTGCGTAAAGCGATACAGTTCGCGATTGATAATGATAAACCGTCTGTGACCTTGGTCCATAAAGGCAATATCATGAAATATACCGAAGGTGCGTTTAAAGAGTGGGGCTATGAACTGGCGATAGAGCGTTTTGGTGGACAACTGCTGGATGGGGGACCTTGGGTAAAAATCAAGAATCCTAAAAATGGTAAAGACATAATTATTAAAGATGTAATTGCCGATGCTTTCTTACAGCAAATTTTAATGCGTCCTGCAGATTATTCGGTGATCGCGACCCTAAACTTGAATGGTGACTATATTTCTGATGCACTTGCCGCCGAAGTCGGTGGTATTGGTATTGCCCCGGGTGCCAATATTGGCGGTGCGATTGCCATGTATGAGGCGACGCATGGTACAGCACCTAAATATGCAGGACAGGATAAAGTCAATCCCGGGTCGATTATTCTGTCTGCGGAAATGATGTTGCGGGATATGGGCTGGACAGAAGCTGCGGATTTAATTATTACTGGTATTTCAGGTGCGATTTCAGCTAAGACTGTGACGTATGATTTTGAACGTTTGATGTCAAATGCAACCTTGCTGCGTTGTTCGGAATTTGCACAAGCGATTATTGAACATATGCAAGATTGATGAATTATTTTCACTAAAAGGGCGGATTTTTCTGCTCTTTTTTATTGAGGAATATAGATAAGGTTGTCATGAAAAAAGCATGTACAAAACTAAAGACATGGCATATTTTGGACAATTCAAAAATAAAAAATTGAACATCATGGCTGAAAGAAAATATGGTGAAGCTGCGCCCAAAACAACAGACAGCATTGCCAGTTTAGATTGGTATGAGCAAGTGCTCAGGAATCAGAAATATGAGCGTACTTTATTTGTCGATTTAGATATGTCTGAGGCGCACAGTACAGGTGCAGTGTTTAATGAGTGTACTTTTCGCCGGGCCCGATTCAATGGTTCAGTCCATCAAAGTAGCGCTTTTATCAACTGTACCTTTGTTTGCAGTAATTTTTTTGATAGTCAATTTACTGACTCTAAGTTTATGGGCAGCATGTTCAATGATTGCCAGTTTCATCATATGCGGGTGGAAGATAGTGACTGGGCTTTTGTTGGATTGCCGGGTGCTGATTTAGAGAAAGCCTCTTTTCTTCGAACGCGGTTAAGAGAAGCCGATTTGACAGGAGTACGTTGTCGTGGGAGTTCACTTCGGGAATGTGATCTGTCTGGTGCATGGCTGCACAGTGCAGATTTGACTGAATGTGATTTAAGAGGCAGTGATTTGAGTGCATTAGACCCGAAAGAGACTCAAATAAAAGCGGCCATTATTAACCTCGATCAAACTTTAATGATTGCAGAGAACTTGGGTTTTGATGTTCGAATCGACTGAGCGGGATGGCGCTACTCATTTTAAAAGAATGAATACAACATGAAACCTTAAAAAAGATTAGTGCGCATAAATGCCATCCACGCTGGGTCAATCGTGATTCGTCATAAAGCAGCTCTGGAAAGACGCCAGTATCACGGATCAATGATCCGGTCTCATCAGCTAGCGCGATTATTCAGCTTTCACTTTACAGAAGGGATCAAGGTCTGGATTGCTGTTCCAGAGGTATTCGGCTTCTTCGGCACAAAGTTGGGCCATATTTTCACCTTGCGTGTCCTGAATAAAAGCAAGGGTCATATCCATACCCGCACTGACGCCAGAAGAGGTATAAAACTTTCTATCAGTCACCCAGCGTGCCTGAGTTTGCCATAACACCTGATTATTGAGGCTTTGTACAATTTCTAAGGCCATTTTATTTGATGTCGCTTTAACACCATTCAAAATACCGGTTGCTGCCAGTAGTGAACTCCCTGTACAAACTGTCAGAACATATCTGCTTTGATCTGCCAATGCTTTGAGCTGATCGAGAAACTCCTGATTTTTCATGAGTTCAAAAGTGATGATTCCGCCTGGTATCAGCAAAATGCTTTGTGCATGTGTCTGTATTTCAGTAAATGGTTGGGTTTGAATACAGACCCCATGTTTGTTGGAAACCAGTCCGCCATTCAGGCTATAAAACTGCACTTGATAATGTTCTTGCAGTAAACCAAATAATTCGACCGGCCCCATAATATCGAGGGTTTCAAAGTCTTCAAATACAATGGCATGAACAGGAATACGCATGGCTTTTCTCACAAGTTTTATCTATCTCATACCTTAGAGAGCTTCAAATTTTTGATTGTGAATATTGTGTATGGCTTATTTTGAATTATGCTAAATCATTGGACTTTTGATCTGATTTGTTAGCAAGCGGCATATACTTTTGGCTTGATTTTTAATCATTTAAGCAGCTAAAACATGAAAAGCTGTGGTGTATCGTAAATTTAGGAAAATCTGTATCTATCAATTCGTCTGTAGATGGTCAAAATAGTGGAAAAATAGAGCGAGTGCTATGCCATGAAAATGTATCAAGTGGATGCTTTTACCCAGGAATTATTCAAAGGAAATCCAGCAGCAGTCATCGTGCTTGATGAGTGGTTAGATCAGCAGATGATGCAGAATATTGCAATGGAAAATAACCTGTCAGAAACTGCTTTTGTTCGAACGCTTGATGACAGCAATTATGAGATTCGCTGGTTTTCTCCATTGGAAGAGGTGGCATTTTGTGGTCATGCCACGTTGGCCAGTGCTTTTGTACTGTTTAAGGATTTTACGAAAGCCACAACGATTCAGTTTCATGTCCGTGATTTGGGCATTTTTATCGTTAGTCAGGATGCGGATGGTAAAATCAAGATGAACTTCCCGATCCGTAGGGCGGCGCTTGTATCTGACTATCCGTCAGAACTGCGTGAAGGGCTAACCAAACCATTTAAAGCGGTGTATCGCAATCCTCAAGCTTATATTATTGAGTATGAAACGGTACAGGATGTATTGGATGAGCAACCTGATCTGGAAGTATTAAAACGCTTGGGTAAAATCCGGACTGCGATTACTGCTTCTCAGCCCGACGTGGCGATTACCGCTCGAGGCGAAGGCAAGTTTGATTGTGTCTCTCGTTACTTTGCCCCTGCGATCGGCATTGATGAAGATCCTGTCACAGGTTCGATCCATACGGCGATTGTGCCGTTATGGGCAGAGAAGCTTAACCAGACACAACTGGTGGCGTTTCAGGCATCAGCACGCGGTGGCGTTTTAGACTGCGTAATTGAATCTGATGAGCGTATCGAAATTTCAGGTTATGCCAAACTGTATATGCAAGCTGAACTGGCAATCTGATTTTTAGCTCAAATTGTGCAAAAACAAAGATAAAAGCTGTTTAAATAAACAGCTTTTTTCAAAACATAACTATTAAAAATGCGAATCATTCTCTACCATAGCTTGTCTGTATGATTTAAATCACCATAAATAATTGGATAAATTATGTTAATGCGCTTTAAGCAGCTTACTCTCTCTCTATGTTTGATCGGGTTGAGTGCGACGTCTTGGTCTCAGACAGTGCTCGTAAAAAGTGAAAAAAATATCGAAGAATATAAATTAGATAATGGTTTCAGGGTTATTCTGGCGCCAAACGATAAAGAAAATAAAGTCTATGTCAATACGGTTTACCTGACGGGTTCACTGAATGATCCAAAAGGTAAGGGTGGCCTGGCACATCTATTAGAACATCTGGCTTTTAAAGGCACCCAAAATGTGAAAGGTGAAGAGTTCCAGCGCCGTCTGGATCAATATACCTTGATGACCAATGCCAGCACCGATTATTACGCGACCAAATACTTAAATATCGTTCGTCCTGAAAAAAATGCATTGAATGAAATCCTGTATCTCGAATCCGAGCGTATGGATAAATTGGTGTTGCAGGAAAAATTTGTACCCTCTGAAATTGAAATCGTAAAACGTGAACGCGAAATCCGTATGGATCAGCCCTTTGCAGTTTTAATGGATCAGGTCTGGAAAGCTGCCTATGGCAATCAATATTTAGGTCGTTTACCGATTGGTGACTTACCTGAGCTCAAGTCGATTCAGCTCAATGAATTGAATCAGTTCTACAGAACCTGGTATGCACCGAATAATGCAGTTATGGTCATTTCGGGTAAGTTTGATAAAACCGAAGTACTGAATAAGATTGATCAGTATTTCAGTCCAATTCCTGCACGCGCGGTACCTGCTCAGGTGAAAGTGCCTGTGCTCGACGCCAGCAAGATTGAACAACGTCAATTCACCGTGAAGAAGGGCAGTGATCTGGCCAAATTCCATATTTATATGAATGGAAAAAATACCGAATTACAACCGATTCTGGCACTGGCACCTTCTCTCTATACCATGCAGCCGAGCGGGCCTTTATATAAAAATATGGTTGAGACCGGGATCAGTACTGCAGTGCAATCTGCAAACTGGTTAGATCAGGACTTTAACGTGGTGTTTATGGGCGCAGTTTATGCACCAAGCCATGATGCGAAAAAAGTCGATGATGCATTGAAAACTGGCGTGGAAAACAGTCAGCCATTCACCGAAGCCGAGTTACAGCGGATCAAGAATATTACCCAGAATACCGCGGATACTATTGCCAATGATGCGGTAGCTTTAGGTTCACGCCTCAGTGATTATGCAGTCTCTTCTCAGGGACAATGGGACCAGTACTTCAAAGACTTAAAGACCGTTCAGGCCTTAAAGTTAAAAGATACCAATGCAACGCTGAAAGCGTTTTTAACCGCTTCACATCGTATCTCCGGGGATATTTTGCCAACCCCTGAGGACCAGAAGAAAGCGATGACGTTGAAGGCGGAAGAGAAACCAAAAACCTTGGATCAAAGTGATGAGCAGCCTGAGCCGTTAAAAGATCCAAATGTTTACAAGCAGGAAGTGACCCAGTTTATGTCACAGTCTGCCCAGCAATTACAGAAAAACGAACAGAAAATCCAGCGTGGCGAGTTGAAGAATGGGATTCGTTATGCCTTGTTCCCGACTGCAACCCGCGATGATAAAACCTATGCCACCATTAGCCTGGATTTTGGTGATGAAAAAGCATTATTTGGTAAAGGTGTCACACTGGATTTAACCAGTTATCTGATGTTGCGTGGTTCTGATAAGCATAGTCTGCAAGAAATTACCGATAAAGCGATTGCTGCCAGCGGTGGTGCATCTGTAAGCTCGAATGGCAATGGTTTTACCATTGTGGTGCAGGCGAAAAAAGACAAATTTGAAGACTTTTTCAACTTTATTGTTGATGTGCTGAAGCAGCCAAAATTCTCACAAACAGAATTTGATCTTGCCAAAAATCAAAGTTTATCGGTACTGGATCGTCCTTATACCGAGCCTGCGGTTGTGGCTTCGATGACCTTGTCTAAAATTCTGGAAATCTATCAACCTGGCGATTTGCGCTATCATTTTGAGCCTGATTTTGCGAAAAAACAGATCAGTGAGGTGACTCAGCCGCAAGTGAAGCAATTCTATGATCAATTCTTTGTGACCGATCATGCACAGATTGCGGTGACAGGAGATTTTGATGCCAAGAAAATGCAAAAGACCTTACAAAAGGCATTTGGTTCTTGGAAAGCAAAACAGCCATATACCAAAGTGACAGGGCAATATACCGTCTATAAAGCGCAGAAAGTGCATGCTTTATCGGAACAGCGCGAATTCGGTAGCTACCAGAGCGTGCTGGCATTGCCTGTTGGTTCATATCATCCAGATGCGCCCGCGTTAATTATCCTGAGCCATATTTTGGGTAACTCGCAGCTTTCATCGCGTCTGGCGCAAGAGTTGCGTGAGAAAAATGCTTTGGTCTATGGTTTTGGCAGTGGTTTGGACCTGGATCCAGATATCAATGATGGTACTTTAAGTATTACCGCGAACTATACTTCTGGACGCTCTGCGCAAGTATCACAATCGGTGCATAAAGTCTTGAATGAGCTGTTAAGCAAAGGCGTGACCGAGCAGGAAGTTGAAGCAGCCAAAGCAGACATCATGAAAAAACGTGTCACGGCTTTGGAAGATGAGCGTAATATTCATGGCATGTTGACAGGTCAGTTAGAGCGCAACAAAACCTTGCTGGATCGTGCTGAACGTGATCAGGAACTTGCTAAATTAAGCAAAGATGATGTGAATGCGGCCATCAAAAAATATATCAAGCTGGATCAGTTCGTCGAAGTAATGGCGGATCAGTATGGTCAGCCTCAAAACTTGAAATAAGCAATCAAAAAGAAAGCCACCGGTCAGGTGGCTTTCTTTTTTGCATCAAAGCTTAATGATCATGCTTGTGGGCATGAAAATCTTCATTTTTGCGGAAACGTAAGTAGTTTTCGAACTGTTCACAATATTCGTCAAAATTATCTTCCAGCATCATCTGGAACTGTTGCAGCAGATAAGACATCACTTGTTCTTTCGCTTCACGCATTTCTTCGCCATCTTTAAAGTTATTGGCTGCCACCCAAGTGTTGAAACGGGCAGTAGCGAATAACATGGCTGCGCTGACCTGACCACGTAGTTCTTCGGGTTTGGCTTGCTGACCCTTTGGCGGACGGCAAAAATCATTGGCGAGTTTGATAAATTCATCGGCACGCTCAAAAAATACGGCATTTAAAGCTTCTTCTTCCGTCACATCGGTAGCGTTAATTTTTTGAGACATGAGATTTTCCAGCGACAAGTTAAGACACATTATTATAGACAAAGCCTTGTCGAAACTAAACCTTTGCCTTAACCTAAAATAGCCTAAGCAATTCGAAGAATGACTATGCAAGATGCAATCGCGATTCAAAGCTTAAAAACGGATATTGCCTTACTGCGCCAGCATATCTATCCACCTCAATTTTTAGAACATGTTGAAGGCCTGCCGATTTATTACGGTTTAAAGGATGAGGTCGATGAATATTACCGACAATGGCAGCCTTTGATCGAGAGGGCGCAGCAGCTATGTCAGCCTTTTATGGAAGATGAGGTGCTGGATGCCATTCATTTACCCAGCCATTTAAACCTGCCGCTGTTTTTCTTTCATGTCGATCGGATCAGGATTAATAGAACCCGTGCCAAAGAATCGAAAACTTTTCGCGGTGTTGCGGCCTTATTGGAAAAATGTGGGCAGTTTGAGACCGATCAGATTTTTGCCATGCAAGAATGGTTAGGGAGTGACGATACCGCTGCTTTGGTGGCGCATCGTGAGTTTATTGATTTACGGACTTATGTGTTTCAGCATGGACAAAGCGACTATACCCGCACCCGTTTTTATATGAATGGCGTGATTTTGAGTGTAGAGCCGCATTTTAAATTGGTGGATGCACGGGATAAGCCGCGGAAGCAGCGTAATGATAGTTATAGTGATCCGATTGCAGATAATGGCACGTGGAAGATTTTTGGGAAGTATCGGTAAATGATTTAAGTGGAATAAATAGTTTAACACTCTAATTTTCATTAAAAAATAATAGCACAGCCACAAGTGCTATATAAGGTTTGGATGTTTTCGCGTAGGCGATTTCCTACTTTGTTTTCGGACAAAGTAGGCAAAACCATTGTCATCAGCAAAACCTGTCTATTTCTTGTATTTATTAAAATGTATCGCAGAAACATTACTTTGCTTATATCACGCAGGTTGCTGATGACATTTCCGAGTATCCGCTTTTTTGTAGGACTTAAATTATTTGTGGCGGTATCCATGCCGCCAGCACGATAATAGAGTGAGGTGATTTTCCCTTATACAGCTATTGCTTCTCATCCCAAAAAGCGTCCTGAGCAGATAAGCCTTGTAACTTTTTCGCCGCTTTTTTTGCCACATGTGGTTGCTGTGCCTTAACCCAGCCTAAAGCAAATAAAAACTGAGGATGCTCGGTAGCTTGTTGCTCAAAGATATGTTCAGCTACAAACAGGTCATTATAGAAGCCTAAATATTCCTGAATCGGCTGTAACTTATTTAAAAATTGCTGAACCTGTTTTTCTGGGTAAATCCCTGCAATAAAGTCGATGCAATAACGCAATTGTTTAACGCGCTTACGGGTACGATGTTGTTGTTCCACCGCTAAGCTTGAAAATTGAGCTGCATCTTTCAGTATCTTTTGATACAGCTTGGTTAAGCTTTTGGCAGCTTGTTTAGAAAGTTTGGATTTTGATTGATGTTCACTATAGCTAAAGCTGAATAAGGATAGAAACAGCTGGGTTGTTTTGCTGTCACTTAATAATCCAGCAATATTGGTGTCGACATTTTCAGGGAAGGGAAAATCAAAATCACAGACTTGTTTGACTAAAGGAATGACGGAGTCCTGAATGGCATCATTATCACGTGATTGTCCCAAGGCTCTAAAAATATCTGCCAATTGGCTTTCCCACTTCGGGTCAATCTGTGCCGACCAGTTGGAAAAATGTTTTAAAGCCGAGCGCAGGCGACGTAAGCCGACACGGGCTTGGTGAATATGATCCGCTTCGGCGACGCCATCCGCAATCGCTGCTGCATTGGGCAGGATATGATTGAGGGTATTTTCAATAATCTGTTTAATAGCCTGTTCAGCGCTAACATCTTTATCTAGGTTCAGTGATTTCGCTTTGGTGGCAGCAGAGACGACTTTGCCTTGAGCCAGTAAATTTCCACGTTCAGCCTTACTGCGTACATCCAGCCAGAGCTGATATTGATCGACCCAGGTTTTGGCAAATTGAATCAGGTCTGCTGCTGAACCTTGTTTTAACTCAAATTCGACTTCGCAGATTTTAGCTTGATCAGTTGGAGTTCGGATTTCACCATCATCCAGACAGACTTCTATGTGTGAACCTTCAAACTCGAATACATGAAAAGTACGCTGTACATTGGTCTGGAACTGTAATTCTAGCTCGGCTGGCGCTTCGCCTAAAACCTCACGCAGTACGGTTTGAACGGTTTGATTATGTTTATAGAGGGACAGATCAAGCTCAGGTTCTTGAGCACATTTGCCTAAATAAATATCTTCTTCGATACGTTGTAAATGATTCTTACTGGCTGCTTTAAAGGTTTGTACCCAATGTTCGCCTTCTTGACGTAGACGGATTGCCACATAATTTTTAGCAAGCAAACGTTCAGCGGTATCATAGTATTTTGCCTGTAACTGAATTTTTTGTGCTTTTTGTTTGCTTAAGGCCTGTAAAACACTTTTTTTCTTAGATTCAGGAAGTTGAAATTTTAGCTCTATTTCCATGATGTTATGACTCCTGACCAGCGAGAATGATAGATATATAAATGAGTATAAACTGTTGATCTGAAAAATTATTGTAAAGTTGTTTTAAGGATTGAAAGCAGGGCACACAATGACTTTATTTTGTACAAAAAATGCATTAACGTGTGTAAAGTCTTGCAGGATTAGGATGATCTAGAAATGAATGCCCCAGCCAATATCACCCAGCCAGTGGAATTTTCATTACCGATTAAAAACTATGATGAATTCTATCGCTTTTATTTAACTGAACATCGCAATATTGCCAGCCGCCGTTTGCATGCGGCAGGTAGCTCGATTGGTTTGTATTTCTTTAGCAAAGCCATTCGTAAGCGTCAGGCCAAATATGCCTTATATGGTTTGGTTTCGGGTTATGCCTGTGCCTGGGTCGGGCATTTCTTTTTTGAACATAATAAGCCTGCCAGCTTTAAGCAGCCACTGTATAGCTTTATTTCGGATTGGCGGATGCTGTCGGATATTGCACGTGGCCGTTTGAGTCTGATTGATCGTCAGTTTGATAAAATTGAGTCTTGAAATCGATTGGGTGTTTGAAAAGCTGCTTTGGCGGCTTTTTTTATTTATTCTGTTTTATAACGATTAATGATGTAAATACACTCCCTCTCTTTAAATTTTAGATAAGAAAATATACCCTGAAGCTAATGTAATTATAGTGAATAGTGAAACGTTCATGCGCGGTCTTTACCTTATTACCAACGATGATCCAATCCAGCTCTTACTTGAAAAACTAGATATCGCATTAGCCACCAGGAAGGTTGCGATTTTGCAATATCGCCGCAAGAAGGTAGCAAAGGTAGAGCAGTCAAGCGAAGTCGAGCAGATCAAAGCACTCTGTGAAAAGCATCAAGTGCCATTCGTCATTAATGATGATCTGGCACTGGCTGAACAATTTGGTTTGGGTGTCCATCTTGGACAGTCCGATGGGGAAATAAGTGATGCTGCTGCACGTTTGCCAAAAGGTGTGATTATTGGTCGTACCTGCTTAAACTCACTGGAATTGGCTGAACAAGCAATTGCCGATGGGGCGACTTATGTGGCGTTTGGTGCGGTCTATGCTACTTCAACCAAACCCGAAGCCAGTAATGTCGGTATCGAAGTGATCAAACAGGCGAAACAAAAGTTTGCTGTCCCGATTTGTGCAATTGGTGGTCTGACTGTGGAAAATTCTCAAGTAGTGATTGAGGCTGGGGCGAGCCTTTGTGCGGTAATTAGTGATATATTAGGACGATCAACAGCCGAAATTCCTGCTCGTGTCACTGCATGGGCAACGTTATTTGACTAATTATAGGCATCCGCTTTTGCGGAGCTTTTATTGTTTCTCGGAACGACAGCGTTCCTCGTCCTTGATTCCAGGTTGAGCCTTTTATGAGTTTATCTCCAAAGCAAGAACAGCTATTTAAACAAGCAAATAAACATATTCCAGGTGGGGTTAACTCACCTGTACGTGCATTTAACGGTGTGGGCGGTACGCCAGTCTTTATCGAAAAGGCAAAAGGGGCGTATTTGTGGGATGTTGATGGCAAACGCTACGTAGACTATGTCGGTTCATGGGGCCCAATGATTTTGGGGCATGCACATCCGGATATTATTCAGGCGGTACAAACTGCGGCAGAAGATGGTTTAAGTTTTGGTGCGCCAACTGTGCACGAAACAACGCTGGCAGACACGATCTGTGACATCATGCCTTCAATCGAATTGGTGCGTATGACCAGTTCAGGTACAGAAGCGACCATGACCGCGATTCGTCTGGCACGTGGTTATACGGGGCGTGACAAGATTGTAAAATTTGAAGGCTGCTACCACGGTCATTCAGACTCATTATTGGTGAAAGCAGGTTCAGGCTTATTGACCCTTGGTGAAGGTGAGCCAACGTCAAAAGGGGTACCTGCTGATTTTGCCAAACATACCTTAACCTTACCGTATAACAATATCGAAGCCTTAAAAGAATGCTTTAGCAAATTTGGTCATGAGATTGCGGGTGTGATCATTGAGCCGGTTGCAGGTAATATGAATCTGGTAACGCCAATCGACGGTTTCTTGCAAGCGATTCGTGATGTCTGTGATGAATACAAATCAGTGTTTATCATTGATGAAGTGATGACCGGTTTCCGTGTCGCTTTAGGTGGCGCACAATCGGTGTATAAGGTTAAACCTGACTTGACCACGTTGGGTAAAATCATTGGTGCTGGCCTGCCGGTTGGTGCTTTTGGTGGTAAACGTGAAATCATGGAATGCATCGCACCTTTGGGTGGTGTTTATCAGGCCGGTACATTGTCAGGCAATCCATTGGCCATGCGTGCCGGTATCGCGATGTTCAAGCATTTACGTGAACCTGGTTTCTACGACAAACTAGCTGCACAGCTCGCCAAATTACTTGCCGGTTTACAGGCTGCTGCAGATGAAGCAGGCATTCCATTTAAGACCCAGCAAGTGGGGGGCATGTTCGGTTTGTATTTTACCGATCAGGATGACATTACCAGCTTTGATTCAATGTTGGCCTGTGATGTGGAAGCATTCAAGAAATTCTTCCATGGCATGTTAAAGCGTGGCGTCTATCTTGCACCATCCGCATTTGAAGCAGGCTTTATTTCGTCAATGCATTCAGATCAGGATATTGCCGATACCATTCAGGCCGCAAAAGAAACTTTTGCTGAAATGAAGTAATGTTGTGATGTCTAAAAAAGCCCGATTTTTTCGGGCTTTTTTAATGGATATATCTTTAATCTGAAATGAATAAAAAACTTAAGGTATTAAAAAAATAAGAGTGGGCCTTAACGCAACCGTACTGATTTGCGACCTGTTTATAGGATAAACCTTTGCGATCAACAAAAAGATAAATAATCTTTATTGTACCGCCAGTCAAAATAATGCTTGAATAATAAACTATATTTGCGTTGGTCTGCGACTGCTGCAAAGCATTTACGTTTTGATTGGCGTAGGTGATAGAGAGCGCTTCTATATTTTTTAAAAAATAAGCTTTTGATAACAGACTCATGGGAATGGAGTAACAATGAAAACTAAACATTATTTAACTGCGGCGGATGTGGAAATTCTGGTTGATGCAGCAGCACAATATGCGACAGCACATAATTTTAATGTCAGCATTGCTGTTGTCGATGACGGTGGCACCTTGTTAATGATGAAGCGCATGGATGGCGCATCGGTATTATCGACACAGATTTGTCAGGAAAAAGCACATTCTGCCGCGGTCAGCCGCAGAGCAACCAAGGCATCCGAAGATATGATCCGTGATGGCAAAATCGGCTTTTTAACCATCAATGCTGCGAAAGGCATGCTGGAAGGCGGTGAGCCGATTGTCTATCAAGGACAGGTGGTGGGAGCTGTTGGGGTTTCGGGGGTACAATCTTTCCAAGATGCAGAAATTGCCCAGCATGCGATTCAACAATTTCTAGAGCAACACACCTAAATCATCATTTAAATTCGAATCTGGATGAAAAATCGAGAGAAACACGAAAAAAATCAGTAAAAATACGTGTCATGCATTGTAATTCAGCGCCAAGCTTTTTATGATTGCCCGCTTGTTTTCATCCAGTCGTTGGAAGGCTACCTTGAGTGATTTTCTAAGTGAACATTTGATTCATCGTGATGAAGATTTTATGGTCATCCATAAACCGGCAGGCTTACTCACGGTACCTGGGAAAACGCCAGATTTACAAGATTGCTTAATCAATCGTCTATTAGAACTAGAACCCAAAACCTTACTGATTCATCGTCTCGATCGTGACACTTCAGGTATTCTGGTGTTTGGCTTATCCAAATTTGGACAGAGCACGATTTCACGTCAGTTTCAGGATCGTCAAACTTCAAAAATTTATCAAGCTTTGGTTGCTGGCCATTTAGAAGGTCAGGGCAGCGTCGATATACCTGTGATTTATGACCCAAGCCGTCCGCCATTACATATTGTTGATGCCACGCATCACAAACCGGCATTAACGGAATGGCAAGCGATTGAGCATTTAGAAATTCAAGGACAAGCTGTAACCCGGGTGAAACTGATTCCGATTACAGGGCGTTCACATCAGCTTCGTGTGCATATGCAATATTTAGGTCATCCGATTCTAGGCGATACCTTATATGCCACACCAGAACAGCAGCAGCTTTATGCGCGTTTGTGCTTACATGCCACGCAATTAAGCTTCGCTCATCCTAAAACAGGCGCGCAACTGACCTTTGATTGCGCGGTACCGTTTTAGTCTAAAAACTTTTTTATGAAACACGATGTGATGCACGCTATTTAATGATGCTTTGTGTCAAAATACATCGTTGAAAACTACATAAAATGCCTTAACTTTTATTGGAGTCAGGGCATAAAATATGTGGGCTAACTTGAGATAAAGGTGGAAAAATTGCAGCAGTTTGCTATTGGTCAACGTTGGTTATCAGATACTGAAACTGAACTCGGTTTAGGGGTTCTGATTGATGTAGATGAACGTTCTATCAGCATTTTATTCCCTAAAAGTGATGAAACACGTGTCTATGCACGTAACAATGCGCCTTTATCTCGCATCATCTTTAACGTGAATGATGAAGTCCAAGATCAGGAAGGTATCAAGTGGACGGTTGAGTCGATTGAAGACCGTCATGGTGTACTGCGTTATGATGTGGTTCGTAGCCTGGAAAATGGCGAACAAGAGCGCAAGTCACTGAACGAAACCCGTATCGGTGCGCAAATCCAGCTGTCAAAACCTTTAGAGCGTCTGCTGGCGAGTCAGGTTGATTATAAAGAATGGTATGACCTGCGTATTGAAGCCATGTTATTGCAGGCGCAAATGCATACTAGCCCTTTACGTGGTTTTCTGGGTGCGCGTGTAGGCTTGATTCCACACCAGCTTTATATCGCACATGAAGTCGGTAAACGTTTTGCTCCGCGTGTTTTACTGGCGGATGAAGTTGGCTTGGGTAAAACCATTGAAGCAGGTTTAATCATTCACCAGCAACTGAAAACAGGCCGTTCAGAACGCATTCTGATTTTGGTGCCTGATTCATTGCAATATCAGTGGATGATTGAAATGCGTCGCCGTTTCAATTTGCAATTCTCTTTATTTGATTTGACCCGTACCGCATCGATCAAAGAACATGATCCTGATTTAAATCCGTTCCTGACTGAACAATGCATTATTGCCAGCGTTGACCTGATGGTTGACCATGATGACTTGCGTGAGCAAGCGATGGAAGCCGGTTTTGATCTATTGGTGGTCGATGAAGCACACCACTTGATGTGGAGTGAGGAAGAGGGTGGCAATGATCGCTATGACCTGGTTGAAGAATTGGCAGAACAGACCGCAGGTGTGTTGTTGCTCACTGCAACCCCAGAGCAACTGGGTGTAGAAAGTCATTTTGCCCGTTTACGTTTGCTTGATCCGCAACGTTTTAGCAGCCTTGACCGTTTCCTTGATGAAGAAGAGCAATACCAGCAAACTGCGAAAATTGCAGAAGTATTGATGTCAGATGAGGCCTTAACAGAAGAGCATCTGGCTGCACTGGAAGGCTTATTGGGTCATCGGATTGATGATCAGCCTGAACAGCGTATGCGTGCGATTCATGAATTATTAGACCGCCACGGCACAGGTCGTATCCTGTTCCGTAACACCCGTGAAGCGATTCAGGGCTTCCCGGGACGTGATTGCCAGCCAGCGCCTTTACCAGCGCCAGAAGACTGGTCAATGGACGGCAAAATGCGCGAACAGATGTGGCCAGAAGAAGGTCAACTCGATGGCGCATGGATGGAAAATGATCCGCGTGTGCCTTGGTTGATGGAAGTGCTGCGTAAAGAATTAAAACACAAAAAAGTGTTGTTGATTGCCCGCAGTGGTCCTGTGGTTGAAGCATTGGAAAATGTTCTACGTTTACATGCTGGGATTCGTACCGCGATGTTCCATGAAGGCATGAGCCTGCTCGAACGTGACCAAGCTGCGGCTTACTTTGCCGAAGACAGTTATGGCGCTCAAATCCTGTTGTGTTCTGAGATTGGTTCAGAAGGGCGTAACTTCCAGTTCGCCAGTGATTTGATTTTATTTGATTTGCCAGCAAACCCGGACGTCCTTGAGCAGCGTATTGGTCGTCTGGATCGTATTGGTCAGGAAAACCGTATCCAGATTCATGTACCTTACCTCGTGGGCACAGCGCAAGAGCGTATGTTCCGCTGGTACAACGAAGCACTGAATATTTTCAGCAATATTTCTCCAACAGCGCAAACGCTACAAGAGAATTTTATTGTTGAGCTAAAAGATTGCTTACTCGCAGATCAAGGCCAGACCTTTGAAGACCTGCTTGAAGAAGTCAATGTACAGCGTCAAGCGCTGGAAGCTGAATTACAGGCAGGTCGTGACCGTTTGCTTGAGTACAATTCATGCCGTCCAGTGGTTGCGCAGGGTATCGTGCAAGCGCTTGAAGATTATGATGACAATACCACTTTGCCCATGTTTGTGAAGCGTTTCATGTCATCAACCAATATTGATTTTGATGAGCAAAGCAACGGTACCGTGATCATCAAGCCGACCGATCAGATGCAGGTTCAAGGTCTAACTCTAGACGAAGAAGGGATGACGGCGACGTTCTATCGTGATCAGGCACAAATCCGTGAAGATGCACAATACTTGACGCTGGAACATCCATTTATTGAAAGTGTGATGGAGATGATCCGCACCCAGTCATTTGGTAGTACCAATGTGGCTTTGTTGAAATCGAATGCATTGAAACAAGGCTCGGTATTGCTTGAAGTCTGGTTTAAGGTCGATGTGGTGGCACCGAAAGCCTTAAACTTGCCATCAAGCTTACCGAAACAACTGATTCGCGTATTACTCAGTGAAAATGGTCAGGATTTGTCTGCCAAGATTGATCCAAGCATTTTACGTCCGTATCTGCATCATTTGGATGGCAATAGCTGCCGTCAGGTCGTAAAAGCGCGCCGTGAAGTGATTGAAACCCGTTATGCGCAAGCTTTAGAGATTGCCAAGGGATCATTGCCAGAATTGATGCAGCAAGCCAAAGAGCATTATAGTGCGAAGTGGCAGTATGAAATTGACCGTTTAAGCTACCTTAAGCAATTCAACCCAAGTATTCGTGAAGATGAAATCGAGCGCTTACAGAAATTCCAGAAAGAAGGCTTGGGCCTGCTAGATGGTCTTTCTGTAACCCCTGAAGCGATTCAGGTGCTGGTGGTGGTTAAACCATAATTGAGCGTTAAATAAAAAAGAGGACCGAAGGTCCTCTTTTTTTTCAGCTGTTTTTTAATTATTTTTGTTCAATATTGGCTTCCAGGAACCATAAATATTGATCCAGATCCTCTAAGGCAGCATGAATAATATCTTCTGAAATCGGGTCCTGAATTTCATCAATGGTATCACGTAAATGGTTAGCGACCACGCCATAGCGATCTGCCAGTTCTTTTAAGTGATCCTGCACCGCATGGATAGCAACCGGATAAGGCTTCAGGTGTGAACTTTCACCCACAGACTGCGTAGTTCCCAGCGCTGTGCCACCAATCTGTACTGCACGCTCAGCCACATTGTCCAGATGGGTAATTAACGACGTACGGAACGTATCTAACATTTCATGCACTGCAATAAAGTTACTGCCTCGCATGTTCCAGTGCGCCTGTTTGGTCAGTAACGACAGATCGATCAGGTTGGCAAGAATTTGGTTTAAAATTTTTACGGTCGATTCTTTGATCGCATCATCTAAATTATTACGTGTATATACTTTTAAAGCTTTAGTTGCTGAAGAACTCATAGTTACCTCATTTAATTATATATGTGATGAAATAGAACGAATAAAACCGTTACTTCATCTCTAGCTTACGCCTTGAACCGGCTTCTAAGTGTTTTCGTTTTCTAGCCTTTTGTAAGTTTACTTATCGGTACTTTTCTTTTTATAACAACCGTTTTAATTCAGATTAAAGAGTGCTTCAGTCTGTTAAGCCCAGTATTTTGAATGTATAAAAATGCTTAGATCAGACCGGCATCCTTAGATTCCAGTTTGATATAGGCATAGAAAATAGGCGCAACAATCAGCCCACTCAACCCAAAAATCGCTTCAAAAATCAGCATCGCCAAGAGCACTTCCCAGGCACTGGCATTGATTTTGGTGCCAATAATTTTGGCATTAATAAAATATTCAAGCTTGTGAATAATCACCAGATAGGCCAGGGCAATCGCTGCAACAGACAGGGAAATGGTCAAGCCGGCCATGATGATCAGGGTGTTGGAGATCAGGTTGCCAATAATTGGAAGCAGACCAAAAATAAAGGTCAGAATGGTCAGGGTTTTGGCAAAAGGTAAGTGGATATTAAATATCGGCAGCACAATAAACACAAAGATCATGAATAACACGGTGTTAATCAGTGAAATCTTGACCTGAGCAAAAACAACATTTTTAAAAGAAACGGAAAGCTTCTGGATGCGATGCAGAATGGCCGCCTTAAACGCAGGTTGTGGGGCATGTTGTTTAAAATTCTGGATCGATACCAGAATACCCACAATTAGGCCGATCACCATGGTGGCTAGATTGTGCAGAATATCGGTGCCTGTATTTTTGACAATCGAGATATTATTCTTGATAAAGGACAAGATCTGATTTTTGATATCAGCCACACTATGTGGCAGATAACCTGGCAAATAATGGCTCATCTCAGCCTGAAACTTGATCAGGGTCTGGTCGATTTTAATATTGAAAGAATTGAGTCCTGTGCCTTTAAGATCATAAATCACAAAACTGATCAGGCTGGTGATAAAGAAACCGATCAGCACGGTTGCCAATATCCCTAGAATAATACTGATAAAGATACGCGCACGTTGGCCATCAATATGCTTTTCAACAATCGAACTTAAACTGTTAATAATTTCAAAAACCAGAAATCCGGCAAAGAAACTCGGCAGTAAATGCAAAGGAATGACCATCATTAAAAATAAAAACATCAGGATAAAACTGGCGATGATGCTTTGACGGTCATTCAGTAGATTCATGATCTATAGGCCTGATTAGAATGTGGGGTGATGCAAAGGACAAAATTTAATTTTGCCGAGGTCCATCGTAGGATGATACAAACAATTAATCAATTTCCATTTCATTTAAATGACGCGCGCCTTCTAAAATCATACGGATCATCACCATGGTCTGTTCCGCAACTTCGGTACGTTGCTCCACAGGTAGATCAATGACTTTCGCCCCCATGTTGAACACCAGCTGGGTAATGGCCTTGGCAGCCAGATCCGCATGACTGATTTTACTGTTATTCAGGCGTTCTAAACGGATCAGGTCTTCTTGCAGCTCTTGCTGGAAGAAATTGAGCTGACGATCAACCGCAGCTTTATATGAGGTCGAACCAGTATAACCCTCGCGTAATAACAGACTCAGGTTACCTTCATCGGTATTCAGTTGCTGAATAAACACTTCAACCGAACTACGGATAATGCTTTGCTGCTTGGAAGCCTGTAAACGTGCTTCACGGATAATACGGCGAAGGACCAGACCGGATTGATCAATCAGGGCAATGGCCAGTTCATCAATATCCTTGAAATGACGATAGAAACTGTTTGGTGCAATGCCAGCTTCACGTGCAATTTCACGCAAACTGAGTGAAGCGATACTTTTTTGTGGGCCGATCAGGCTCAGTGTGGCCTGAAACAACTCTTCTTTGGTAATCGTTGCTTTCCTACCCACCGAACGTACAGGAGATTTCATAGGAATGACATCTTGTTCATTTACGGTGTCATGGCCGAGCGGTAAAAAAGAAGAATGAACCATTATTTTCAATATATAAGTAAGCTACTCGGGATTATAGCGATTGTCGGTGTACTTGTGAAATGTAAATTCTTATACGAGTGTATATACAAATATATATACATATGTATAATAATTAGCAAACCACCAGAGTAAAACTGCTCATGCAAGCAATTGAAAAGAGAAATTCTCTATTTAATTCGTTGGCTCAAAGTGTAATGAACAGCCATGATGCCAATTTTTGGTTACAGAAAATCAATCCATTGTGGTCAATCAATCAGCCACTGGCCAAAATCGTAAAAAAACAAAATGTGGCAAAAGATACGGTCAGTCTTATTTTGCAATGCAACCGCCATGTCATACGCGGTGTGGCAGGGCAGCATCATCCGGTAACCGTTGAGATTGCAGGACGTCATTACGAGCGGACCTATAGTTTGATGCAGGTTGATGCCGATCACCTGTGTTTAACCGTGAAAAAAGTTGAACAAGGTTTAGTGAGTTCATGGCTGGTTGAACACAGTCAGACCGGTGATATGTTACGTTTGGGACAACCGTATGGTGACATGCAACAGCACATTGCAACCCCACACTTGCTATTGTTGGCGGCAGGCAGTGGCATCACCCCGATGCTGAGTCTGATTGAAGCCTTGTGCCAGTCCAAACAGTTAAATCACCATACGGTTCAACTGATGTACTGGGTCAAAACGCAGGCTGACGCAGCCTATGTTGAATATCTTCAGGAAGTATCAGAAAACTTCCCTAATTTTAGTTATCAGATTTTTTATACCCAAGAACAGGATCAGCGTTTAAATCAAAGCCATGTGGATCAGTGCACGGCTTTAAGCGACACCACAGTTTATGCATGTGGACCTTCGGGTTTTGCTGCATTAGCGGAAAGCCTGTTTAAAGATGCCGCAGCACTACAAACAGAAGCCTTTAGCTTAAGTCAATTTGCTGAAGATGCCACTGAGACCGGTTTTATTAATGTGACCTTGACGCAATCGAATAAGACGATTGCGATTCCGAAAGGCCAGTCGATTCTTGCAAGTCTAGAGCATCAAGGTATTAAACCGAATCACGGTTGCCGGATGGGAATCTGTAATAAATGTGCCTGCAACAAGGCGCAAGGTGCGACCAAAAACCTACTAAATGGCGCTGCCAATAATGAACCTGCTCAGTTGCTAAAAATTTGTGTCAATTCAGCCCAGTCTGATCTTGTGATTGATCTATAAGAGAGAAATTGATTATGAACATGCCTGTTAAAATTGAATTTTTCAAAAATCCTAAAAACCGTGATCTGACTGCTGCCGAGTTAGATGCGTTTGCCCGTGAACTGGATCAAATTAAACAAGAGGTACTGGATGATATTGGTGAAAAAGATGCGAAGTACATTCGCCGTGTCTATTCCACCATTCGTTATAGCAGTTTGGCTGGGCGTGCCTGTTTATTCCTGGGCTGGTTTCCGCCAGCATGGTTGTTGGGCACGGGCTTACTCGGTTTCGCCAAGATCATGGAAAATATGGAATTGGGCCATAACGTGATGCACGGTCAATATGACTGGATGAATGATCCAAAATTCAACGGTCAAACCTATGAGTGGGATACGGTCGGTACCTCTGATAACTGGCGCCAGACCCATAACTATAAGCACCATACCTATACCAACATTAAAGGAATGGATGATGATGTTGGCTATGGCGTCTTCCGCTTATTCCCGGAACAGCGCTGGTCTAAATTCACCTTGATTCAGCCGATCTACATCGTGCCATTTAGCCTGTTATTTCAGTGGGGTGTCGCGATCCAGAATCTGGAGTTGGGCAAGGTCGTATATAAGCGTAAAAGCATCGCGCAATTCAAGCGTGAATGGCAGCCTGCACAGAAGAAAATTCTTAAGCAGATGTTTAAGGACTACGTGTTCTTTCCACTGATTGCTGGTCCAGCCGCGATTCCTGTATTTACCGGCAATCTGGTGGCCAACGGAATTCGTAATGTCTGGACCTTCAGTATCATTTTCTGTGGTCACTTTACCAAAGATGTGGAAGTATTCCCGAAAGCGGTATTACAGAATGAAAGTCGCGGGCATTGGTATATGCGCCAGATCCGCGGTTCATCGAATCTGACCGGTTCAGAAGCCTTTCATATTTTAACCGGGCATTTGAGTCATCAGATTGAACATCATTTATTCCCGGATATTCCGGCACGCCGTTACCGTCAGGTTGCCCCGAAAGTACAGGCAGTCTGTGAGAAATATGGACTGCATTACAACAATGCCAGCTTTGTAAAACAGTTTGGTGAAGTGGTGGGGCGTATTTTTAAATATGCACTGCCATTTAAAAAGTAAGCGATAAACCTTTAACAAAAGCCCTGAAGCTATGTGCCTCAGGGCTTTTTTTATTTTATTTCTTCTTTTTGGAAACCCACATGGTGATGGTGGCGTGAAATACTTTGTCCTTGTGCTGATCAAGCACATCGACATTTACCAGATATTCACCCGCCTGATCCCAATCGTAGTGATCATCAACCGGGGTAGCAATTGCAACCAGATCGGTTTCAGCTTTTTTTAAATATTCAACCGTCATTCCTTTGGGAATCCAGCGATGTGTCGCAGGAACCGTCACCTCGGTCATGGTCCCCCCCGCCAGTTCGGCCATATTACACATCGCAATCGCGTGCACCGTACCAATATGGTTCAGTACGGAACGTTTTTTCTTGATACTGATTTTACAAGAATTCGGTTTCAGTTCTTCAAATAGCGGAGAAATACTACTGAAATAAGGGGCTTTGAGGCATAACATGCGGGTAAAGGTCCATTTCCCGGCCGGTAAGGCTGAGACTTTATGCCAGAGTTCTAAGGTTGAAGCCATGTTCAGATGTCCTGTAACAAAATTAAATTCTTTTACAGAATATAATTCTGTTTACAAGTTGTGGTCAAGTCATACACAATAGTTCCGACCATTGGTAAATTTGATAGAACTATGCAGGCCGCTCAGCAATTATTGCAACGCTTATATCCGCAACGGAAGTCCTTATTAAAACGGCAAATCTTGCTGGATGCCTTGTGCTGTTTTCTTGACTATGGTCTGGAAACCACCAGTATTGAAATGATCCGTGAAAAATCCGAGAGTAGTGTCGGCGCGATTTACCATCATTTTAAAAACAAGGAGGGGATTGTCGCGGCACTGGTATTTGCGGCACTGGAAGATCAGGCCCAGTTGCGTGAGCGATACCTACAGGAAGCACATTCTTTACAACAATGCTTGTACGCCCTGATTTATAGTTATACCGACTGGGTCTCTGATCAGCCTGAATTTGCCAGATTTCTGTTACTGGCTCACTTTAATGTGATGCAAGGTGAATATCGACCGCAGCTAGATGAGAAAAACAAACTGCGGAATCAGAAAATTGCCAGCCAGATCGGGCGTTATACCGAGGCAAAGCTGTTGAGAGCCGTACCCGCAGAACTGATGATGTCTCTGGTCATTGGAGCGTCAGAAAGTTATAGCCGAGCCTGGTTATCTGGAAAAGTGAGTACAACGCCGAGCCTTTATCGGGAAACGTTGGCCCAAGCTGCGTGGGATTCATTACAGAATCTGACTCAAAATAAATAAAAAGGCCGATCAGCGATTTTCAGGATAACAACACATGCGTGTAGTCAATGACAAACAGTACTTTAGCGGCAGTTGCTTATGTGGCGCGGTGCAATTTGAATTGCATCTCAACCGGATTAAAATGATCTATCGTTGTTATTGCAGTCTATGTCGCAAGCAGAGTGGAGCAGCCTCCAATGCCTCTACCGTTGTGCCGACTGGTGCATTCCGGTGGCAGCAGGGCGAACAATTGATTCAGACCTATGTCAAGGAGACGGGCTTTACCAGTTGCTTTTGCAGACAGTGTGGTTCTCCTGTCCCGAATGCCTTAGGCAGTAAGCCAGAGATTATGTGGATTCCTTTGGGCTTGCTTCAGGAACAGTTCACCCCTGAACTTGAGTTAAACTTTTGTGTAAATTCCAAAGTGAGTTGGGCGGAGGCACATGAGGTGCTTCGGGCATTTGATGAGCTACCCGATTTGAATGAATTGGAAAATTATTTTGATATGAATCGATAAAGGCAGAAGCTATTGCACTTCTGCCTTTATCGAAGGTTATAAAGTAAGTTATTTAAACTGGATCGAACCATTGGCACTGACAGTAATTTTTGACTCGCCCGCAGCCATGTCCTGCGCGGGAGCTGCTTCTGCCATCGCAAATTTTGCCATGCCGCCACGCGCCATCGGTTGCGGGAAGTAGTTACTGGTATTCAGGTTCAGACTAACCAGATTGTATTGGGCCTTGTTCCATGCCTGAGTGATGGCCTGCGCACGTTGCTGGAAATTTTTCGATGCTTCAATCATCAGCTCGTTTTCGACTTTTTTACGCTGTTCATCCGACACGGTAAAGTTGATCGACTGAGTCTGGAAGCTTTGCTGTAATTCGCTAATTAACTGGCTTGCTGCCTTGAAGTCTTTACTTTCAAGCTGGATCTCGGCACGGGCACGCCATTCTTTCAGTTTATTACTGTCATTGTCATAAACTGGATAGGTACTTTGTGTACCGGTTTCGACCTTGACCTGATTATATTTACGTGCAATTGCTTGCGCCTGATTCATCAGCTGATTGATCTGGTTAGAGAGTTCAGCCGGTTGTTTGTTGCTTTTTTCAATATACAGGACGGCACGCATCTCATCATTTGCGACTTGGCGTGAGGCATCCGCTTGGATATTCACAATATTGTAGTTCAAGTTTTCTGTCTCATGGGCAAACAGTTTTGGGCTGAGGGCCGCCCCGATCATCAATGTAGCAAGTGCTAAAGTACGCATAAAATTGTCCTTAGAATTTGATATCGAAAATTTATTTTTTACAGATTTGATATTAAAAAGAACTGATGGTGAACTTCGGCATATTTTGTGGTGACTTTGTAAGGGATTAGCAGTGTTTTGCAACAGGAAAAATAAATGAAAAACTTTAAAAATTAGATAATTAGATGGATTGATTTGACCATTTATCTAAAAATGCAACTAGGATTTAAAAAAGCTTACTTTCTTTCGCTTGTCACATAGTATGATCATAATTCATCATAGTTGTTGGAATGATACATTTTTTCAATAAGATTAGATCAATGTCAGGCATAAAAAGTGTTTATTTTCTTGCAAAATTAGGTATCATCTCGCTCCTAGTTGAAAGATATAAAATTTGTGTCTCACTAGATTCTAAAAAGCACCGAGTCAAACGACCGCAAGTCACCAGACTTATTTCTTTCACCCATATCAGAGATGGTAATTCGATATGAGCGTTACTTCCGTAAATCCTGCCGCTAATGCAACCAACGAATATTATCTGACTCGCCAAAGTCAGATGGAATCAAATGTTCGTAGTTATCCACGTAAATTACCGTTAGCGATAGCGAAAGCACAAGGCTGCTGGGTTACTGATGTTGAAGGTACACAGTACCTTGATTGTTTAGCTGGGGCAGGAACATTGGCTTTGGGCCATAATCATCCTGCGGTGATTCAAAGTATTCAAGACACATTGGCAAGTGGTTTGCCATTGCATACTTTAGACTTAACGACTCCTTTAAAAGATGCGTTTACTGAAGCGCTGCTGGCATATTTGCCAGGCGGTAAAGAAGAGTATTGCTTACAATTCTGTGGTCCAACAGGCGCAGATGGTACAGAAGCAGCAATTAAGCTTGCAAAAACTTATACGGGTCGTAGCTCTGTGATTAGTTTCTCAGGTGGCTACCATGGTATGACCCACGGCGCGCTTGCAATGACAGGCAACCTGAACGCAAAAAATGCGGTCAATGGTTTGATGCCAGGCGTGCAATTTATGCCATATCCACATGAATATCGTTGCCCACTGGGTTTAGGTGGTGAAGCTGGTGTTGATGCTTTGACATACTACTTTGAAAATTTCATTGAAGATGTTGAAAGCGGTGTAACCAAACCTGCAGCTGTCATTCTTGAAGCGATTCAGGGTGAAGGCGGTGTGGTGACTGCGCCAGTTAAATGGTTGAAAAAAATTCGTGAAGTGACTGAAAAGCACAACATCGTTTTAATTTTGGACGAAGTTCAAGCTGGTTTTGCACGTTCAGGTAAAATGTTTGCCTTTGAACATGCAGGAATCGAGCCTGATGTTGTAGTGATGTCGAAAGCGGTGGGTGGTAGCTTGCCATTGGCTGTGTTAGGTATTAAACGTAAGTTTGATGCATGGCAGCCAGGTACACACTCAGGTACATTCCGCGGTAACCAACTTGCGATGGGTACAGGTCTGGCATCACTACAAGTGATCAAAGAACAAAATCTGGCTCAAAATGCGCAAGAGCGTGGTGACTTCTTACAAGCTGAGTTGAAAAAACTTGCCCAAGAATTCCCTTGTATCGGTAACGTGCGTGGCCGTGGCCTGATGATCGGTATTGAGATCATTGATGAGCGTAAACCTGCTGACCGTATCGGTTCTCATCCTGCGGATGCTCAGTTGGCAGCAGCGATTCAAGCCGCATGTTTCAACAATAAATTATTGCTTGAGAAAGGTGGTCGTAACGGTACAGTCATTCGTTTGCTTTGTCCGTTAATTATCAACCAAGACGAATGTGTTGAAGTGATTGCTCGCTTCAAGAAAGCGATTGCTGAAGCATTAAAAGCAGTACGAGGCTAATTCATGGTTGATTTTGCAGAACATCGTAAAGCGTTACTCTGCAATGATGCTCAATCTATTGCTGACTATCAGTCAGCAATGGGCGAGGCGGTAAATGCCGTTTCAGCATGGTTGCAAAATGACAAAATGTATACAGGTGGCAGCATCAAGGATTTGCGCGAAGCAATCTCTTTTGCGCCTTCAAAACAAGGTTTGGGTGTACAGCAGTCATTACAACGTATGGTTGAGCTTTTCCTCAACAAAAGCTTGAAAGTCCATCATCCACATTCACTGGCACATTTACACTGCCCAACCATGGTGATGAGCCAGATTGCGGAAGTGTTAATCAATGCAACCAACCAGTCGATGGACTCATGGGACCAAAGCCCGGCGGGTTCTTTGATGGAAGTGCAGTTGATTGACTGGCTTCGTCAAAAAGTCGGCTATGGCGCAGGTCAGGCGGGCGTGTTCACTTCGGGTGGTACGCAATCTAACCTGATGGGTGTATTGCTAGCACGTGACTGGTGTATCTCGAAAAACTGGAAAGACGAAAATGGCAAGCCATGGTCGGTTCAGCGTGATGGGATCCCTGCAGATGCAATGAAAAACGTCAAAGTCATCTGTTCTGAAAATGCGCATTTCTCTGTGCAAAAGAACATGGCAATGATGGGCATGGGTTTCCAGTCGGTTGTGACTGTACCTGTGAATGAAAATGCCCAAATGGATGTCGATGCACTGGAAAAAACCATGGCGCATCTTCAGTCTGAAGGCAAAATCGTTGCATGTGTGGTTGCAACTGCAGGTACCACAGATGCTGGTGCGATTGATCCACTCAAGAAAATCCGTGAAATTACCACGAAATATGGTTCATGGATGCACATTGATGCCGCTTGGGGTGGTGCACTGATTCTTTCAAATGACCATCGTGCAATGCTGGATGGTATTGAATTATCAGACTCAATCACGCTTGATTTCCATAAGCATTATTTCCAAAGCATTAGCTGTGGCGCTTTCTTGTTAAAAGACGAAGCCAACTATCGCTTTATGCATTATGAAGCAGAATATCTTAACTCTGCTTATGATGAAGAACATGGTGTACCTAACCTGGTATCTAAATCATTACAAACGACCCGTCGTTTTGATGCATTGAAATTATGGATGACCGTTGAAGCATTAGGCGAAGAGCTGTATGGTTCAATGATCGATCATGGTGTTAAATTAACACGTGAAGTTGCTGATTATATTAAAGCAACAGCAGGTCTGGAATTGCTGGTTGAACCACAATTCGCATCAGTTCTATTCCGTGTAGTACCAGACGCTTATCCTGCTGAATTCATCGATAGCTTGAACCAGAACGTTGCAGATGAACTGTTTGCACGTGGCGAAGCGAATATTGGTGTGACTAAAGTTGGCAATATTCAATCATTGAAAATGACCACTTTAAGTCCGGTTGCAACACTTGAAAACGTTCAGAACTTGCTTGCACTGGTGCTTGCAGAAGCTGATCGTATCAAGGATGCAATTGCTGCGGGAACTTATGTTCCGGCCATCGATTAATCGATCGTTCCATAAAAAAGGCACCTCGGGTGCCTTTTTTATTGTCCAAAAATTTCTTTATTAAGTTCTTGTGTTGGTTTTGCAACGTTTATGCACAAAATATGCATCTTGAATCTAAATCAGAAATAATTATGCATGAAGTGTGGATGGCAAATTCCATATTGTATTGATAGACCCTCAGTGTCTGTGATGCATTGATGTCATTCAGGATCGCGTTTACTTGACTTATATTCCAATCATAGACGCGGACAATAAAGCGGAAAAGACAGTTAAGATCAGGAAAAGAAATGCAACAAGTGAATATGCAAAACGAATTTAAACTTATTATTGACGGTCAATCTTGTTTAGGCGAACAAGGTGAACTTGAGATTATTAATCCTGCGACAGGTTCAGTGGCAGCACATTGTGCCAAAGCCTCCGTTGCTCAGGTGAATCAAGCCATTGCTGCAGCAAAGCAGGCCTTTAAAAGCTGGCAGCGTTGTCCGCATGAAGAACGTAAAAATATACTTAACAAAATTGCCGATGGTATCGAAAAGCATGCTGAAACTTTGGCTGAGCTGGTGGTATTGGAACAGGGCAAGCCATTGGCATTGGCGCAAATGGAAGTGCAAGGTGCGATTGGCTGGACCCGTTATACGGCAAGTTTGGACTTACCGGTTGATGTCTTGGAAGATAGCGAGCAGAAACGTATCGAGCGTCATTATCAATCCTTGGGTGTAGTGGCTTCAATTACGCCGTGGAACTGGCCGTTGATGATTGCCGTCTGGCATATCATGCCTGCCTTGCGTGCAGGCAATGTGGTGATTAATAAGCCTTCTGAATTTACGCCTTTAGCCACTTTAAAGCTATGTGAAATCATTCAGCAAGAAGTGCCAGCAGGAGTCATCTCGATCGTGGTTGGGGATGGCGAAATTGGTGAAGCACTCTCGACGCATCCGGACGTACAAAAGGTGGTATTTACCGGTTCAACCAGAACTGGTCAACACATTATGTCCGGTGCAGTAAAGACCTTAAAACATTTAACACTAGAGCTTGGCGGTAATGATGCCGGGATTGTGTTACCTGATTCGGATCTGGATCAGATTGCACAACGGATTTTCAACGTTGCATTTTTAAATGCTGGACAAACCTGTGCTGCTTTAAAACGTCTGTATGTGCATGAAAGCCAATATGATGCTTTAGCACAAAAACTTGCGAATATCGCCAAGGCACAGATTGTAGGAGATGGCATGGCATCGGAGACCACTTTCGGGCCTGTGCAGAACCAGATGCAATACCAGAAGGTTAAAGCCTTGATTGCTGATGCCATTGCCCAAGGGGCGAACGCTCTATCGGGTGATCAGAGCTTACCTGAGCAGGGTTATTTTATTGCCCCGACGATTTTAACTGATCTGGATGAAACATGCAGAGTGGTACAGGAAGAACAGTTTGGCCCGGTGTTGCCGATTCTGAAATATAACAGCATTGATGATGCCATCGCGCGTGCCAATGCCTGTGAGTTCGGCTTGGGGGGCTCAATCTGGTCAACTGATCTGAAAGCGGCACAATTCTATGCAGCACAACTTGAATGCGGCACCGTCTGGATCAATACCCATGCGGAAATTGTGCCGCATGCACCTTTTGGTGGCTGGAAAATGTCGGGTGTTGGTGCTGAATTTGGTATGGAAGGATTACTGGAAAATACCATCGGGCAAACGCTGCATATCAATAAAATTTAACTTTTATAATATGTTAAGGCGGATTCAATATCCGCCTTTTTTGAGCCTCATTGTTTCTCGGTTTAGGTTGCTGGGTGGTAACTCGGGCTTTTGCCTTTGCTCATGAAATGATTCTGTTCCTTGATCTTTTTTAACACAATGTAAGATTTGATATGGCCAATAAAATGATAAGACAGTAGCCGCTCAGTCACAAACTGCGATAGCTGTTCCAGATTTTCTGCCACTACTTTCAAAATAAAATCGGCATCGCCACTAATTGAAAAGGCATCCTGAATATTATCTTCTGCTTCAATTAACTCCTGAAAGGCTTGCTGTGACTTGGCTTCATGGATGCGCAGGTTAATGTGAATCATCGCGGTGACTTCCAGACCTAACGCCTGTTGGTGGATGCGTGCTGCATAACCCAGAATCACACCTTTCTGCTCCAGTAATTGGCGTCTTCTTGAGCATTGAGATGCGGATAAACCGATTAAATCGCCAACTTCCTGATTGGTGAGCCGTCCATTCTTTTGTAATGCCTGAATGATTTGCCAGTCGAAC
Organism: Acinetobacter sp. 1000160; assembly: GCF_000588715.1. Lineage (NCBI taxonomy): Bacteria > Pseudomonadati > Pseudomonadota > Gammaproteobacteria > Moraxellales > Moraxellaceae > Acinetobacter > Acinetobacter sp. 1000160. Next base: position 42,816 of record NZ_JFWP02000007.1, on the reverse strand, counting down.
TTATCCATTGCATAAAATCCTTTTATGATACACAAATATTGTATTTTTATTAAAATCCGTTTCCATTATGCACGAAATCTAAAACACAGATGAAATATTATTTTTCTATGGAATAAAAAATTGACTTGAAAGGATGTAGCGCAATGTTCATGGAAATCGGTGACTTTTTAAATCTTCGTCTAAAACAAATGGGTATCCTGCATCTCTTTGGTGTACCCGGTGATTTTAACCTGTCTTATCTCGAACAAGTAGAAGCAGACTCACAACTCGAATTTATCGGCAATTGTAATGAATTAAATGCGGCCTATGCCGCAGACGGCTATGCACGGATCAACGGTTTTGCGGCCTTGACGACGACTTATGGTGTAGGTGACTTAAGCGCGATTAATGGCATTGCCGGTGCTTATGCCGAAAATGTACCTGTGGTACATATCTCGGGTATTCCACCGTTGCATGTGGTTCAGAAGGGCACCTTGGTGCACCACACGCTGGTGGATGGCAATTATGACAATATCATGAACTGTATGAAAGAGTTCACCGTGGCACAAACCCGTTTGACGCCTGCCAATGCTGCATTTGAAATTGACCGTGTGTTACGTCAGTGTTTTATTGATCGTCGTCCAGTGCATATCCAGCTCCCTTCAGACATTACCCATGTCAAAATTGAAGTGACAGACCGTCCATTGGATTTATCCTATCCAGCGGTTGAGCCAGAGCTGCTACACAGTGCTGTGGCGAAACTATGTGAAGTGATCGGTGCTGCTCAACATCCAGCTTTGTTAATTGATAATGAAGCATCCGTATTTGGGGTGACTTCATTGCTGAATGATTTATCGCAAAAATGTTCGATTCCTTTTGCCAGCATGCTCACGGCAAAAAATATTATGGATGAAGGTTCACCCCGTTATGTGGGAACTTATGTGGGGGGCGCGAGTCAGCCGCATGTCCGCAATACCATTGAACAATCAGACTGCCTGATTGGAATCGGCGTCCGTTTTTCCGATGTCGGTACGGGTGTGTTTACCCATCAGATCGCCACTGAACATTATATTGAAATCAAACCCTATGCCTTGACGATTTTTGGTCAGGATTATCCGGGAATTGAGATTGGACAGCTTCTGGTTGAACTGAATAAGAAAGTTGCACCACGTAAACTTTCCAAGCCGATGCTAGAAAAACAACCCTCACCAGCAATTGATGTCCCTGAACAGCAAAAGCTTAGTCAGGATATTCTCTGGAATGCAGTGGCTGATTTTCTTAAAGAGGATGATGTCATTATTGGCGAGGTGGGAACTTCCAATTCTGCACTGGCAGGTTTAAAGCTCCCGGCAACGGCAAAATATATTGCCCAGCCACTGTGGGGTTCGATCGGTTATACCTTGCCAGCATTACTGGGCAGTCTGCTGGCGGCCCCAGAACGCCGTCAAATCCTGTTTATTGGTGATGGTTCATTCCAGTTAACCGTACAGGAACTTTCCACCATTATCCGTCATGACCTTAAGCCGATTATCTTCCTGTTGAATAATGGCGGCTATACCATTGAGCGTTTGATCATGGGAGAAAATGCCGCTTATAACGATATTCAAAACTGGCACTATACCCAGATTCCTGGGGTATTTAATGGCAAGCATCAATATAAGAGTTGTGTGGTTGAAACTGCAGGTCAACTTAAACAGACCCTGGACAGTATCGAACAATTTGATGGTCTGACTTTTATCGAATTAAAACTTCCTGCAATGGATGCACCACTGAGCCTGAAAAAATTTGCTTCGGTGATTGCGCGCTTTGATTATGGTGATCGCGGCTATGAAATCCTCAAGCAGCGCGCTCAGACCACGCCCTGTCAAAAAATGATTTCTTTCTAGATCAGCGATCAGGCAGGAACAATCTTCAAATTTATAAATTGATAAGAAAGCGAAGCAGATTTGAAGCCAGACTTTTGGCTTCGAATTTAACGCTGCATAAAGGTGTACAGGATGTGACACACACATTGGAGATAAGTGATGGATGTAGACAATAAACATGATTTAAAACAGGGTTTATCCAATCGGCATATACAGCTGATTGCATTAGGCGGTGCGGTCGGCACAGGCCTGTTTCTGGGTATCTCCCAAACCATTAAACTGGCAGGACCTTCGGTTCTGCTGGGTTACGCACTGGCTGGCGTGATTGCCTTTTTAATTATGCGTCATCTCGGTGAGATGGTGGTCGAGGAACCGGTCAGTGGTTCCTTTAGTTATTTTGCCAACAAATACTGGGGCCCGATGGCGGGCTTTATGTCGGGCTGGAATTACTGGGTGCTGTATGTGCTGGTGAGTATGGCGGAACTGAGTGCAATCGGTACCTTTATACAGTTCTGGTGGCCTGAACTGCCCACATGGATCACGGCCTTATTCTTTTTTATCCTGATTAACGGCATCAACCTGGTGAATGTCCGTTTCTTTGGCGAGTCCGAGTTTTTATTTTCCTGTATCAAGATTATTGCCATCCTGAGCATGATCGGTTTTGGATTCTATTTACTGGTCTCTGGCAGCGCAGGCCCACAAGCAAGTGTGGCCAATTTGTGGCAATACGGCGGATTTTTCCCGAATGGCATGCATGGCTTCATCATGTCGATGGCAGTGATCATGTTTGCTTTCGGTGGTCTTGAGCTGATCGGGATTACTGCGGCCGAGACCAAAAATCCAGATAAAACTATTCCTAAGGCGATAAACCAGATCGTCTACCGGATCCTGATTTTTTATATCGGTGCGATTGGGGTATTGCTGTGTTTATTTCCATGGAATCAACTGGCGGAAGGAGGTAGTCCCTTTGTACTGATCTTCCAGTCCTTAGATAGTCATGGGGTCGCCAATGTGCTGAATTTTGTGGTACTGATTGCAGCAATTTCAGTCTATAACAGCTGTATTTATTGTAATAGCCGTATGCTGCATGGTCTGGCAATGCAGGGCAATGCGCCTAAAATCCTGCAAAAGGTCAATCGCCGTGGTATTCCAATGGCAGCAGCAATTGTATCTGCTTCCGTGACGGCACTTTGTGTGGTGGTGAATTACCTGATGCCAGGCAAAGCCTTCCAGTTTCTCATGATGCTGGTGGTGGCGGCGTTGGTGGTGAACTGGTTAATGATTTCCTGGACCCATCTTAAATTTAGAAAAGCCATGCAGCAGCAACAGCACATCACCAAGTTCAAAAGTATCTTAACGCCATGGAGTAATTACCTGACCATTGGTTTCATCTTTGCGATTTTACTGATCATGAGCCTCACCCCAGATATGCGGCTTGCCGTAATGCTGGTGCCAATCTGGCTAGCGCTCCTGGCATTGGTTTATGTGCTGAAGTATAAAAAGAAAGAAGTGTTGTCGACGCAAGCTCAGCCAAATATTTAAAACTGAGTCGATTTAAGCGTCGCGAAAAGGAGTTCAAATATGAACTCCTTTTTATTTGCGGTAAGGTAGATCATCAGGCCATCAATTCAAAAGTCAGATTTTTCTGAATCGGACGCTTATGTGGTGATGAGCTATGCGATTAATCAGCAGAATGTGAAGGCGGTGATTGGCCATAGATGAGTCATGTTCTATCTCCAATAGCTAGGCATAGACTTGAAAACGGCTGATGGAAAATAGCGGCGCGCTATTGTCAGCGCTAGCAACACCATCAAAAAGGCGGAAACTTATCCTGTACCAGATGAAGTTCTAGACCATGTTCTAGATAGGCTTTTAAACCATCTAATACAGTGGTGAAGCCACCGGTACTATCAATAATAAAAGCAATCAGTTCTTCTCCTTCTAAGGGAATATTGTAGTTGTGGATAGTGAGATAGGTCTGTGATTCATTGAGTGCTTCAAATTTAAAGTCCACGGTCGTGCTGGGTTCACCCCATTGAATCTGGATCAGTTCATTTGCAATGATGTTTGTCACTGTAACTTTTGTAGACACTTGGTATTTTTCCCAGGTCCAGCTTACGGTATGGCCTTGTTCGAGTTTTCCCGTGGAAGCGCTAAACCAGAATTTTGAGGTAATTTCCGGATCAATAAAGGCCTCAAACACGTTGGAGACCGGCTAACCAATCATCATTTGTGTTGTAATTGTGACAGGATTTGGCATTGCAGCTGACCTTTTTTAGACGGAATTGTCATAAAACATATATAAACTGGCGTTTGCACCCAACAGGTTTTTTGTTAATTAAAATTTTTTATTTTGCTGTAAAGTTTAATTAAATTAAGTAGTTATGTTTTTATTCTTTATGATTTATGACAAATCTGAAAGCTAAGCTGAGATTTTATCAGCGATCATTTTCTAAAAAATTAAGGGGGAATATGACCATCACAAAAGCGTCATAAAGTTGTCACTTAATTGTCATATTATCTGCTCAAAATGCAGTTAACCAAAGTACAACACTTAACTTGAAAAGAGTTGTAAATCAAATTGCATAAATGAGAGAAAACAGAATGCGCTTAAATCCACGTCACATCGCAATTGCATTAGCTGTATCTGGGGCAACTGTAGCAACGACTGCAAATGCAGCTCGTGATACGATTCAAATTGCTGGTTCATCTACTGTATTACCGTTTGCAAGTATTGTTGCTGAAGAGTTTGGCAACACCTTCCCTCAATTTAAAGCACCTGTTGTTGGCTCAGGCGGTACGGGTGGCGGTTTGAAACAATTCTGTCAAGGTGTTGGCGATAACACCATCGACATCGCAAATGCTTCTCGTCAAATCAAAGATTCAGAATTAGATGCATGTAAAAAATCTGGCGTAAACCAAGTCCAAGAAATCAAAGTGGGTTATGACGGTATCGTATTTGCATCAAACGTTAAAAAAGCGGCGTATAAATTAAAACCAGTGCATGTGTTCATGGCTTTATCTGCACAATTACCTTCAAACGGTAAACTGGTTCCAAACCCATATACAACCTGGAATCAAATCGATAAATCATTACCAAATGAAGCCATTACTTTGGTGATTCCAGCGTCTAACCACGGTACCCGTGAAGTGTTCCAGGAAAAAATGGTAGATGCAGGTTGTGAAGCATTTGATTACTACAAAGCTTTAAGCAAAGATGATCAAAAGAAAGCATGTTCAACTTTCCGTAAAGATGGCCGCGTGATTGAAATTGCGGGTGACTATACTGAAACATTAGCGCGCCTGAAAACGTCTCCAAATGCAGTGGGTGTATTTGGCCTAGGTTTCTATGATTCAAACCGCGATAAATTACGTGTGGCGACAGTAAACGGCGTGACACCATCAGAGAAGACCGTTCTGGATGGTAGCTATCTGGTTTCTCGTCCATTGTTCTTCTACGTGAAAGGCGAGCACTTGAAATCAATCAAAGGCTTACCACAGTACACAGAATTCTTCTTAAACAAGAAAATTTCTGGTAAAGGTTCTAAGTTAGAAAAAGCGGGCTTGATTCCTTTAAGCGATAAAGAGCGCGCAAAAATCCTGGCTGATTTTAAAGCGGGTAAATCAGTTAAGTAATATTGTGAAAAGGGAGGCTGGTGAGACTTAGGATCATCAGCCTTTTTGTCTAGCGAAGTTTTTTCAAATCATGAAAATTGAGAAAACAGTGGAGATTACATGAATCTGCTACTTATCGGTGTGTTATTGGCCCTTGTGGCAATTGCATATCAAATCGGGCTAAGTAAAAGCCGTAACCTAGCAGGTAAAGGAAATAACTCAGCAGCACTACATTCACGTCCCGGATATTATGGCGCGTTGGTTGCTTTGTGGTGTGGTATTCCTGCTTTTTTAATTTTGATTATTTGGAACTTGGTTGAACCCAGCGTTTTACAACATATCATTTTCAATAATATTCCAGCCTCTGTCAGTGCCAATCTGGATGCCGCAGGACGTGATGTCCTGAGCAGTCGCGTACAGGCAATTGCATCGGGTTTCGGGGTCACAGACCAGCCCGCAGCATATGAAGTCGCTGCCGCACAACAACTGGCAAAATTCCAGACCATTGGTTCTTTCGCAAAACTTGCGGTCGTGATCTGTGCGGGTTTAGCCGGGCTCGTCTGGGCCAAACGTCATGTCAGCCAGCAATTCCGCGCCCGAAACCAGGTCGAAAAAGCCATCAATGTGGGGTTGATTCTGTGTTCTGGCGTTGCGATTTTAACCACGATTGGTATTGTCTTATCGATGTTGAGAGAGGCGTTACACTTCTTCCAGTTTGTCAGTCCAGTGGATTTCTTTTTTGGTACCGAATGGAACCCGGGGTTTAGCACCTCAGGAAATGCAGAGGGGAGCTACGGGATCTTGCCGTTAATCTGGGGAACCCTGATGGTCAGTGGTATCGCCTTGTTGGTTGCGGTGCCAATTGGTTTGCTGATTGCGATTTATCTGGCTGAATATGCTTCTCCACGATTACGTTCTTGGGCAAAGCCAACCATTGAAGTATTAGCAGGTATTCCGACCATTGTTTATGGTGTATTTGCCTTGATGATCATTGGTCCATTTTTCAAGCTGGTCGGTGAGAGTATCGGCGTTGATATCAATGCAACCAGTGCGTTAACTGCTGGCTTCGTAATGGGCATCATGATTATCCCATTCGTTTCATCGTTATCTGATGACATCATTACTCAGGTGCCACGTTCATTACGTGATGGTTCTTTAGGCTTAGGGGCAACCAAGTCGGAAACTATTCGTCAGGTTGTGCTGCCGGCTGCCTTACCGGGAATTACCGGTGCATTCTTGTTGGCAGTATCGCGTGCGGTGGGTGAAACCATGATTGTGGTGCTTGCAGCAGGGAATAGCCCATTACTGCATGCCAACCCATTAGAAGCTGTTTCAACCGTCACCGTGACGATTGTGAAGCAATTAACCGGTGATACCGATTTCGCCAGCCCGCAAGCATTGGTGGCCTTTGCCCTTGGTTTGACTTTGTTTGTGATCACTTTGGGTTTAAACATTATTGCACTGTACATCGTGCGTAAATATCGTGAGCAATACGAATGAGTTCATCAAATACCTCATCTCCTCTGGATCAGAACGTATTTGATCCACAAGTGGCTGCTGAACAACGTGAACAGCGCAAAAGAAGAATTCAAAGCTCTTTGGCAAAGCGCCATCGTAAAGAAAAGACATTCCGTTTCGCAGGTTTCTCTGCGGTGGTGATCGGCCTGGCTTTTGTTGCCTTGCTGTTTGGCAGTATTCTGGCCAAAGGTTTGCCTTCTTTCTGGCAAAGCAGCCTGACCGTTCCGGTTTATTTTGACCCAGCCATTATCAATGTGGGTGCCAAGCCCAAAGCAACCGCAGGGGAAACACCGGCACATTTTGAAGAGCGTATGGTCGCTTGGCAAACTGAAATGGGCATGGTGGATTGGGATGCGCTGATCGTGAATGGCATCGTGTCTAAAGATAAGGCACTTGAAAGCCAGCGTGATTATTTGAGCAGCTTGTATACCAGCTCTGAAGCTTACCGCTTACGCGATATGGTCATGAACAACCCGGCGTTGATTGGTAGCAAGCAAGAGATTAAATTCCTGGCAGATGCCAATATTGATGTGTGGTTAGCCGGCAATATTGATCGCTCATTACCGGATGACCAGCAACAGCTTGAACCTGAAGTACGTCAGCTTGCAGATAAGTTAAAAGCAGAAGGCATTATTGACAGTACCTTCAATACCAACCTGTTTGTTAGCCCTGATTCACGTAGCTCGCCAGCGACCAGTGGCTTGGCGGGGGCCTTCATGGGTTCATTGTTCATGATGCTGATTGTAATCATCATCTCAATTCCAATTGGTGTGGCAAGTGCGATCTATCTTGAAGAATTTGCACCCAAGAACATGATGACGGACATTATTGAAGTCAACATCAATAACCTGGCAGCGGTTCCTTCGATCGTATTCGGTTTACTGGGCGCTGCAATCTTTATCGGCTGGATGCAACTGCCATTATCTGCGCCACTTGTCGGTGGTCTGGTGTTGAGTCTGATGACTTTGCCGACCGTGATTATTACCACGCGTGCATCATTAAAAGCCGTTCCACCTTCGATTCGACAGGCGGCTTTAGGTTTGGGTGCATCCAAAGTGCAAACCGTTTTCCATCATGTCTTGCCATTGGCTTTGCCAGGCATCATGACCGGTTCAATTATTGGTGTGGCACATGCACTGGGTGAAACCGCGCCATTGCTGTTGATCGGGATGAGTGCTTTCGTTGCCAGTGTACCGACTACACCCCTTGATCAGGCCACTGCATTGCCTGTACAGGTTTATTTATGGCAAGGTAATGAATTACGTAACTTCTTTGAAGGACGTACCGCGGCAGCAATTATCGTGTTGCTTGCGTTAATGATTAGTTTAAACAGCCTTGCAATCTGGCTCCGTAAGAAATTTGAAGTGCGTTGGTAATTGAGGAGAGTACAATGAATACGATTGATATTATGAACGCCGTAGAAAAGGATAAATCAGTGAATCCACAGCAAACAGAATTTACTTCAGCGGAAGGGCAAGTTCAGCAATCGAACACTGCATTTGTTTCTCAGTTTGAAACGGCTGCTTCAAATAAAAAGCCAAAAGCAAGTGACGTAAAAATCAGTACCAAAGATGTTCATGTTTATTATGGTGAATCTGAGGCCATCAAGGGGATTGATCTGGATGTTTACCAAAATGAAGTGATTGCATTCATTGGTCCGTCAGGATGTGGTAAATCGACTTTCTTACGTACCTTAAACCGTATGAATGACACCATTGATAGCTGTCGGGTAACCGGTAAGGTAACGCTTGATAATCAAGATATCTATGATCCAAACCTGGACGTGGTATTACTTCGTGCACAAGTCGGGATGGTGTTCCAGAAGCCGAACCCATTTCCAAAATCAATTTTTGACAATGTAGCGTATGGCCCGAAATTGCATGGCCTGGCACGTGACAAATATGATCTGGAAGAAATCGTAGAAAACAGCTTGCGTAAAGCAGGTTTATGGGATGAAGTCAAAGATCGTTTAAGTCAGCCGGGTACAGGTTTATCGGGTGGTCAGCAGCAACGTTTATGTATTGCTCGTACCATTGCGGTGAGTCCGGAAGTAATTTTGATGGATGAACCCTGTTCAGCACTTGATCCAATTGCAACGGCAAAGATTGAAGAGCTGATTTCGGAACTGTCAGAACAATATACCATTGCAATCGTCACCCACTCGATGCAACAGGCGGCGCGCGTATCGGATCGTACGGCATACTTCCATTTGGGTGACCTGATTGAAGTCAACTCAACCGAGAAAGTATTTACTCAACCTGACCATCAGTTGACTGAAGCCTATATTACCGGTCGTTTTGGTTAAGCAAAGCCAGATCAATCAAAGAGCCTATGGGCTCTTTTTTTTATTATATAAATGAAAATGAATCTATTTTGCAAATTCACTATTGAATTTTTATTCAGCAGGCCACATCTTAGATGGATAAAGCCGAACTTATAGAGCACTTACTGTATGTTATTCCATTTACCCAAATTTCCCGCTGAAATTCGTATTAGTCATCTCAATGCGCGTGTGAATGAACAAAGAAAAAAAATTGCACAAACAACAGCGTCTCGTCTGGAATTACTGCAACTGGTTCAGCAACTTGCCAAAGAAGCAAAAGTGCGTCGCAAGAATGATCAAAAAATTTACGTGCTCGATTTTAAAGGCGATGTACAGGCTTCTGCTGTGGATACCATCCGCGAAGAAATCACTTTAATCTTGGCAACAGCAAAAGCTGGACATGATCGTGTGGTGGTGCGTCTGGAAAGCCCGGGTGGCATGGTGCATGGTTATGGGCTGGCAGCGGCGCAACTGGTGCGTTTACGCGATGCTGGCTTTCATGTCACGATCTGTGTAGATAAAGTGGCGGCAAGTGGTGGCTATATGATGGCGTGTATTGCCAATGAAATCATCTCGGCACCATTCGCGGTAGTAGGTTCAATTGGTGTTGTTGCTCAGGTTCCTAACTTTAACCGCCTGTTAAAACAACATAATGTTGATTTTGAATTGTATACCGCGGGTGAATACAAACGTACCGTTACCATGTTTGGGGAAAACACCCCGGAAGGCAAGGCGAAATTCGAAGAAGAACTCCAGCAAACCCATGCCTTATTTAAGCACTTTGTTGAGAAATATCGTCCTCAACTGGATGTTGCCAAAGTTGCAACAGGTGAGCACTGGTATGGTGAAGATGCCCGCGAGTTAAATCTGGTGGATACCTTGCAGACCTCAGATGAATATTTACTGAGCCTGCTGCCAAAGCATGATATCTATGTGATTAACACGCGTAAACGCCCAACATTTGGTGAAAAGCTGGGTCTACAAGCGGCACAAATGGCTGAGAGTCTTATACCGGCGGTAATGGGTAAAATTACAGATAGTCTTGCGAAGGCGAATAGTACTCTTGTACAAATGCGCGATCCAAAATTCTAATCCGAGTCTACTTCAAGAAACCAGCCAGATCAGGCTGGTTTTTTTATATGGCATCAAAATATGAATCATTTTTTATAGTCTGATTTTTGAACGCATGGTCAATTTAAATTAAACCGCATAAATGCTGCTGTAGAGATTGTTGTTGTAGGAATGTTTTGATATTTTAAATGCGGATGAATTACTTAATTATTCATTAACCGACAAATAGATAAAAATATAATTGATAAGTGAGCATAAAAATGACAAGAGTTGTCGTTTCTTCGAAGAAAAATTCGAATATTTTACAAGATGGACAAATAAAAGCGGTCATGCTCGATCAGCCTTCGATTGTCCAGATTGGTGTAAATCAGGACGATATCAAATCTATTATGAAACAAGGTAATGATCTTGTCATTACACTTAAAAACGGTGAAAAAATCATTATTAGTGATTTTTATACTGATGCAAATGTCACGGAACACACTTTGGCTTTTCCTGAACAAGATGGTAGCTATAGCATCGCCCAGTTTGATGATTCAGGCCAGTTCGTGCGTTATGTACCGACCACGCAACTGACTCAGTTTGCTTATACGCAGCCACCTTCACAGAGCATGATGATGTCAGATGCTACAGAAGACTTGGGGATTACCAAATCACAGTTGCTCAAAGCGGGATTGGTGGCCTTGGCGGCAGAAGGCGTTTATTTGCTGGCTGTCAAAGACGATGACGACGATAAAAAAGCTGAAACACCTAAAGAGATTGATCGAACACCGCCAGTCGTTAAAGCTGTAATAGATACCAAGGACTCACAAACAATCACCGTCAGAACTGAAGCAAATGCTGCAATTAAAATCGTCGATAAAAACGGGAAAATCCTTGCAACTGGACAAGCCGATGCTCAGGGAAACTATACCTTTAAATTAACCGATCCTTTACCGGCTGGTGAAAAGGTGACTGTAACCGCAACAGATGCTGCAGGTAATTCAGCAAGCAATGAGGTTGTGGGAAATAAAGATGTCACCGCACCTGATGCACCGACTGCCCAGCTGAATGCCGATGGCACCATTGTCACCGGTAAGACTGAGGCCAATGCCAAAGTCTCGATTTATGATGCCAATAATAACCTGCTCGGGACCGTAATTGCCAATAAACAGGGACTGTATTCGATCAAGGTTTCACCTCCTTTAACCAGCGACAAGGGGGGAACTGTTGTGGCGGAAGATAAGGAAGGCAACAAGTCAGAACCTTCAAAGGTATTTGCCGGCAAGGATACGGTTGCACCCGATCAACCGACCGTAGAAGTGAATAAAGAAGGGACTTCAATCGTAGGGCGGGCAGAAGCCAATAGCAAAGTTGTGGTCAAAGATGCCGAGGGTAATGTGATTGGAAGTGGCACCACTGATGCGCAAGGCAAGTTTGAAATTGGCTTGTCACCAGCTTTAGGTGCGGATAAAAAGGCCTCTATCGTGCTGGAAGATGCGGCAGGTAATGTTTCAAAACCACTGGAAATCACTGCAGGTAAAGATACTATCGCACCAGATAAAGCTGCTGCCCAGATCAATGCTGCAGGTGATACGGTTACTGGTACTGCCGAAGCGAATAGTAAAATTGAAATTAAAGGCCCGGATGGCAAAACGATCGGGACAGGCACGGTTGGAGCCGATGGGAAATTTAGCATCACTGTCTCTCCTGCGTTAACCGATAAAAATATGGGTAAAGTGTATGTGATTGATGCGGCTGGTAATCGTTCGGATGCCACTGACGTACTGGGCGCAAAAGATACCATTGCCCCGAATAAACCGATCTTGCAAACGGTGACTGATGATGTGGGACCGGTCAAAGGGGCCATTGCTGCGGGTGCAAATACCGATGATAGCAAGCCGACTTTAGCGGGGGTTGGAGAGGCCAAAGCGGTGCTGACGATTTACGACAATGGTCAGCCGGTGGGTACGGTAACCGTAGGGGATAATGGCAAATGGAGTTTTAACTTTAGCCAAGAACTAGGACTCGGTGCGCATAAGATCACCTTAACCCAGACCGATGCTGCGGGTAATATCAGTGAAATGAGTGATGGATTTAGTTTCAATGTGGTTGCGCCGACCACGACAGCATCACTACAAAGTGAAGCTTCGGACTCTGCCGTAACGCAAGCCTCTCTGGTTGATGCCATCAATCTGGAGGTTTTTCAAAGCAAACAGGCAGCGGTCTCGCCCTCATCTGCAGCAGAGAAGTTAAATCTTAGTGAATTGTTGTCTACTACTGAAACGTCAAACCATCAGGTCGATGAGGTGTTGAATCAAATTATTGCCACTCAAGCCCCATCGACGGCTACTGCAAGTCCAGACCATCAGCATGTGGAAAATTTTGATTTTGCCCAAACCATCAAGGCAGGGCCTTTTGACCAGTTGGATGTATTACAGCATTCAATTATCTGATCCATCTACTAATGTAAGAAGACGCTTATTTTTCAATAAGCGTCTTTTGTTTGACCAGTTGAATAATACCGGTCAGGATCGCTCCAATTGTTGCCAGAAACATATCTTTATGCGCATCCCACATATCACCTTGCTGACCATTATAGTTTTCTGCATCTTCCGGCGATAACCCGATAGAAAGTCCCCATTCCAGCAGTTCATAAAATACACTGGAGGCCATGACAAACTGAATTACAAGCAGAAATAACGAAAATGGCTTTGCAGTGGGTAGCCAGACCTGAAAGCAGCGATAGACAAAAGGATAGAGCAGCAGTCCATAAGAAAAATGAACCAGCCGATCATACATATTCCGTGACCAGCCCATGCTTTGATCTAAATCAAAATTGAAAAAATACAGGAGCCATTGGTTATAAGGGACATAGGAGTAGAGGTAGTGCGCACCAATAATATGGATCAACAGAAAGGCTAAATATAAACAGAAACTGAAATAACTCAGTCCGATTCTTTTAAATGCCACCAGCAGGACAATCAACATAAAAAGTGTACCTGCTTGATGTAACAGGTACGATTCAAATTCAAGTGGATCAATACTTGCAATGGCAACGGCGACTACGATCAGCGCCAGTGCCAGATAATGTTTTAAAGTAAATTGTTTTTCGATCATGTCACGTCCTAAACGCGATCAGGAAAAGCGTATTCCCCTTACTCTGTAGAAGTTACAGCAATCGGTTCTTTTGTTGTAGATATACCGCCAAGTGCCTGACACGCTTGTATATATAATTGATATTTTTGTTGTACAACTTCATCTAGGGGAATGTCAAAGAGATCTTCACCATTTTTATATTGTTCAATATAAGAAGCGGCCTTTTCCTTGTTGGCAGCCAAGGATTGCTGATAAAAAGTTGAAATAGAAGAGGTCGCCAGCTCACTGGATTCAATATTATGACATTGAAAATTTTGTAAGACTTTCTCTGCACGCTTGACCTCGCTTGATTTTCCAAAGATACAACCGGTTAAGCTAAGCGTGGCAAGGAGTAAGCACAAAAGTTTCATGATAGATCGAGATACAGTGAAATTTTAAAGACGCTATTATTGTATAGAAGTTTAGTTTTATAAATTAAATATTTATGTCTGACAGAATAAAAATTAAAAAAACTTATACATCTTTTGCATGATTTCACTCTAGCAAAAACTGCAGCATTGAAATAGCCCATCGGACCATGCATAAAGATCAGTCGAATAAATTTTAATTGATTGATAAGAAATAACTTTTAGCGTTATTCTAGTTTGGGGGATAAGTAATATAGATGATGATGCGTATTAAGCATATTTTTTTACTGTTTCTGCTGCTTTGTTGCACTGCTGGGGCGCAGGCAGAAGACTATGATTTCTTTGAGCCGTTCCATGATGATCGTGAAGAAATGTTCGACGCCGCCTATCCGCAAATGAAAACAGATTATTCAGTTTTGCATAACCTGTTTTTTCAGAATGAACGGTGGCGTATCTATAACCATACCGCTTATCAGACCAATCAGTTTAACCATAAGATGTTAACTGGTGATACCAGCAGTCTGTCTTTAGACGACTTCTCGATTTCAGTGGGGTATGGGGTCGCTTATCAGCTGAATTTCCGTCATCGCATTGGTTATGAATATCTGTCCAGTTTCCCTTTTGACCGTGGCCAAATGATCCGGTTTTTCTGGCTGAGTATTTTCTAAACCACTTTTTGGTAGAGACCAGCTCTCACCATACCCGCTTTGGTTTCTTTGATTTTTTGCCAACTCACCGGAAGTTTCAGTTGGGACAGGTCACGATCTGCTTCTACATAGATATAAGCATTTGGATTGATCATTGGATCGGCCAGATCCGCCAGTTCTTGCCATAAATCAAGGCTATAAGGCGGATCAAGAAAAACCACATCAAAACTGTTTTTTAATTTGCTTAAAGCCTGTTGGGCCGTTGAGACCAGTAATTGACAATTTTCAGCTTTTAACAGCTGAATATTGTCTTTTAAAAAGCGTGCCTGATTTGGATTCGGTTCAATCATGGTGACTTGGGCTGCACCACGTGAAAGGGCTTCAAAGCCCAATGCACCAGAACCGCTGCACAAGTCGAGTACCTGTGCATTTTGGATATCCCACATTAACCAGTTAAATAAGGTTTCACGGACACGATCCGGGGTTGGGCGTAAGCCTTCAATACTTGCAAAGGGCAAAGTACGGCGTTTCCATTCACCACCGATAATTCGTAATTGATTCTTCATTATTCAGTGACTCCATCATCTGCGGGTTGAGCGGCTGGCGGTGTGGTCGCAGGTGACGTTGCGACCGGGCTCGAAGCTGGCGCTACATTTTGTGCTGCTGCCGCATTTGCCATCGATAACTCACCTGGCTTGATTCCCGCCGTCATTAAGCCACCACTGACCTGATGATTGGCTGGGCGAAGTGGATTTTTCTTACGCGTCACCAGCCAGTAATCGAAGATTGGGCGGGCAATTTGTGCAGCTGAACCACCATGTCGACCATTTTCCCAAACCACGGCAATGGCAATTTCTGGATGATCCGCGGGTGCAAAGCCAACAAACAGACCATGGTCCCATTGGCGCGAGGACAGGGCCGCTTCGTTATAGCGTTTACCTTGTGCAATACTCTTCACCTGTGCCGTACCGGTTTTACCTGCAATTGAATATTGCAAACCACCTTTGATGCCGCGACCTGTACCGGATTGAATCACGTCAACCATTGCATCATGCATATTAGTCCAGTCTTGCTCTGTGCCGTTAAACTGGATTTTGCCATCAGGCGCATTGTGTACCGCAAACTTTTTGGCACCTTTGGTTTCTCTGAGGACATGCGGCGTAACATGTGAACCCTTATTCGCTGTAATCGCAGTGGCCATGGCCAGTTGTAATGGTGTTGCGGTAAATGCACCTTGCCCGATACTGACCGAAATGGTTTCACCCTTGAGCCATTTGGATTTGCGGGTACGCATTTTCCATTCCGGGCTTGGGTATAGGCCTGAGCTCTCGCTTGGTAAATCTACACCAGTTTTTTCACCAAAGCCGAACTGACGCATCCAGTCATTCATTTTTTCAATACCCATGCGATAGGACAGGACATAGAAATAGGTATCGCAGGAAACGATTTGAGCCTTGTGCATGTTGACGGAACCATGTCCGCTTTTCTTATGGTCACGGAAGCGGTGACTATCGCCCGGCAGAGAGAAATAACCCGGATCTGAAATGGCGGTGCCCCAATCCACCAGACCATAGTGAATGCCACCTAAACCGAACATCGGTTTAATGGTTGAGCCGGGTGGGTAAGCGCCTTGAACTGCACGGTTATACAGGGGCTGGTCGAGATTATCACGCAGTCCGCTATAGTCTTTTGAGCTAATGCCAGTGACAAACAGGTTTGGATTAAAGCTTGGGCTAGAAACCAAAGCCAGAATTTCACCTGTGCGTGGATCCATGGCCACAATGGCACCACGACGGTCTGCTAATTGCTGAGCAGCAACGGTTTGTAACCCATAGTCAATTGATAAATAAAGATCATTACCACGGGCTGGGTTCTGGCGGCCTAAATTACGCAGTACATTACCGTGGGCATCCGCTTCCACAGATTCATAGCCTGGTGTGCCGTGTAACAAGTCTTCATAACTTTTTTCCACTCCGATTTTACCAATCAGGTTAGTGCCTGCGTATAAGTCCTTATCAATCGATTTGAGCTCTTTATCATTAATCCGTCCGACATATCCAATCACATGGGCAAACAGTTCGCCATGCGGATAGTAGCGGGTCATCTGCGTTTCAATTTTCACCCCGGGAAAAGCATATTTTACTTCGCTGAATTTTGCGATATCGGCTTCAGTCAGGTTTAATTTGATTGCCAGACGTTCGGTTTTACGTGCAGTTTTGACCCGGCTTTTAAAACGGTCTACATCTTCCTGACTGAGATTTAAAATCGGGATCAGACGGGTAATGGTATCGTCAATATCGCTGACATCGGCCCGGCTTAAGGTTGCGGTGAAGACCGGATAGTTATCTGCGAGCAACACCCCGTTGCGGTCATAGATATAACCACGGGCAGGTGCCAGGGGTTGTAAGCGAATTCGGTTCTTATCTGAGGCGGTTGTAAAGTCATCGTAATGAACAATCTGTAAATATGCATAACGACAGATCAGTAACAGGAGAAAAAAACCGACCAGAAAAATGGCAAAGAAGATTCGACCCTTATAAATGCGCTTTTCTTGTTGCATGTTTTTTAAAGGAAAGTGCTGTTTCATAGGGTGTCGACTTAATTACAGAGGTGAGAGATACAAAGACGCAATATTTTAACGTAAGTTGCATGATCATACTGTAGAATTTTCAACAATTCATGCAAATGTTGACGCGACAGTTTTTGACTTTGCAGACATTAAAATTATAGGGTCTTGTATATTAGAAGCAAAATAATTCTGTTAAAGTCACAAACTATTCGAAATAGGATTTTCCAATACAGACATAGGGAAAATGGAGAAAATAATGAGAAAAATTTGCCTTTTATTATCGGTTTTAACACTTACGGGCTTAAGTCATGCGGATGATAATCCATTTATGCCTGAGCCTAAATTGAAAGATGCAAACGTTTCAACATGGAATGTCGGGGCAGGTTTTACTAAAAAATTATTACATGGCAATTTGGAATGGGTCAATCCTTACGGGATCGCCTATGCAAAAGCGGGCGCTTTCTTAAATGATGACAACGAAATTGGTGGACAAGTCGGTTTTCGCTATCCGTACTATTTAACGGGTACAGATAAAAATGGTTATTACGTTGGGGTCTATGCGGGCCATTTAGACAGTAAAAATTATGGCGGTAAGCAAAAAGCCAACCTGGGGGTTGGTGCTGATCTTGCATATGTCTGGCTGAACAGTGAACGGATTAGTACCTTCAGCGTCGGCGCAGGAGTACGTGAAAAATTAGAAGATGGGGATGGCAACACGGTGAAAAAAGCACAACCCGTGTTGCAGTTTTCTTACACCTTAAGTTTTGGTTTATAAGAGGAGAATGCAGATTTATTCTTTTATAAGCCATCATGTATCAATAATTCTGAGAGTCATGCATGTTTGATTACGTCAATGAATTGTGGCAGATTTTCTTAAATCGACCAGACCATCTGGCAGTGTTAAGTATCATTCCCGTGACCGCCTTTGTAACTTGGGCGCACGTGTGGATGGCACTGAAAATGGTATTTTACCCGATTAATTTCTGGGGATTCCATTTAGGCCCGTTACCTGTCGGTTGGCAAGGGATTGTGCCGCGTAAAGCTGGACGTATTTCAGGCATCATTACCGATAATACCTTATCTAAATTGGGATCACTGCGCGAGTTTCTGGAAGCCATGGATCCTGAAGATATGGCCATGATTATTGGTGAACAGGTTGGTTTTGAGCTTGAACACCTGATTGATGAGGTGATGATCGATCGTAATGCAGTGCTTTGGGAAAATCTGCCTTATTCGATTAAGCGTCGTATCTATGCGCAAGCCCATAAACAATTGCCCAATACGCTTAGAGAACTTGTGACTGAGCTGACCATGAACGTCGAGTCACTGGTGGATATGCGTGAAATGGTGGTGAGCCAGATGGAAGGTGACCGCCGTTTAATGGTGCGCATGTTCCTGAAAGTAGGTCAGAAAGAGATCAACTTTATTTGGCATATCAGTGCGCTAATTGGTATGTTCTTTGGTATTTTCCAGATGATCGTCTGGTTTGTGGTGCCTTGGCACTGGACCGTCCCGTTCTGGGCGGCCATCTGGGGCTTTTTAACCAACTGGATTGCGATCTGGATGGTGTTTAATCCGATTGAACCACACTATATCCGCTATCCACAGATCTTCCGTTTGACCAAAGACCGTAAATTCCCGTGGATTGTACCTGTCTTGAAGATTGGAACCTACAATGTCCAAGGCGCATTTATGAAGCGTCAGGAAGAGGTTTCGGATGTATTTGCCAGTGTAGTGACTGAAGATTTAATTACCTTAAAATCGATCATGACTGAGATGATGTATGGCAGCAAGAAAGACAAAACCCGTCGTATTGTCAAGCGCCATATCAATGAAATCATGGAAACTCCATTAGTCAGAACCTCTTTGCAGCTTTCATTAGGGCCAAGAGAGTATGCTAGACTCAAGACTGACTTGATTGATCGCTCAATTGAAATTACCATGGGACCAGTATGTGACCCAGCTCTGAATGCAAGTCGTGCGCAGAAGATCTTTCAAATGTTTAGAGACCGCATCCGTGAACTAACACCGAAAGAGTTCCAGAATTTATTGCGTCCTGCTTTCCAGGAAGATGAGTGGATTTTAATTGTACTAGGTGGAGTGACTGGTTTCTTTGCTGGTTTAATTCACTTATTTGTTGCTTTCTTATAATTAATTTGATGTTGGTTGAGTGATAACTCTGTATGATATTGCTCAATTTAAGATTTATTGTTTTTAAATGAGGATGTTCTTTTATGCGCATTATTTTACTCGGACCACCTGGGGCAGGCAAAGGTACTCAAGCTCAGTTGATCTGTAAGCGCTACAATATCCCACAAATTTCAACCGGTGATATGCTCCGTGCTGCAATTCGTGAAGGTACTGAACTTGGCTTAAAAGCAAAAAGTGTCATGGAATCAGGCGGTTTAGTTTCTGATGAATTGATCATTGGTTTGGTGAAAGAGCGTATTGCTCAGCCTGATTGTGAAAATGGGTGTATCTTTGACGGTTTCCCACGCACAATTCCACAAGCTGAAGCATTAGAATCAGCGGGCATCAGCATTGATCATGTGATCGAAATTGATGTACCGGATGAAGAGATCGTGCAACGTCTTTCTGGCCGTCGTCAGCATCCAGCTTCTGGCCGTGTTTATCACACGGTTTACAATCCACCAAAAGTGGAAGGTAAAGATGACGAAACCGGCGAAGACCTGGTACAACGTCCAGATGACCAGGAAGAAACCATTCGTAAGCGTCTTGGTTCTTACCACAGCGAAACTGAGCAATTGGTTGGCTTCTATCAAGGTCGTGCTGCTTCTGGTGAAAATGCACCGACTTACGATAAGCTAGATGGTTTACGTGCAATTGAAGACGTTCAAAAAGAATTATTTGCGATTTTAGATAAATAATTTAGTTTTGATAAAACTGTCTTATGTAAACATAAGGCAGTTTTTTTATAGCCACAATTCTCTACGACATAAATTGTCGTTAGATCAGCTTAAATGATATAAAAACTAATCTAAAAACGTTATATTTTGCTCAAGCTTAGAATTTAAAAATACTGAAACTTACAATTATTTTATAGGGTTAACTATGTTGCTGACGATCCAATCTGCTCAAGTCGATCAGATTATTCCAGACGCAAGTTCGGCAAAATCAGCTAAGAAACTCGCAAAATTTGAAGCATGGAACAATATCTGTGGTTCAACTGATCAGTGGATTTGGGGACAAATTCAGGGTAGTGCAATTTATCAAAGTGCAGTTTTTTTGCCTGAACTCAAATGTGAATGTAGTTGTCCGAGTTTTAAACGACCATGTAAACATGCCTTAGCATTATTATTTGTTTATACAGAGTATCAAGATAAATTTATTGTGCAATCTGATGAGCAAAGCATACCTGAGCGAGTACAAAAATGGCGTGATAAAAAAAGCAAAATACTTGATAAAAAAGAAAGCAAGATTGATAAACCAGTTGATGAAGCAGCACGTGCGAAACGCCAATTGGCACGTGAGAAAAAGATGGATGGAGGTATTGACGCATTACAAACATGGTTGAATGATGTTGTAACTATGGGGTTAGGGCGATTGCGTCAACAACAACATGAAAAGTTCCGTGATATTCAAAGCCGTTTGGTCGATGCTCAAGTTGCAGGTCTAGTCAGCTATTTAGAGGAGTTTTCTAGTGCACTCTATCAAAGTAATTGGCAAATGCAGAGTTCATTTTGGTTAGCTAAATTACAAACAGCCGTTCATTTATGGCAAAACCGTGAGCAGCTTAAACCAGCGCTTTATGAAGAAGTAAAACAGCTTTTTGGGGTGAATTTAACGACTGATGTATGGGATAACCTATCCACTCAAGTATTTGATGTTCATGCATTAGGCCAAGTAACACAGGAGTTGGTTAATACTCGTGGGCGTTATCGCCGTCAATGGCTGTGGGATAGCCAAAATTTATGTGACTATTTGTTGTTGGATTTTGAAATTCCCCCTTATTCGAACTTCGGCCTAACGTTACCTTATCAAAAACAACTGGCTCTAAATGCCAAGCTTTATCCGGTGATAAGCCAACAACGTCTACGTTTAGAAGATGATTTAATGTCATTCAATGATCTTAGCTTAAGGTCTGTTGCACCGGAAGGCTTTAAAAATTTTGATCAAGCATTTACTCAATACGCGCGTGGCTTAAAACAATATCCTTTGCAATTAGTACGTTTTTTCTGGCTAGAGCAATTGCGTTTAGTAAAGTATAACAAAGTGATTTATTTGGTCGATCAGAATCAAAAGGTGTGTGAAATTGAGATTAAACAGTTTGTTGAGCTATGGTTTTTAGTGGGGACTGAACCATTTAGTGCAGGCGTTGAATGGAATGGATTGCAACTTAAACTGGTGAGTATTTGGCAAGGAGGGCACTTTGAATGTCTTTAAGCACATCATACAGTGAGTTTAATCAGCAATTATTACTCAAACTAACACTAGGGCAGCAATTTAAGCAGGCTGTAAAAGTTCCTAATGAATTGCAAGACTATGTGCCTCGGCATATTGATTCAGTTCAAGATTTATTAGTTTTGAATCAATATTGGGTGCTGATGCAACAAGCAGGTTATCAAGCGCAATGTGTACCTGAAACATTACAAAAGAATATTGCTGAGACTGATCAGATAGAAAATGAAAAGCAATTGGATAATCAACTTGTGCAAATTTTGAAATGGGTTGTTGCACAAGAGTCGCCATTTTTATATCAAGATTGGGTTATTCAAATTTTCAAACTTGCTCAACTGCAGCAGCAAGTGATTCCTCGTTATTTGGTGTTGAAAGTTTTACCACTATGTCGGAACCCCGTGTTATTAGCATCAGTCTTACCTGCGTTTGCATTTCAATGTGATGTTACAACACGTTTAGATGATGCAAAAAGAGTGTGGAAATATTTGAAGCAACAAGATGCTGCACCATTGATTCGTGAGTTAATGAAATTAAAAAATAGCGAATGGTCAATGTTGATGAGCCAATTATGCAGTCAATTACCAGACTTTATTCAGCAACATATTGCAGGGTTTTGGTCACAATCCATTCAGAAAAACCATTTGCACAGTCATGCTGAAAGTCTAGTGGCATATAACATGCCGGTAAGCCAATTTGAAGCTTTATACCACCATGTGAAAACA
Organism: Acinetobacter sp. 1000160; assembly: GCF_000588715.1. NCBI lineage: Bacteria > Pseudomonadati > Pseudomonadota > Gammaproteobacteria > Moraxellales > Moraxellaceae > Acinetobacter > Acinetobacter sp. 1000160. Next base: position 20,603 of record NZ_JFWP02000007.1, on the reverse strand, counting down.
CTGGAACCACAGAATGCAGCGACAGTACGTAATAATGCTGCATTAGCTTTCTATTTATATTATCAAGATAATACACTTTATAACGAGGTTATGGCGTTATTGCGTGCATGTTTAAGCTACGATACTCAAGCTAGAAAAGTTAAATTTAATATTAACTTAGATCAAGATGATGCATTGAATGATTATGGTTTCTTTGATCGAAAAGCAAATTTGCTTGAAAGTCGTAGAAGTTTAAAAACGGCTTACCAAAGTGCTCAAGTTGAGCAAACTTATCAATCATTTTGTGAAAGTTCGCAGGGCGTGTTTTATCTCAAAAGAATTTTAATCCAATTGCCACTTGCATATTGGTTAGAATTATTTGGTAATTGGGATCATTTGTTTTCATTACATTCACACCAAAAAGAGCATATCTGGAATGCGTTTATTATGTGCTGTTATCGAGAGCAGCGCCGTGATTTAGCTTTATGGTTTTACCAACATCAAACCAAATGGTGTGAAACCGTGACGATATCAACTGGGAATAGGCTTGAACGTGAGTGGATATTTAATCTGCTTGATCAGGAGCTAGCAACTGAATTGTTATTAAAACAAGTCGAGTCCCATTACCAAAGTCAGGATTTAGAACATTTTTGGTTTGTATTTCAAAGAGCCCAAGTCTTGCATCAAAATCAAAATATTTCAGAGATGGCAGCCGTATTAATACAACATGCATATGAGACTTTGGACTTGCAGCAGGATCAAAATAAATTTGCATTACTAAAAGAGCAGGCACAATGTCTGATTTTGGAAGCTTATCCAATCGACTTCAGTTGCTTACAACCTATGTTTTCTATTTCTGAATGGAAACAGCTTATTCAGCTTAATCGGTACAAACAAAAAATTATTGCTTAATTATCAATAAATCATAAATCAGGATAATCCTCATGTCTCAACAAGTTTTACGTGCACGTGCAGAACAACAATTTTCTCATGAGTTGGATGCATTAAAGGCGCATGACAGTTTAGTGAAACCACCACAATGGCAACTTTCACCCAAAGCAGTTGTAGATTACTTATTAGGTACAACCCTGCCGGATGGAACAGAAATTTCCCCGAAATATATTGGTAATCGCCGTTTAATGGAAATCGCAGTCGCAACTTTGGCAACTGATCGAGCATTATTATTATTAGGGGTACCGGGCACAGCGAAATCTTGGGTGTCAGAACATTTGGCAGCTGCTATTTCTGGTAATAGTGATTTATTGATTCAAGGTACGGCTGGAACCAGTGAAGATACTTTACGCTACAGCTGGAACTATGCTCAGCTTTTATCTAAAGGTCCTAGTGAAGATGCGTTAGTCAAAAGTCCGATGTTGCGTGCGATGCAAGAAGGTAAGATTGCACGTGTGGAGGAACTTACTCGTATTCCTGCGGATGTTCAAGATACTTTAATCACTTTGCTTTCTGAGAAAAACTTGCCTGTGCCTGAGCTCGGTATTGAGTATCAAGCGATACAAGGTTTTAGTGTAATTGCGACCGCGAATAACCGTGATAAGGGGGTAAATGAACTCTCTTCTGCATTAAAACGTCGTTTTAATACTGTAATTTTACCACCACCAGCCACAATCGCAGAAGAAGTTGAGATTGTACAAAAGCGTGTTCAGTCATTAGGTAAAAGTTTACAACTTCCTGAGATTCAGCCTTTAGATGCTCAAATTCAAAAACTAGTTACAATTTTTAGAGAATTACGTCATGGGCAAACTTTGGATGGAAAGCAAAAGCTAAAAGCTACAACGGGTACATTATCAACAGCCGAAGCAATTTCTGTGATGAGTCATGGTTGGGTAATGGCTGGACATTTTGGTTCAGGTAATTTAACTGACCATGAATTGGCAGCAGGTCTACAAGGTGCTGTATTAAAAGATCCTGTCCAAGATATTGTGCCTTGGAAAGAGTATGTTGAAACTGTGATTAAACAACGTGAGGGTTGGCAAGACTTGTATCGTGCCTGTCGTGACTTAGAATAAAAACAAATAATAAATGACCTCATCTTTATCTTCTCCTTTCAAAGGAGAAGATTTGATCAGAATAAAGGATAAAAAATGCTGCATATTCTCGGTATTCGTCATCACGGACCTGGTTCGGCTCGTAGTGTGTGTAATGCTTTGGCTTCGATTCAGCCTGATTGTATTTTGATTGAAGGACCTCCTGATGCCAATACGATCATAGGCCAATTGCAACATCCTGATTTTAAGCCACCTGTGGCATTGTTGTTGAATACTCCTGTACAAAAAGAAGTGAGATCACAGGCGGTATTCTATCCTTTTGCTGAGTTTTCACCTGAGTGGCAAGCTCTGCAATACGCGCTGCGTCAGCAAGTCGTAGTAGAGTTTATGGATTTACCTTTGCAACATCGTTTTGCACTGGAAAAACAATGGGAAGAGCAAAGGCTACAGCAAGATCAGCTTTTAACAGATGAACAAGTATTAGCAAATGAACAAGAGATTGAGTTGAATCAGCAAGATAATATTGAGCCAGAACTTGATCTGGAACAGCACTATCTTTCTATTCGTCTAGATCCAATTCAATTATTGGCTGAGCAGGCTGGTTATCAAGATAGTGAGCGTTTTTGGGAACATCTAGTCGAACAGCAACCCCATGCTGGACAAATGTTTACTGCTATAAGTGATGCGATGGCAGCTTTACGTGATCATCTGCTAAGTCAACAACCTGAAAACTACACCAGCGAAGATCAATTAGTTGAACAATATCGCGAAGCCTATATGCGCAAAGTGATAAAACAAGCAGAAAAGCAAGGCTACCAAAATATTGTGGTGATTTGTGGGGCTTGGCATGCGCCTGTACTGGCAGATATAAAGACCCAAAATAAAGCTGATACTGCTTTGCTCAAAGGCTTACCTAAAGTGAAAGTTGATGCTGCATGGATTGCATGGACACATGGGCGTTTAAATAGAGACAGTGGTTATGGTGCGGGGGTACAAGCAGTTGGATGGTATACCCATCTTTGGAAGCATTACCAACAAACTTTAGAGGAAAATGTAGATGGCGAAAAAATTACGATAGATTGGTTGAGTAAATTCGCATATGCTTTACGCCAAGCAGGCTATGATGCTTCAAGTGCTCAGATTATTGATGCGGTACAACTGATTCAATCGTTATTGCCACTACGTGGACGACGTATCCCTGATTTGGAAGATTTATTTGAGGTGATTCGCTCTGTTTTGAATCATGGTTTAGATATTCCACAACCGATTTTAACTAAATTGCTCGAAGATGAGCAATTGGGACAAGTACCTGCTGAATTGATTGAGTTGCCAATTCAAAAAGATTTTTTACAGCAAGTGAAGCATTTTCGCTTAAAACTCGAAGCACCACATCGTGATATTACTCTAGATTTACGTGAAGCCTTCGACTTGGCAAAAAGTCAATTTCTACATTGCTTGAAATTACTCGGTCTTGGTTGGGCAGAGTTAACAGGTACAGGTGCAAAGCAAGGGAATTTTAAAGAAATTTGGCAATTGTCTTGGCAGCCTGAAAGTAGCTTGTATCTAAATGAAATGTCATTGTGGGGCAATAGTATTCAGCTGGCTACACAAAGTTATTTAGAAAATCGGATTAAGCAGTGTGAAGATGTGGCGCAGATCGCTCAACTGATTGAAAATCTTTTACTCTCGGGACTGGATCAAAGTTTAAATCTTGCTTTAGATAAATTAAATGAGCTCACTACTCAGCATCAAGATCCAAGTATTATTCTAGCTACCTTAAAGCCGCTAATTACGGCAATTCGTTATGGCAGTGTGCGTCAGTTTTCAATGCAACATTTGCATCAATTAGTAGAACATTTAGCGATTCGATTGATGTTGAGTTTGCCAAATTACTGTGTACAACTGAATGCTGATATGGCACAGCAGTTTTCCCAACAACTACAAGCTTTATATGAACTTTTAGAACAATTACAAAAAGATGAATTGCAACAACTCTGGCAAGATACCTTGCAACAACTATTGTACCTTGAACAGATGCAAGGTTATTTGCATGGTTGTTGTGTACGTTTAGCGCGAGAACAACAGTTGATTGATGTTGAACAAACACAAGGGTTCCTGTCTCGAGCTTTATCAATCGGGCAGACGGCAGACTACAGTGCAGCTTGGTTTGAAGGTTTTTTGACGCACCAAGCCTTATTATTGATTCATGAGCAAAGTCTTTGGGACACCGTGAGCCAATGGGTCAATCAATTACAAGAGCAGCAATTTATTGAGTTATTACCAATTTTGGCTAGAACTGCTTCAAGTTTTAGTCCAGCTGAAGCCCAGCAATTAATTCAGAAAGTGACGCAAAAATCGATCACAGTAAAACAAGAGGTTGGTTCTTTAGATATTGCACGTGCTCAAATGGTCTTAGATGAAATTTACGCGTATTTACAGCCTGTTGCTGTCGAGGGTTAAGTGATGAATAGGAATGAAGAACTGATCACTTTAGAACAACCTGATCTTGCGGAACAAGAACGACGTTGGCGTTTGATTTTAGGGCAAGCCCCCAATTCGACTACACATTTACCCAATTGGTCGCTACAAGATAGCAAGATGCAAGAGTGTTTGAATGAACTGTATCAGAGGGAACAGCCTAATCGCCGTGGTGGCTTAGGACATTCTAGTCCGCGCGTAGCGCAATGGTTAGGTGATATTCGACAGTATTTCCCGTCTTCTGTGGTGAAAGTCATCCAAAAAGATGCTTTAGAGCGTTTGAATTTACAACAAATGTTGTTAGAACCTGAATTGTTGGCGAGTGTAGAAGTCGATATTCATTTGGTTTCCACCTTGATTTCACTCAATCATTTAATGCCTGAAAAAACCAAAGAAACCGCACGCATCGTGGTACGTCAGTTGGTAGAGCAGCTTGAAAACCGTCTAAAACAACCATTACAGCAAGCGATTCGAGGCAGTATTAATCGCTCAGCGCATACACGCCGTCCTAAACGCATGCAGGACATTAATTGGAAACGCACCATTCAGTCCAATTTGAAACATTGGCAGGAAGATTTTAAAACGATTATTCCACATGAGTTACATGGGTATCCACGTCAACAAACGGCTTTAAAAGACATTGTCCTCTGCGTAGATCAGAGTGGTTCGATGGCACCTTCTGTGATTTATTCAAGTGTTTTTGCGGCGGTGATGGCAAGTATTCGTGCAGTCAGTACGCAAATGATTGTATTTGATACGGAGTTGGCCGATTTAACCCCTTTGCTCGAAGATCCTGTGGATGTGTTATTCGGCACACAGTTGGGTGGGGGAACCGATATTGCTAAAGCAATTAAATACTGTCGTAGTAAAATCACTCGCCCAGAAGATACCATTTTTATTCTTATCAGTGATTTGTGTGAGGGGGGCGATGCTAAGCAAATGCTCAAGCAAGTGGCTGAAATGCTAGATAGTGGTGTGCAAGTGATTACGCTACTGGCATTGTCTGATGAGGGTGCGCCTTGGTACGATACTCAACATGCACAGATCTTTGCGGACATGGGAATTCCAATGTTTGCGTGTACACCTGATCAATTTCCAGAACTCATGGCTACGGCAATTGAAAAACGAGATATTCATGCATGGTATGCAACTCAGCAAAATCTGACATAATAGAGGTGAAAGATGATGTTACGACATGCAAGTCGAAACGTATGAGTAAATTGAGGATATGTCTTTGCTGAAAATTATTTTGATTGTGGTGGTAATTTTAAGTTTAGCTTTACTGTTATTTTTATTGTATCAAAGCCAAAAAATGTTGCGTCATGTGCAGAAACAGCAGGCTTTGGAAAATAAACTGAACGGTAAAGCACGTCAGCTACATCCAAAATTACAACCGCATAAAAAACCTCAGGATTAACTGAGGTTTTTGACGACAATGGCTTTGTTTGCGCCAAATTCAAAGCGGTCTGGCCAGTTACAGACATCGGCAACCACACATTCACCACATTTCGGCTTACGTGCAATACAACAATAACGACCGTGCAAGATTAGCCAGTGATGCGCATCGATAATAAACTCTTTGGGAATCACTTTAATCAAGCGATCTTCAACCTCGAGCACATTTTTACCCACTGCCAGACCTGTACGATTTCCCACACGGAAAATATGGGTATCGACCGCCATAGTCGGCTGACCAAATGCTGTATTCAGTACCACATTGGCGGTCTTGCGGCCTACACCGGGTAAAGCTTCCAGTTCTTTACGCGTTTCTGGAATTTTGCCCTGATACTGCTCTACCAGAATACGACAGGTTTTAATCACATTCTCGGCTTTAGAATTATACAGACCGATGGTCTTGATATATTCTTTCAAGCCATCCACCCCAAGATTTAAAATCGCCTGAGCGGTATTGGCAACTGGGTAGAGTTTATCGGTGGCCTTGTTGACACTCACATCGGTTGCCTGAGCAGACAGCAGAACCGCAATCAGCAATTCAAACGGTGAAGAATAGTTCAGCTCGGTTTGTGGATGTGGTCTTTGTTCACGTAAACGTTCGAAAAAAGTCTGAATCTGCTTTTTGGTCATATTTTTAACGGGCATTTAGATGTCCTGCAATTCATTTAAACGTTGTTGTAAAGCCAGTAACTGGGCTTGCTTTTGCTCATCTGCACGGACACTCAGCTGTTTTTCCAGTTTCTTGATCTGCGTGCGTACTTTGGCAAGTTCAATGGTAGTTTTAGCATCCAGTGCTGGCGTTTCTTTGGGTTTATCCACGAGGGTAATCACAGGCACATTGTTGAGTGCCTGAGAAAACTGGGCAAAGAATTCCACATCAATTTCTGCACGGACAATCGGGCCTTTACGGCTTAAACGACGTTTCTCTTCACGTTGAATATGTGCGTAGTAACGATGTCTTAAATCGTCCTGTTCAACGCTGCGTTGTTCTGCGCTTGGCAAGGGTTGGCTGTCTGCCACCAGATCAATGCAATCCACTGGACAAGGCGGAATACATAATTCACAGCCTGTACACAGATCGGTCAAAATGCTATGCATCAGCTTACCACTGCCGATAATTGCATCCACTGGGCAGGCACTAATACACTTGGTACAGCCAATACATTCATCTTCCCGAATGATCGCTTTCATACGCTGTGGACGACCATCCGCTTGAATTTCCCAGACACTGGGTTCAGCCGGAAGAGAAGGACGTTGCAATAGCGCTGCCAATGCATCAGCAACCGGTTGGCCACCCGGTACACACTTATTTGCCTCTTCGCCTTCTGCAATCGATTTTGCATAAGGTAAACATCCATCACGATGACCACATAAACCACATTGTGTCTGTGGTAAGAGCTGATCTATTTGGACGATAAGAGAATGTTGTACGGTTGATGACATGGACATGGATGAAGCAAAAAACAGGGAGCCTAGTATAGCAAATAATGACTTTAGGCGGGGTCGCCAAACTGGAAAATCATCCAGATCGCATGTTGGTTTTTTTGCTTAAAAATAGTGCGATTGTTGATGTTTTTTAGTGCGAATTAAAAATAGGACCGCGATATGAAGGATAAAGCTGGAAAAATATCACCGCATTTTTTAAGCAATTTTAGGTACATTTATTATAAAAATAATGAACATTTATTTAAATAAGTTTTTGATTATTAATAATATAAAGTTTGTCCTAAAAAATAATATTGTGATGCAATAGTAATCTGTATTAAATATATGCGATATTCTATTTTGGTGCATTTTTCGCACCAAGATAAATCATGGACTTGGGGGTGAATGTTGAAGTACAACAGCTTAAATGACTTTCTGGATTATGTTAAAGCGAGAGATCCTAATCAACCTGAATTTTTACAAGCTGTCGAAGAGGTCATGACCAGTTTGTGGCCGTTCATTGAGAAAAATCCTAAGTATGCTCAATATGGTCTGCTCGAGCGTCTGGTTGAACCTGAACGCGCCATCCAGTTCAGGGTATCGTGGATGGATGACCAGGGTCAAACCCATGTGAACCGTGCTTTCCGGGTGCAATACAACTCAGCGATTGGGCCTTATAAGGGGGGAATGCGTTTTCACCCTTCAGTGAATCTTTCAATCTTAAAGTTTTTAGGCTTTGAACAAACCTTTAAAAATGCCTTAACGACGCTACCCATGGGCGGCGGTAAAGGCGGTTCTGATTTTGATCCGAAAGGTAAATCAGATGCCGAGATCATGCGTTTTTGTCAGGCATTAATGCTGGAGCTCTATCGCCATCTCGGTTCGAATACCGATATTCCGGCAGGGGATATTGGAGTCGGTGGTCGTGAAGTTGGCTACATGACCGGCATGATGAAAAAGCTGAGCAATGACACTTCTTGTGTCTTTACCGGTAAAGGGATTTCATTTGGAGGTTCCTTGGCCCGTCCTGAAGCGACAGGTTATGGCACGGTTTACTTTGCAGAAGAAATGCTGAAAACCCGTGGCGAAAGCTTTGCAGGTAAAACGGTTTCGATCTCAGGTTCTGGTAATGTTGCACAATATGCCGCAGAAAAAGCCATGTTCCTGGGCGCAAAGGTAGTGACCTTGTCGGATTCAAACGGCACAGTCTATTTAAAAAATGGTTTCAGCAAAGCATTACTTGATGAAGTGATGGAACTGAAAAATGAAAAACGTGGCCGTATTTCCGAGTTTGCTTCAAAACATGGTTTCGAATATTTCGAAGGTCAAACACCTTGGCATATTCCTGCGGATATTGCTTTACCGTGTGCGACACAAAATGAATTAAAAGCGGAAGATGCTGCAACTTTGCTGGCAAATGGCGTGATTTGTGTTGCAGAAGGCGCCAACATGCCTTCAACGCTTGAGGCGGTTGAAAAGTTTGTTGAAGCGAAGATTTTGTATGCACCCGGTAAAGCTTCGAATGCGGGTGGCGTTGCAACCTCAGGTCTTGAGATGTCTCAAAATGCTAACCGCTTGGGCTGGTCTTTTGAACAGGTCGATGAGCGTTTACATGCGATCATGAAAGAGATTCATCGTAACTGTGTCAAATATGGTACTCAGGAAGATGGCTCAATCAACTATGTTGATGGTGCTAATATTGCCGGTTTTGTAAAAGTTGCTGATGCCATTCTAGCGCAAGGTATTTATTAAAAGTCTCTTTTAAATTAAGAAAGACTTCCCATAAAAAAATCCGATGTTAAGACATCGGATTTTTTTATTTACAGCTATAAATTATGGTTTTTTAACAATCTCTTGTTCAACAACCATATCGAGTACGTCTGCAATGCTTGATTGATCAGCAGCTGGGTTCTGAATGTCAAAACGCTTCACACGTACAATCACACGTTGTTGTGGATTGTGCTCAAAACCTTCGATTTGACCGTAGTAAAGCGACCAGTTTTTGTCAGCGTAAGTTTTTAAACCTTTTTCGTCATATTTAACTTCACGCACTTGCATACAGGTTTGTGGCGCAACGCCTGTGCAAGATTTAGTTTCTGGTGCAATTTCCAAGAAAACAGTTTTACCTTCAGACTGGTATTTTGCTTCAGGTGTCATTTTACCCACGAATGTATATTTTTGACCTTTTGCATCCGCGATGACCAAAGTTGGTTGTTCCGGATTGCTTGTATTTACTTCATAAGCGATTTTACGTTTTTGTAAAAGGTCACCCGCAAACTGTTCCTGTTTCATCAAGGCAGGTTCGCATGCCATCATTGTCGAAGCCAATGCACCGGTCACGATCGCACCGTTTTCGATTTTCCAAGAGGTATTTTGACGGTTACAACCCGTATCTACAGATAAACGGTCATTGCCTAGGAAGCTTAATACGATTGGACGTTTGCTATCAGCAGGTTGATATGACCAGGTATAATTGGTCAATACATTGTTATTTGTCACTTTAGCACCTGTGAATACGTGTTTTTGACCTTTGCTGTCCGTCACAGTCAAGATTGCCTGACCATTCACCGTACTGATTTCAAAAGGTACTTTTTTCTCGCTGAAAATATCAGCAGATAAACGTTCTTGTTGCATTAAATCGTCTGCACACGCCATCATGGTTGATACCAGTGGAGAAGTGACAATAGTATTGCCTTCAACTTTCCAGGTACCACCTTGGTTGTTACAACCGGTTTGGATTGCAAGCTTCTGGTCTGCACCAAATGCTAAAACCAAAGGTTTAGATGCTTTTGAACCTTGGTATGTCCAGTTGTATTCAGCCAAATTTTTTGCAGCAGTTGTATTAATTTGTGAAATCACGTTATCAGTCACATTTTGTACCGTTTGACACGCCATTAAAGAAAGTGGAAGTAAGGCAAGAACTAAATATTTAATTTTCATATTCAAAACAACGGGAAATAAATAACAGACCTAAGCTTAAAGTATTCTTAAAAAAAGAGCATGGGTGCCACTTAGGCATTAAGTTTGTTAAATGTTTCTATTTGTAAATTTTAAAAAATATAATGGATTTATAGGCTTGCTAATATTATATACAAGCCTATTTTATTTTTATGTGATTCAGTACGCAATTTAGTCGAATCGGTAAATATCCATCCCGAGGGAACCCATCGAGAAGCTGCTGTGCACAATATTAAAGCGATTTCCTGTGCCCATAGCAAAGAAAAGTGGTGCAAAATGCTCTAGAGAGGGGTGATTTCTCTGTACATAGGGTAAGGATGGCCAGTCCAGCACAGCATCATAATCCTGATGAGTCAGTTTGTTGACCACTGCATTGCGGAAAGTGCTGGCCCAAACTGGCACATCGGCATCTGCTTGCCAGGAAAGTTCAGCCAGATTATGGGTGATACTGCCTGAGCCGATCAGTAAAATCTGTTGTTCACGCAGTGGTGAAAGTACTTGTCCAATTTTATAAATCTCGTCGGCATTCATATGTATCGGTAATGAGATTTCAATCACCGGAATATCTGCATCTGGATACATATGCAGTAACGGCATCCAGACTCCATGATCTCGTGGACGGGTACTGTTGGCATGCGCAGCCAAACCTGCTTCAGCAAACAGCGTCAATATTTCTTCTGCCAACTGCGGTGCGCCAGGTGCCGGGTAGCGAATCTCATAAAGTGCAGGTGGAAAACCACGAAAGTCATGCCAGGTTTCAGGGCGTGTCGATGTACTGATTTCCAGCGCCTGACTTTCCCAATGTGCCGACATGACAATAATCGCTTGAGGTTTAGGCAGGTTGCTACTCAAGCGATTTAAGGCCGGGCCAACCTGTTCCGGGTCAAGGGCAAGCATAGGCGAACCATGAGAAATAAAGAGTCCGGGTAAGGTCTGGAAAGTCATATAGGGCACCTGATTAAAATGACATGATTATCGTGACAAAAAAGTGATGACAATGACAGCCATTAAACTTCAACATATTGTTCTAAAATCAGAACAGCCTTTAAGCCCGATGATAAGGATGATTATGGTTAATACTCATCGCTCTATATAACTGTTCAATGAGTAGGATACGCACCATCGGGTGGGGCATGGTCAATTTCGATAATGACCAATGCCAGGCTGCTGCCTTACGAACCGCATCTGAATGTCCATCCGGCCCACCAATTGCAAGCGCAATATCATTACCTTCCAGCATCCAGTGTTTCATGGTATCTGCCAGTTTCTCGGTACTGAGTTCGCGCCCGCCGACTTCTAAGGCAATTAAGGTTTCATTTGGCTTGAGCGCATTTAAAATACTTTCACCTTCAATTTGACAGTATTTTAAAATATCTGCTTCGGAGTCATTTTTTCCGCGTTTTGCCATCGGTAGTTCAATCACTTGTGTTTGCACGAATGGCTGGATACGTTTGAAATAGTCTTCAAATCCGGTAAGAACCCAAGCAGGCATTTTTTGACCAATGGTAAGAATGCGAATTTTCATAAGAACGGCTTATTTAGCAAATTCCACACATTATAAATGTTGCGGACCCGCATAGGGCAAAAGCTGCGGTTTATCTTGTCATAAATAATACAATAAGCTGTTTTATATTTTCCATAAAAAACGCAGCTCAAAATGCGTATGAGCTGCGATCAAAGAGCCATCCGTCTGGAGTTCAGATGGCACTAAAATGAGTTCACTGAGTCAAACTTGATCTTTGTTTTATCGACTCTATTTTATTATGCAAGATATTGGTTATTTTTCAACCAGAAGATGTAACAAAAAAAGAGAGCCGAAGCTCTCTCTTTTATCAGTCACTGTTTAGTGACGTGCAGCTTTTGCCTCTTCCACCGGTTTTACAATCGGTGTTTTAGGTAAAGGTTTTGGTGTATCCGTTAACGCTAAAGGCAGGATTTCATCAATACTTTTCACAGCCTTGATTTCTAAACCTTCTTTCACGTTGTCTGGAATCTCAGCCAAGTCGCGAACGTTATCTTGTGGAATGAAGACCAGCTTGATTCCGCCGCGGTGTGCTGCAAGAAGTTTTTCTTTCAGACCACCAATACGCATCGCACGACCACCGAGACTGGTTTCACCGGTCATGGCGATATCTGGACGAATCGGAATACCTGTGAATGCCGATACAAGAGCAGTCGTAAGTGCTAAACCAGCAGATGGACCATCTTTTGGCGTTGCACCTTCCGGTAAATGCACGTGAACATCGGTTTCTTCAAAACGTGAAGATTCAATGCCCAATTCATCCGCACGGGTACGTACCACGGTCATTGCTGCGGTAATCGACTCTTTCATAACATCACCGAGTGAACCGGTCGTAATGAATTTGCCTTTACCTTTTACTGCAGCAACTTCGATGGTCAGCAATTCACCACCGACAGACGTCCAAGCCAGACCGTTGACACGGCCTACCTGTGCCTCATCTTCTGCGATACCAAAGTCAAACTTATGTGGACCCAAGTATTCAGGAAGATTGGCAGAAGTCACGTCAATCTGTAAGTTCTTCGACTTCTTGCTGACTGCTTCTTTTACCACTTTACGGGCAATTTTAGAGACTTCACGCTCTAAACTACGAACACCGGCTTCACGTGTATAACGTTGAACGATGTCGCGGATTGCTTCTTCATGAACAGTCAATTCTTTGCTACGTAAACCATTGTTCTTGATTGCTTTCGGAACAAGGTAACGTTCAGCAATATTGACTTTTTCATCTTCGGTATAACCCGGTAGACGAATCACTTCCATACGGTCCAGTAAGGCCTCTGGAATATTCATGCTGTTTGCGGTACAGATGAACATCACTTCAGAAAGGTCAAGATCAAGATCTAAATAATGGTCATTGAACTTGCTGTTTTGTGATGGATCTAGGACTTCAAGCAAGGCTGATGCCGGGTCGCCACGATAATCTTGTGCCATCTTGTCAATTTCGTCGAGTAAGAACAATGGGTTCTTTACACCAACTTTTGTCAATGACTGCACGATTTTACCTGGCATCGCACCGATATAGGTACGACGGTGACCACGAATTTCAGCTTCATCACGTACACCACCGAGTGCCATACGAACAAACTCACGGCCTGTTGCTTTTGCTACAGATTCACCAAGCGATGTTTTACCCACACCTGGAGGACCGACGAGACAGAGGATCGGACCTTTGAGTTTTTTCACACGAGACTGAACCGCAAGATATTCCACAATACGATCTTTAACGTCATCTAGGCCGTAATGATCGGTATCAAGAATTTCCTGAGCTTTATTCAGGTTAATGCTCACCTTGCTGGCTTTGTTCCATGGCGTATCCAAAATCACTTCCAGATAGTTGCGAACTACAGCAGCTTCACTTGAAGCAGGTTGCATGGCCTTAAGTTTACGAAACTCAGCTTCAGCTTTTTTGCGCACGTGTTCAGGTAAATCGGCTTCAGCCAGACGTTTTTCAATTTCTGCAACGTCATCTTCAGCCCCGCCATTCATATCGGAAAGTTCACGTTGAATGACTTTCATTTTTTCATTTAGAAAGTATTCACGTTGGTTCTTTTCCATTTGGCGTTTTACACTGTCGTGCAGCGTTTGTTCAATTTGCTGTTCAGCAGATTGATTCATCAAATAATTCATCAACTCTTGCAAGTGAGCTTCAAATTCATCGTGCTCTAAAAATTTTTGTTTGACTTCAATATTTAAAGGCACACGAGTGGCAACGAAGAACATCAATTGTAATAAGTCTTCAATTTTATTTGCTGCTGCGACGAGTTCACGCGCATTACGTAATTTTGCTTCGGCATATTGAGCAAAAAGGGTACGTAATTCATTTAAGCGAGTTTCTTGGGTCTCTTGATCCAAAGATAATGTCATTGGGCTTAAATGATGTTCAGCTGTTAAGTATTCTTCACCATCAATAATGCGTTCTAACTTAGAACGGTGTAGGCCTTCGATCAGTACTTTAATGCAGTTTTCATCATTTTCATGATTAACAACCTGTACGATTTTGGCCACAGTTCCATATTGATAGAGATTATCGTGATCAATTTCTTCTGTAAGCGAATCTTTTTGCGCAACTACAAATACTAAATTGTCACTGTTACGAGCCACATCCACTGCATTGATCGATTTTTCACGACCCACGAATAGCGCAATTTGCATGTGCGGATACACCACAACATCACGTAACGCTAATAGTGGTAATACACTTGGAACCTGTGGCTCTAAGCTTGTTTCATTATTTAAAATATATTCAGACATGGGCACTCCTAATGAGTGACAACGGTGTTGCCATGTTTTTTATAGTGATGTGCATTTTAAAAATTACAAGGGTTTTTACTTAGAAAATATAAAAAAAAGACTAAATTACTCAAGATTTAGGGCCGTGATAACAAAAAGTGCGAGTTAGCGCTTGAAAAAATAGAATTTTTTAGGTGTAAGTAATCCATCTAGAGGTTGATCCCATTTCTCCCGTAATAAAGGTTGTTGTATATATTGGAAGTCATGGGCCAGGCCAAGACGATAAGGACGCTGTTGAGCACTGGCTAGAGTCCGGTCATAAAAACCACCTCCCATGCCGATACGTGTTCCCCGATAATCACAGGCCAGCAAAGGCATAAGTAGTAGATCGAGTCGGGAAACATGGTGGCCGCGATTTGCCATGGGTTCCTTCATCCCTAGCGGATGGTGTGAAAAGCGTTGATTAAGATATTGCTTTGAATGCACCCGTACCCAGACCAGTTGCAGGTTCATATTACAGATCATGGGTAAATAAACCTGTTTTCCATGTTGAAAACAGAGTTTTAGAATTTTGTGAGTATGAATTTCACCAAAGGCATGTAAATACAGCCCGATTTTTCTTGATGTTTGAAAAGGGACTGACTTTCTGAGCTGAATCAAAACCTGCTGTTCAGCTTGCCTTTGTTGATAAAAGGAGAGTTGTCTTCTTTTAACGCGTAGCTGTTTTCTTAATAATTTTAAATCTTGGCCCATAAGATTGCAGCAATATTTTTGATAAGAGAATCATACTCGATTTAGCAAACAATATCTAAAACCCAGTGTTTTGGAATTTATAAGTAAAAATTGATAGTGTTATGGTTATTTTTATTCCAGCTAATAAATGGTTTTTTGATTACTTATTTCAATAATCAATGATAATTAAAGGTATTGAATATTATTTTGCTTTGTTTTATGGAGTTTTTGCTCTACTTTTCATTTTATTTGTAAAAAGAAACAAAACGAAAACAAAAGAAAACATAAAATTATTTTTGTAGTTAAATCATGGATTTATTTTACATGATTTTTTAATAATATGAGAAATAAGTCTCACATTTTATCAAAAAGTGTTCACTGTATCTTTACCAATTTACTCGGTTTTATTAGCATCCGCGGCTCTTTTTCGGCATCGAAACTAAAAATGCTCATTTGCATTTTTAGACCATCAATAACTGTAGTAAACATCTGAGAATTTTATGAACAAAGTGTATAAAGTGGTTTGGAATGCATCTATTGGCGCATGGGTTGCAACCTCTGAACTGGCAAAAAGTAAAACCAAAACTAAATCTAAAATTTCAAATTTAACTGCTGCAGTATTGGTCGGGGCGATCAGTTTTTCTCCTGCTGCGTTTGCTGCAAGTGGGATTGGTGGGGGAACTGGTTCGGGTACCTCAATTTCAGGAACATGTAATGAGGGCATGGCGAGTACTGCCAATGGTAAAGATGTTGCCATTGGTTGTGGTGCTAAGACACAAGACTTTACCAGTACCAATATCGCAAACCGCCAAAATCCATATAACAATTCAACAGGCGCTTTTGCAGGAACAATGAAACAAGGCGGTTCAATTGCCTTGGGTACAGGTGCGACCACTGAAAAAGGTTTAGGTACGGCAATCGGTTCTTATGCAACCACGACCGATATTGCCGGCGTTGCAATCGGAACAGGGGCTTTATCGAAAGGGAATACTGCGCTTTCGATTGGCCGTCAGTCAGCAGCAACTGGAGACTTTTCGCAGGCAATTGGTAATGTGGCAGCCGCAACAGGTAAAGGTTCTTTAGCGATTGGTCACTCTGCAACTGCAGAAGGTTACCGTTCAATTGCCATTGGTTCTCCAGATATTGAAAATGCAGGTTCTGTCGCAGGTCAGGCAGGCGCATCCTATCAGCCAAACATGGCAACCAAGGCGACAGGTAAAGATTCGATTGCATTTGGTGGTGGTGCGGTTGCAACACAAGAAAACTCTTTGGCAATTGGTGCATTCTCGGCATCAACTGGTAAAAAATCAGTTGCGATTGGTACGGGCGCAAAAGCCAATAAAGATGAAGCTGTTGTAATTGGTGACCAGGCAGAAGCTACTTTTGATGGTGGTGTTGCAATTGGTAAGGGCGCACGTTCAGAAGCTGAAAACAGTATTGCTTTAGGTAAAGATTCAAAAGCGACTCAAGCGACTGGTGAAAGTTTCCTAACCAAACAAGCTGCACCAACAGGTGTTTTGTCTGTAGGGGATGTGGGTGCTGAGCGTCGTATTCAAAATGTTGCAGATGGCGCAGCTGATTCTGATGCCGCAACGGTTGGTCAGTTAAAAGCTGCACGTACCCATTATGTCAGTGTCAATGACAATGGCATGCAAGGTGGCAACTATGAAAATGATGGTGCGAAGGGACTTAACTCTATAGCAGTAGGGGTGAATGCAAGCACCAATGCACGTGAGGCGATGGCTTTGGGTAGTAGTGCTAGAGCAACAGGATCAGGTTCTATTGCAATGGGCTCGGGATCAAATACTGTTGGTCGTGGTGATGTTGCCATGGGCCGAGGCTCTTCGACGAAGGGTGTGGATGGTGTAGATAGCAATCAATCGATTGCAATCGGTGATCAGACCAAAGCGATTGGTGACCAGTCAGTTGCGATTGGCGCAGATGTTATTGCACGAGGTAACTCATCTGTTGCGATTGGCGGTGATGATGTCGACAAAATTGCACGAGATGCCGAATTAAGTAAAACCTATACTGATATTACAGGTGGAACTTTAAAAGCGGGTCATTATCCAACCACTGAGGCGAATCACGGCTCAACCGCAGTCGGTACTCAGGCCGTAGCTACAGGTGCCTTTTCATCAGCTTTTGGTATGACTTCTAAGGCAACAGGTGATGCATCGGCTGCCTTTGGTGTGATGTCAAATGCATCAGGTAAAGGTGCTGCTGCATTTGGTGCGGTCGCTCAGGCGACAGGCGATGGCGCATCGGCAATGGGGATTAACTCACTTGCGTCTGGGACCAATTCAACTGCAATTGGTTCGGGTAATAAACCTGGTGAAGGTGCGACTGCAACAGGTAATGGTGCAGCTGCAATCGGTAGCAATGCCAAAGCAACGGGTGATAGTGCTGCTGCGGTAGGTAAAGGTGCTGAAGCAAGCAATGAAAATGCTGCTGCGATTGGTGGCGGTGCCAAGGCGACAGGCAAAAACGCTGCTGCAATTGGTGGCGGTGCTTTAGCTGATCAGGAAAATGCAGTTGCTGTTGGTCAAGGTGCGCAATCTCTGGTTGTCGGTGGTGTTGCATTAGGTGCACGTAGCCGGGTTGAAGCAGAAAACAGTGTGGCATTAGGACAAGATGCAGTTGCGACAGAAGCAACAGGTAACTCATTCCTCACAAATCGTGATGCATCAATGTCAAATGGTGTGATCTCTGTTGGTTCTGCGGGTAAAGAGCGCCGTATCACCAATGTTGAAGATGGTGCTGCTGATTCAGATGCCGTGACTGTTCGTCAGCTTAAACATGTTGATGCTCGTGTGAATGAGAATGCGCAAAACATTACCAATCTGGATCAGAAAATTGATAACACCAAAACTGATTTGGGCAATCAAATTGCAGATACCAATAAAAATCTGAATGATGCTAAAACAGATTTAGGTAATCAAATTAACAATACTAAAACTGAGCTAAACAGCAAGATTGACAACACCAAGACCGAGTTGCAAAACAAGGGCTTGAACTTTGCTGGTAATGCAGGTGCAGACGTTCACCGTAATTTGGGTGACAAGCTCAATATCGTGGGCGGTGCTGATGCTGCAACAGCAGAAGACAAGACCAGCGGTGAAAATGTCATTACCCGTACGACTGAAGATGGCATCAAGATCGAATTGTTGAAAGATGCGAAGTTCGACAGCATTACCACTGGCGACAGCGTACTCAACAACAATGGCTTGACCATCAAAGATGGCGCAAGCATCACTAAAGACGGCATCAATGCAGGTAATAAAGTTATTACTAACGTTGCTGATGGTGTAAATGGTAAAGATGCAGTCAATGTTGACCAGTTAACCAAAACCAAAGATGGTCTGGATAACAAGATTACCGATACCAACAACAAGTTAGATGATGCTAAAAAAGACTTGGGTAACCAGATCACGGATACCAAAGATCAGTTAACCACCCAGATTACTGATACTAAAACTGAGTTAAATAACACGATCAATAACACCAAGACCGAGCTAAACAGCAAGATTGACAACACCAAGACCGAGTTGCAAAACAAGGGCTTGAACTTTGCTGGCAATGCAGGTGCAGACGTTCATCGTAACTTGGGTGACAAGCTCAACATCGTGGGTGGTGCTGATGCTGCAACAGCAGAAGACAAGACTAGCGGTGAAAACGTCATTACCCGTACCACAGCAGATGGCATCAAGATCGAATTGTTGAAAGACGCGAAATTCGACAGCATCACCACTGGCGACAGCGTACTCAACAACAATGGCTTAACCATCAAAGATGGCCCAAGCATCACTAAAGATGGCATCAATGCAGGTAATAAAGTTATTACCAACGTTGCTGATGGTGTTAATGGTAAAGATGCAGTCAATGTTGACCAGTTAACCAAAACCAAAGATGGTCTGGATAACAAGATTACTGATACCAACAACAAGTTAGAGGATGCTAAAAAAGACTTGGGTAACCGTATCACAGATACCAAAGATCAGTTAACCACTCAGATTACTGATACTAAAACTGAGTTAAATAACACGATCAATGACTGAGCTAAACAGCAAGATTGACAACACCAAGACCGAGTTGCAAAACAAGGGCTTGAACTTTGCTGGTAATGCAGGTGCAGATGTTCATCGTAACTTGGGTGGCAAGCTCAACATTGTAGGTGGAGCGGATGCTGCAACAGCAGAAGACAAGACTAGCGGTGAAAACGTCATTACCCGTACCACAGCAGATGGCATCAAGATCGAATTGTTGAAAGATGCGAAGTTCGACAGTATTACCACTGGCGACAGCGTATTGAACAACAACGGTTTAACCATCAAAGATGGTGCAAGCATCACTAAAGACGGCATCAATGCAGGTAATAAAGTCATTACCAATGTTGCTGATGGTTCAATTGCCAATGGCTCTAAAGATGCCGTGAATGGCGGTCAGATCAAGCATATTTCTGACAGCATCAAGAACAGTATCGGTGGTAACACCATGGTTAATCCGGATGGTAGTATCAGCACGAATAACATTGGTGGTACAGGCAAAAACAACATCAATGATGCAATCAGCAATGTGAAAGACGCAGCAACCAAAGCGAAAACCACAGTGACTGAAGGCGACAACATTGTTGTTAAAGAAACGACCAATAAAGATGGCAGTACCAACTACGAAGTATCGACAAAGAAAGACCTGACCTTAGACAGTGTAACGACTGGCGACAGCGTATTGAACAACAATGGCTTAACCATCAAAGATGGCCCAAGCATCACTAAAGATGGCATCAATGCAGGTAATAAAGTCATTACCAATGTTGCTGATGGTTCAATTGCCAATGGCTCTAAAGATGCCGTGAATGGCGGTCAGATCAAGCATATTTCTGACAGCATCAAGAACAGCATCGGTGGTAACACCACGGTGAATCCGGATGGTAGCATTACCACGAATAACATTGGTGGCACAGGTAAAAACAACATCAATGATGCGATCAAGTCAGTCGATGACAAGGTGACCAATGGTGTCAATGACCTAACCAATAAAGGTCTCAACTTTGCTGGCAATGCAGGTAAAGACGTTCATCGTAAGTTGGGTGACAAGCTCAACATCGTAGGTGGAGCGGATGCTGCAACAGCAGAAGACAAGACTAGCGGTGAAAATGTCATTACCCGTACAACGGCAGATGGCATCAAGATCGAATTGTTGAAAGATGCGAAGTTTGACAGCATCACCACTGGCGACAGCGTATTGAACAACAACGGTTTAACCATCAAAGATGGTGCAAGCATCACTAAAGACGGCATCAATGCAGGTAATAAAGT